>CAITNO010000105.1 GCA_903893795.1 Candidatus Hydrogenedentota bacterium | reverse complement strand
TCCAACCAATGGCTCGACTTATTCGAACAGGTCGCTGCGTTGGAAATGGTGGCTGTACCAGAGCTCGCGAAACCCCAGGGTATGGTGACTCAGCCTGCACCGGAAACAGGCACCAATATCCGCCACCACGCATAACTGCCGTTGTAAGAGTGGTTTGCGCCATCTATCCGGATGTCTCAAGAGCCTTGCAGGCGGCATTTCCCCAAATAAATAGCCCTTTCTCCGCCTCATAGTCGGCCCACTTTACCTCATAGTCGGCCCACTTTACCTCATAGTCGGCCATCTTTACCTCATAGTCGGCCAACTTTACCTCATAGTCGGCCAACTTTACCTCATAGTCGGCCCACTTTACCCCTTAGCAGGCCCATTCTTCCTCGAAATAAGCCTACTTTTCCTCTCTGTTGCTCTCGTGCAACCCCAATGTAATCGCCGTGATCCGCGCCAGGGTGCGTGTCAACGCCACCGGATGCAGGACAGAGAAGACATGCGGCCGGGCTCCCTCCCCGTCGCGCACCACATAGAGGCAAAGCACCGCGCCCGCAAAGCACATGGTCATGGCGATGGTGAAGCAGGCCCGGAACCCCGGCAGGCCGAAATGCTCGATAATCCCGCCCGCCAGCAGCGGGGTGATGCCGTAGGCCATGGAGGTGCTGACCGTCCACGCGGCGGTGTAGCCGATGCGGTTGTGCTCGGGGGTCTGGTTGAGCATGGAACGGTTCACCGCGACCATGAAGGCGGCGCAGAACACGCCCGCCAGCGTCATCGCCGCGCCCGCGCCGATGGCGCGCCACGGCCCGTCCAGCGGCAGCAGGAGCATGAGCAGCGCCGCCAGCCCGTGCCCCGCAAGCGACTTGAACATGGCGCGGCCGCTGCCGCTGAATTCGGCAAAACGTCCCCAGGGGGCGATGGTCAGCAGCACACCCACGCTGGCCGCGCCGCTGATGGCCATGTTCATGCTGTCGTGCAGCCGGAGCGCGTCGCGGATGTACATCACCGCGGCGGAGCCGAACCAGGACATGCCGGAAATACAGAAGGTGGCGGTGAGCATGAAGCGCAGGAAAGGACCGTTGCAAAAAGCAGTCACATAGGCGCGCACCTCGTCCGCGAAGGAGCGCCGGTAGGCAAAGGGCGCGCCGCCGTGGATGCGCCTCAGCGTGGTAAGGCTCAGGAAGCCCATGGCGATGCCGATGGCATAAATGATCAGAAAGCGCGCGATGCTGGGGTCGCTCCCGGCGAGCAGCCACGCCTGCACGAACATGATGGCGATGTTGATCACCTGCGTGACGGCCGTTTCGGTGCTGAAATAGACCGAGCGCCGGTCTTCGGAGACGATTTCATGCAGCCAGGGCAGCCATCCGCCGGAACCCATGGCGCGCATGATGCAGAAACCCAGGATGGCGACGATCAGCACCAGCCACGCCATGTGCCGGTCGCCTGCGCGCAGCGCCCAGGGCATGGTGAACACGATGCAGCAGATCAGGTTGCGCGAGAACCAGGCCCAGAGCATGAGCCGTTTCGGCCCGAGGCGCGTGACCAGGGGCATGGTGACCAGCACCAGAAGCTGCGCGAAGGGCATGAAGGAGATCAGCAGGCCGACGAGAAATTCGGGCATGTCGATCTTGCGCGCGAACAGCACCATCGCCGGGCCGACGATGTTCTGCCACGACACCACGTTCACCGCGACAAAGATGAGGAAGCGCCGCGGTGCCGGGTCGAGCTGGCGAAAGCCGGATATGACGGGGGCCTGCATGAGAAAAGGATTCCAAGACACTCTGCCGGGCGTTGGCGCCCCGGCAGGATGGGTCACACTTCGATGTCCGCCACGGAGTTGAGCACCCGCGTGGGCTGGTAGGGGTAGCGGGCCATGTGCTCGCGGGTGGTCACCCCGGTGAGCACCAGGATCGTCTCCATGCCTGCCTGCATGCCCGCAATGATGTCCGTGTCCATGCGGTCGCCCACCATGATGGTGTTCTGCGAGTGCACGCCCAGGTGGTTCATGGCGCTGCGCATCATGAGCGGCGCGGGCTTGCCGATATAGAGCGGGGCGCGGCCCGTGGTCTTCTCTATTAGGGCGGCCATGGCGCCGCAGGCGGGCACAATGCCGTCCTCCGTGGGGCCTGACGCGTCGGGATTGGTGGCGATGAAGCGCGCCCCCCCGGCCACCAGGCGCACGGCCTTGGTGATGTTCTCAAAACTGTAGCCGTTGGTCTCGCCCAGCACCACGTAGTCCGGGTGGTGGTCGGTAATGATGTAGCCGATCTCGTGAAGGGCGCTGGTGAGTCCGCTCTCGCCAATCACAAAGGCTGTTCCCTGCGGACGCTGCCAGTGCAGAAACTGCGCCGTCGCCATGGCCGAGGTGAAAATGTTTTCCGGCTGGATGTCCAGACTGGTCATGCGCAGGCGGTGCGCCAGATCGGCCGGCGTGAAGATGGGATTGTTGGTCACCACCAGAAACTTGGCGTCACGGCCGCGAAGCCGGTCGATAAAGTCCTGCGCGCCGGGGATGGCCGTGCGTCCGCGCACGAGCACCCCGTCCATGTCGATAAGGTAGTTTTTCGGGTCGCTCATGATGTTGTCTTTCAGGGGAATCCCCTGTTTTAGTCCCGCTGCCGGGGTGCCAGCACGGCCTTGAAGGCCTCCACCGCCCGGTGCAGTCCGGCTTCGTCGATGTCGCGGTGGAATACGGCGCGGATGCGCTCCGCGCCCGCGGCCATGGCAAGCACGCCGAGGGCTCTTAGTTCTTTTATGTCCCCGGCGGGGTCATTGGTTTCAATGTAGAGAATATTTGTGGGCGAAGGCAGGGCAAACTGCACACCCTCCGCCTCCAGGGCGCGGCGGAAATCCCGCGCGCGGCGGTGGTCCTCTTCCAGGTCTTGCACGTGGTTTTCCAGGGCATAGAGGCCCGCCGCGGCCAGCACCCCGGCCTGACGCATGCCGCCGCCAAGCATTTTTCGGAAACGCAGTGCCCGCGCAATGGTGTCGCGGTCGCCCGTGAGCACCGAGCCAACCGGCGCGCCCAGCCCTTTGGACAGGCAAAAACTCACCGTGTCGCAGCAGCGCGCATAGAATTCCGCGTCAATATTGGAGGCGGTGCAGGCGTTGAACAGCCGCGCACCGTCGCAGTGAAGCCGCAGACCGCGGTCCCGGCACAATTGCGCGATGTTTTCCACTTCGTAGTATTCGTAACAGGCGCCGCCGCCGCGGTTGGTGGTGTTCTCGAGCGCCACCAGCGTGGTCGGGGAATAGTGCGTGTCGCTGGTCTGCACCACCTGCTCCGACACCTGCTCCGCGGTCATTTTGCCCAGCGGGTCGGCCACAGTGCGCGTCATCAACCCGGCCACCATGGCGAGATTGCCGCTTTCATAGTGGAACGGATGGGCCGATTCGCTCAGGATAATGGTGTCCCCCGGATGGGTCTGGGCGAGGAAGGCCACCAGATTGGCCATGGTGCCCGACGGTAGGAAGAGCGCCGCTTCCTTCCCCAGCAGTGCGGCGGCATGGTCCTGCAGGCGATGCACCGTGGGGTCATCGCCAAACACGTCGTCGCCCACTTCGGCCTCGGCCATGGCCCGGCGCATGCCCGGACTGGGCCTGGTGACCGTGTCGCTGCGAAGATCGACGATTTCCTGCATCTGTGCCTCCGTCGAGAATACTTCAAATTACCCCGTCCCGCACCCATAGTTTACAGCAATGGAAGCTGAATGCGCCAGAAAACGGTTGATCACACCCTCCCTTCGGCATTAAACTAGGGAGGTGCGCAATGTCGGCGCGCGAGACGGAGTGCGTGATGAGCAGTAGTAAAGTCCATTGCCCCCATTGCAACCACTCCACCATGGCCGTTCCCGAAATGCCGGGGGATGTCATGGCGGTGGTCGCCTGCCAGTCCTGCGGGCAGTGGTCGGTCTTCTTTCGGGGTCGGGCCGTGCCCATCCAGCGCGAGCTCCTCGAAGGCGGCACCTTGGAGGAACGCCAGCGGCATCTGGCCGAGATTATCAGTCATTTCCTGGCGGCCGGTCTCTTTGCGCAGGAATTGAGCGGGTTCATGCAGGGGCTTTCCCCGGAAAACCTGCAATGGGACGACCCTCCCCCCCCCCACATCGCACCCGACCCCTCGGCCCCCATCACGGACCAGGAGCGCGATCAGTTCACAGAAATTGATCTGCCCCTCCTCGATGACGCCCAGGCATTCCGCCGCATTTTTGGGTAAGTCCGCAAGTAGGGTGCGTGAAGGCTGTAGGGTGGTATGTGAAGTGGCGCACAGTGCCATGGAAGGCACCATTCCCCGCCCACAGGCCGTGTCAAAGCAAAACGCACCATCCCTTGGTGCTATTGTGCAACCGAGGGATGGTGCGTTACGTTTTACTCCGTAAAAATCCACGCACCCTACCTGCCACGTATTAATGGTGCGAGAAACAGCGCTCCAGCGTGAACACCATGGTTGCACCCGCCTCGTTGCAGGCCTCGATGGCCTCATAGTCGTTGACACTGCCGCCAGGCTGGGCCAGGGCCGACACGCCCGCGCAGGTGGCCGCATCCACCGCGTCGCGGAAGGGGAAGAATCCGTCCGACGCCATCACGGCGCCTTCCAGGCTTTCCTCACCCTTGTACTTCTTGCGGGCCTTGGCGATGGCCTGCTGCACCGCGCCCACGCGGTCCTGCTCGCCCGTGCCCACGGCCAGCGTCTGGCCGTTGCGCGCGATCACCACGCCGTTGGAGCGCACGTGAATATTCACGTACCAGGCAAAGAGCAGGTCGTCCAGTTCCTGCGCGGTGGGCAGGCGCTTGATGTCCATGCGGCCCTTCTTCGGGTGGTCATTGTAGGCGGCCACCAGATCGGTCACCGACTTCACCCGCGACAGGTAAGGCTGGGCCAGCACCACACTGCCGTCGTCGAAAACCTTCATTTCATAGGCGTTTGCGCCGTCCTCCAAGAACTTGGGCAGCACCGAGAAGTCGGGCGTCTTGATGATGCGGATGTCCTTGTTCTTCTTGAACTTTTCGTTGTTGTTAAAGTTCTCCAGCGCGCCCTCGGAGAACGACGGGGCGACCACGCCCTCAACGATGGTCTGCATGATTTCTTCGGAGGTATCGGCATCCACTTCCGTGTTGAACGCGACCACGCTGCCGAAGGCGGCCTGCGCGTCCGCATCGCGGGCGCGCATGTAGACCTCCACCAGCGACTGCTCGCCGTTTCGGATAGCCACGCCCGACGGGTTGCAGTGCTTCATCACCGCGCAGGTGGGCCGCTGCATGAATTTCAGGATGCCGATGGCATGCTGCATGTCCTCCAAGTTCGTCTGCGACAGGCCGCCCTTGCCGGTCTTGAGCATCTCCATGGCGCCAAGCACAAGCCCTTCGGCGCCCACGGGCCGGTAATAGGATGCGGGCTGGTGGGGGTTGGTGCCGTAGCGCAGGTCTTCCACCTTCTCGTAGGACCGTCCCATAATCTCGATGGTCGGTGGAAAATTGCCTTCGGTCCGGGTGCGGTACATTTTCTTAAGGTCGATGTCGGCCATGATGGATAACTCCTGAACGGTTGAGACACTGCGCCAGCACAAGGTAATAAAAGTGCGCGAAACAGCCCTCTCGCGCGCCCCTATTTTGCCATAGCGGAGCGGGCGAATGCACGGTGAGGCTTTGCCAGGCCGGGCATTGGACCCGTCGGCGGCAAGGGTCCGTCAGAGTCTACTTTGCCTTTTCCATCACGTCGCTGATCTTCACCGGTGCGCCGCCCAGGCGTTTGCTCTCGTCGGCGGCCTCCATGAAGGCGAACATGTTGACTGTTTCCACAGGAGACACGGGTGCCACGCCTGTCTGGAAGAATTTCATAATTTCGGCCACGAGGGGGGCGTAGTCGCCGCTGTTTTCCTGCTCGGCCACCGCCTTGCTGCCGAAAACGATAACCTTGTGCGGTGTGCCGCTGGTGCGAATGCCGTAGAGCGTCCCCGTGCGGCCCTCTTTCCAGGTGCCGGTCACGATGTCGGTGTCGGGTGTGGTGGTGCGCACCACCGTCTCGCATCCGGCACCCATCACCGTAAACAGCGCCTCCGTGGCGTGAACGCCGTACCAGAACAGGTCGGGATGGTGCGGCTCCAAGTGGCACGGGCCTATGGAAATGCAGCTGCGCACGTCCCCAATGTCCTGTTTCAGCACCTCCTGCAGGGACTGGTAATAGCGGTACGAGGAGGAGGAGAAGCACGGCACCTTGGCCTCCGCCGCCAGGCGGAAAATTTCAATGGCATCCTTCAGTGTCCCGGCCACGGGTTTGTCGATGAACACCGGCTTGCCTGACGCAAAGACCGGCTTGACCTGTTCCAGATGCGGCCGCCCGTCCACGCTCTCCAGCAGCACCGCATCCACGTTCTTGCACAACTCCGGGATGGTGTCGTAAATCTTGACGCCGTACTTCTCGACCAGTTCCTTGGTATAGCCGTCCACGCGCGAGCTGCTCGACTCGATGTCGGCGCTGCCGCCCTTGAACGCCGCCACCACCTTGCCGCCCGCAACGTGCTGCGCATCGTCGGTGTCGTTGATGAGCTTGGTGAACGCCGTCACATGGGAGGTGTCCAGGCCGATGATGCCGATGCGCAGGTCGGCGGCAAAGGCCGGGCCTGCAAAGAGGACGGTTAGGAGAAGCGCGGTTGCGATGAGACAATGTGATCTCATTTGAGTTGATCCTTTCCTCGCTTAGATGGATACCCTAAAGAAAAACGGATTGACAAGAACTCTTGATCCGTTGCCTATGTTACCCGTTGCAGGCCAAGAATGCCACCGTGGGCAGAAAGTTCGCGGCGCCTACCTTTGGCAGGAACCCCACCCTACTTTTTAGCAGTTGGCAGCCTCCGCGGCGGGTCGTATTCGCCGGGAGGCAATACGAGGACACAAATCTCGTCTCCCGGACACAGTGTCTTTTCCCGAATCCAGATCAGGCGGGCATGCGCATCCGGCTGGCTGCTGTCGAGTCCTTGCACCGCCATATACCGTTCATCCTCAGCGTTCATGCCGTCGGCATGATAGTCCCGGGCATGGTTCGGATGGCGGGTCACTACTGAAATGTGCGCCCCAATTACGCCCTTGTCCTCGAGTCCCGCGATGCACAGGCGCCGACCGTTGTGCAGGAACTCAAGACGCACATTGCCGGCTTCAAATTCCCCTTCCGGGGAGGCCGCCGGGGGGCGTCCATGAGATTCCGCTTCCGACGCACGGTCCTCCTCCATAACGCAGGAAGAGGCATGGTCAAGATAGGAAGATATGGGCGGATCGTGCTCCCCGTCGGGGAGCAGACGGACGACCACTTCGTCCCCCGTGTTAAGCGTCCTGTAGGCCCAGACCAGATACTTGTTCTCCTGCGAATCGTTGCACTCCAGACCGCCCACATCAAGATTGAGTTCGTAGCGCAGAGAATTTTCCGTGCAGTCAGCGACGGGCTCGTCTGCCATCGCAAGCTTTGCCATTGTGAATGTTGCGTTAAGCACGCCGTAGCCGTCGACGCCCGCCGTGCAGAGGTGTTCCCCGTTCAGTGTCACTTCAAAACGGACCTTCTCCATTTCACCGATTCTCCTTTCCCGCCGACAGGAGGCGCACCGCAAAGGTGCCTGAAACATGCGCGCCGCCTTCGAGCTTTCTGGGCGGGGCGCCGAGGGGCCAGGGCAGGTTTGATCCGCCTGCCGGTTGCGACTGCAGGATGTGAAGCCACACGGCGTTGTCCGCAAGACAGGCACGCACATCGGCGGTTCCGTCCGAATCCACACGCAGTCCCGCACCGTTCGGCGCGGTCAGGGCCGCTTCATACACGTTGTATTTCGTGGCGCGAAAATCTCGTGTGCCGTAGGCGTTGGCGTCCAGATACCAGGGCCAGGTGGGACGGCTCGCATAAGGCGCAGGACCGGCGGGACCGGTGGCCAATGCGTGCCCTTCCGGACGACCTATATGGTCTTCGGGGTAGACATCCCATTCGCTCTGCCGTTTCCACTGAATCTCCCTGCACTCGGGCGCAACGCTGAAGCGAAGTCCGAGTTCGCCCACATTCAGGGACGGCCCCGAATACTGGTAGTCAAAGGAGGCGGAGCATTGGCCTTCGCTATCAACGCGAAGGGTCACGCTCCCTTCAAAGCGGGCGAAACTTTCTTCGGCAATGACGGCCACAGCGTGCTCTTCCTCGTGCGCATCCACACTCTTGACCGCGTGCATGGAGTCAGCGGGGAATTCGGCGTAGGAAAGGCCAGTCGGATTGAAGACGTTCTTCTCCTCTATTCGCGTGGCGAAGAACCGTGGCAAGGACCGCAGTGCAATCTCATCGCTCTCGATGGCCAGCGTGGAACGGTTCAGGCGGAACGTGAAGTTCTTGCCGGTGATTTCAATGGTGTCCTTGTTGTCCTTGACGCGCGGACGCTCCCCGGCGGGCTCGGGGACTGGGTGGGGTGGGGGTGTGCCAAGTGTCACACCGTTGGCGGTGACCAGCGTGCCTCCGGCGTTCATAAACCGAAGCACGAGCAGCTCACCCTCTTTGGCGGACGCGGGGATCGGCACTTCGATGTCCGCAGTGGTTTGCGGCGGCGCCTGCACGTTCAAGGTGCCCTTTTCACTGCCCAGTTCCCAGCGGACCGTCAACTCGTTCAGATCGGTGAACGCGTAGCGGTTCTCGACTGGGACACGAATGGTAGCTTGTCCGGAATTCCAGTCCACGCGCCGCACGGGTATCCACACGGGACTGAATATGCGCTTGGCATCCCACCACAGGCTCTTCGGTCGACGCCAGCCGTCGATGAAGCCCCATGCACCGTAGCCGACGGTCTTGTCCCCGGGCAGTTGGAATTCCTCGTCAATGCCGGCCCAGATGGCGCCGCCGATGACGTGGTCCGATTTGCAGATATGCTCCCAGAAGGAATTGGGGCCATTCTGCCCGCCGGACCAGTTGACCACGTCCAGCCCCGGATTGCGGGCCAGCGTCTCCGCAAAGGTGAAGGTCTGCGGCGGGAAATACTCGTCCAACAGCACGGGTCGTGCGTCGCCCTTGATGAACTCCGCCGTTTCCGGCGGCCACGGCGGGTAATGCACCACGGCGACGTCGCCCTTGCCGCCGTCGCGCGCCCATTCATTGTTGAACAGCGCCGGGCGCGATGGGTCCTTGCTCTGGCACCAGGCCATGGTGGTCGCGAAGTTTGCGGGCAGCGCATTCTCGCCGTCGGGCCCGTTGCCCGATTCATTGGCGATGGACCAGAAGATGATGGACGGATGATGCCGGTGGAAATTGAGCATGGCGGCCGTCGGCGTGAGAAAGACCTTGCCCAGCGCGGGGTCGCTCTCGCTGTGTCCGCCGCGCGCCCAGCAGAAGGGTGCCTCGCACTCGACATAGAGCCCCAGTGCGTCGCAGGCGTCGAGGAACTCTGTAGTGGGCGGATAATGCGAGGTGCGGATGTAGTTGAAGTTGGCCTCCTTGAAGAGCTTCGCATCCTCGGCGCCGTGGCACGCCGTCGCCGCACGGCCGGTGAGCGGGTCGGTCTCATGGCGGTTCACCCCGGCAAGTTTCACACGCTTGCCATTCACCCAAAGCGCACCGTCTTTCGCCACAACACTTCGGAAACCGATATTGCGCTCAACACGCTCGATGGTCTTCCCGTCCTGCCGCAGTTCAACCGTAAGCCGGTACAGGTTGGGCTTTTCATCGCACCATTTCAGCGGGTCTTTCGCCTGCATGGTCACCTGAAAGTTGGTTTCTCCCCGTGGAACAACGCCGCAATGCAGGTCCGTCTCTGCAAGAAGCGTGTCCTTGCCCGACGGTCCGGTAATGCGGGCATGCACCGTGACGTCATCTGCAGGAGTGTCGGCCGCATTCACAATCGTGAGGTCCAGAGGAACCGTGGCATCCTTGAATTCGGCATCCAACTGCGTGTCTGCGCGAAGCTCAGTGATGTGAATTTCAGAAAGGGCAAAGACGCGCACGGACCGGTCAATCCCACCCAGGTTGTGAAACGCGTAATTGGAACTGAACGAGGCCAGTTCCGAGGGCGTGTCCACCGTGATTGTCATCGCGAGATGGTTGTTCGCGCCGGGTTTCGCCGCGTTTGTGATGTCGAATTCTACCGGCGTATACAGGTTTTCGCTGCTGCCCAAGAGTTGGCCGTTCAGCCAGTACTTCGCCCCGCCGTGCACCGCGTCGAAACGGAGGATTATTCTCTTCCCGCGCCATTCCGCAGGAATCACAAAATCCGTCGCCACGCCTGCGGCCTTGTCCCTCGGAATATCGAATCCCTGTTGCAGCCACTGGCCGGGCACGGTGTAGTTCGCCCACCCATCGGTGTTTGTGGGTGACGACTGGATATTCTCCGGTGGGCTGGGATGAATGCGCCATATCACGTCCAGCACGACCTGCGTGGCATCCAAACGGTCCAGCTTCTCCGGAATCGGCCGGTACTTGGGTTCGACAAAACACAGGTCCGCGCAAGACACCTCCGACACGGCCCCTGCGTCCTCCTGCTGCGCGGTGACCCTGAAAACGCCCTTTGCGCCGGGCTTCACCTGCGGGGACAAATCCAGCGAGAAGGTCCCATCGGGCCCTGTTTGAATCTCCACTGTGTCGCCCGTCTCAGCGTTCTTGACCACGAGTGTGGCGCCCTCAATGCCGTTGTACGCAAGGTCCGATAAAATCCCCGTCAAAGTCCCCGTGAGGACGGGGATGAGGTCCAGGTGCAGTTCCCTGCGTGCCGGCAGCGGTGCCCATAGTTCCACCACCGAAGCCACGGCGTTGTGCCCTTCGTTGCAGACAAAGTGCAGCGTCAGGTTCCCGTCGGCCACGGCCCCTTCGGGAACCTTGAACAAAAAGCGCCGCGCGGTTCCATCGGGAAGCACTCTTGGTTCGTGCAGTGTGAACGCGCCAGCCTGGAGACTTTGCAGCCGCCGGTTGCCCTTCTCGCTGGCGTAGGTGACGGCCACGACATAGGGTGCGTGATCGTCCAGCCCGTCATAGACCATGTCGAAGTTCGGCATCCCGTTCGTGACCGTACGGTCCTTCTCGTCCGCCTTCACCGCCTCCGGCGGAAAGGTGTGCGTCATTTTCAGCGGCGCATGGGGCTGCCGCCCCCGCACCCCGCAGTCATCGAAGTATTGCAGCGTGTATCCGGGCGGCATCTCCGGCAGTTCCGTGCCGCTCGTTCCGACCACATCGGCGGCCAAGACTTGCGGGATTCCGAAGAATCCCACAATCAAAAACGACAGCACAAGGGCTCTTGGCAAAGCCGGACGGGTAAAATGGAGAGTGTTCATGAAACCTCCTTGGCGGCGGGTGCTTTGCCATCGTCGTTTTGGGCTTGTCGATGCCAAGGTTGAACCGTCGCCACAGGGTCAAGTATATCTGAATCGTGCAGCAGACATTCCACAGCATGAATGACACAAAACCCTTTCGGGCAAGCGCCCTGCAAATGCTGCCGCCGGTCGCAACCGTCCTCGCCGTGGCCGCAATGATGGCTGCCAAGAACGGCATCGCAGGCGACTGGGCCATGCCGTTCACCTTTCTGGCATCCACAAGCTTTGTCATCATTGCCGTCACTCGGGGTGCCTTTGGTGGCTGGTACGGGCGATGCGTTCTGCTCGGGCTTGCAGGCTGCTGGTGCGGCGACATGCTGGGGCCGCGCAACTTTATGGCGGGGTTGGCGGCGTTTCTGCTGGCCCATTTTGGATTCATAGCGGCGTTTTGCGTCAACGGCATCGTGTGGAAGCGGACACTCTGGGTACTTCCTGTGCTGGCCCTGATAAACGTTCCCCTGCTCGCATGGCTCCTGCCGCACGTTCCCGCCAAAGACTTTGCGCCCGTTGTGGCCTATGTCACCGTGATCAGCCTGATGATGCTTTTTGCCTGCGGCACATCGCACAACGCCACGGGGCGGCGAGCACTGCTGGGCGCGGCACTGTTCTTTGTGTCCGACATCTTCGTTGCGCGCTGGCGCTATGTTGACCCGAGTCCTGCCAACGCCAATCTCTGTTATCCGATTTACTACATGGCGTGCGCGGTACTAGCCATGAGCGTGTCCACCGTGTCGCCGAAGCCGGCTCAAATCCAAACCTAGAATGCAGGTAGTTTGCCAGCGCCCCAATTCATAGGCGCAACAGTGTCATTCTTTGCTGGGTTCGAGCGTGACAAGGTAGTCGATAGAAGAATCAAAGCCGTGCAGGTCGATGAATTCCTTCGTATACCCCGCTTTCTCAACGTTGATGCCCGCGCTGAAATCGGCCAGGTCGAAGTCATCCATTCTAAACCGGCCGTCTTTGTCTGTTGTCCCGATAGGCGCATCTACAAGTAACCCATCTTTCTTGCTATCCATAGCCCAGAATTCTGCTTTCTCCACAGGCAGACCGGAGTCCTTGTCAACCACCCTGATGGAAAGACGCATAATGGCGCACTTGTGGAATACCACAGCACCTCTCGTGCCTGTGAATCGGGCATCCAACGAATTGAAGTGCCAGCCGAAGTCAGGGGCAAGATAACCCGCTAATGCCAGGGTGAAGGTGTAGAAGAAATCACCAGCGCGGGCAAGCTTGAAGTGTCCCTTTGCATCAGTTTTAACATCTGGCAGGGAAATCTCCCCGCCCCATCCGGTGTGTGTAGGGGCCTGGAGGTCCAATTCCATCTTAAGAGTCGCGTTAGGCACCGGCTTGCCGTGTTGGTCCGATACTTTAACAGTGACGTCCCGTCCCGGATTCAAGGTCACATCCCAGATTAGAGGCTTCTCCGGATCAACCCAGATCGTGTCACCATATCGTGAATTCCCCTCACGGACGTTGTTGGGATCTTTTAGATCGTTGAATTCCCACAGTTGGTTATGGTTGGCGGTTTCCTGGGTTTGAGGCGGATAGGTCCAGAAATATTTGGGCGACACTTCCCAGCGGTATTTCTCCGGCATCAGTACGAAACGATATTCGCCGCATCCTGACCCGTCCGCGTAAGTCTGTTTACCCTCGAAAGGTATCTTGAGTTCACCTTTTTCGTCCGTGATTCCGGCGAGGGCGTTGTCCCAGCTCTGGTGGAGCAGAAGCACCCTTTGAACTTTAATGCCGCTGGCCGGCGCGTGGTCTGGTGTTTTCACCCGCACAAGCAGCTCGTACGTTTGGGAACTGGTGCAAGAAAGCAACAGGCATGCCGCAAGGGAGAGCATGCTGCAAAAGCCGTGATACGGGTTCGCCGAACATTGTGGAGTTGCAGTACCTTGAAACATGGCAATACCTCCCCCTTGTAGTGCCGGCGCCTACCGCCGACAGGCGGCCCACTCGATGGACTGCACGATAATCTTGCGGTATTCCGGCGCCTGGGTGGACGCGATGTCGTGGCCGAGCGCGAAGTAGACGCAGCGGGCGTTGTGGAAGTAGTGGGTCATCAGAATCGGCTCTTGCACCGTGTGGCCGAAGCGTTCCTGGTCGGCGGTCATGATGACGTGCATGTCGGGCCGCATGAGCAGGTTGAAGTAGAGTTCGTCGTTTGTGACGAAGGGCTTCACACCCTCGACAATGGGATGGCCCTCATCGGCCACATCGACGCGGAACTGGTGGTAGGCGTCGTGGGTGGACTTGCCGCTCACCCACATGGCGCCGTAGATGTCGATAGAGTCGCGCCATTCCTGCACATTGGCCACGGCAAAATGGCTGACAAAGAGCCCTCCCCCACCCTTGAGGAACTCAACAATGCCCTGCTTCACCTCGTCGGGAGGATTTCCGCCTTCGGCCTTAATCTGGAGCAGCGCCAGCACATCATACTTTTTCAGATTCTCGATTTTCAGGTCGTTGATGTCCTCGGTCACCGTGATTTCGACGGTGGGATAGTGCTCCTTGATGTCGCGCAGCGCGTCCTCGACGGTCGGGTCCTTGTGCGCGGCCATGCCCGCCCACAGGCATTTCACGGGTGCCTTGGCATCCTCGGCGGCGGCGCGCACCGGGCAGGCAAGCGATGCGGCAAGGACAACGGCGGGAAGCAGGCAAAGAAAAGAGCGCGTCATGGTGTGACTCCCTATTGTCAGACGGCGGCGGCCCGTCCAGGAAAAACGAAACCCGTTGGATTCTCGCACAGGGGAAGGGGGGAGTCAACTGAGCGCACTGGGAGCGCCGGCGTCCCGCCGGCTCT
>CAITNO010000104.1 GCA_903893795.1 Candidatus Hydrogenedentota bacterium | reverse complement strand
TGCCGGCAGGGATGCCGGCGCTCCCAGTGGGAAGGCAGTTTACAAACCCGGCCCACTTTGGAACGGGCCGAAGGGATCGCGCATGGCCACCGGTGGTCCCAGGATTTCATTCATTAGGATGGCTCGGCGAAGGTCCGTGCCTGCCGTGAACAGTCGTTGTTTTCTTGCCGCGTTTGCGCGGACCGTGGCCTGGCCCTGTGCCCGTTCCTCCTGACGGCGGCGCTCCAGTTGGTCGCGATACACCCAGTTACCGTCGTCCGGTATCCGCGCGGGCGATGCGACGGAGCTGGGCATGCGTCCCGCACCGGTGATGATTTCCCGCGCCGCGCTGGGAGAGGGCACCTGCGCCGGCGTGCGGGGCGGCATTGCGGGAGGCACGCGGCGCGGCTGCATGACCACGGGCCGCGAAGGCTGCATGGGCCGGGGCGGAATGGGCAGTTGCATCGGTCTCGTTGTCGGTGTCAAAGGCGGCGGCTGGGCATAAGGCCGGGGCGGCGGCACAGGGCGGGGACCTTCCTCATTGGGTTCAACGGTCTGCCGGGGACGCGCCACGATCACGGTGGGCTGTGTCGGCGCCTGCCGTTCCCGGGCCGTGGGCACCTGTGTGTCGCCGTAGAGCATGCGCCGCGTGGCCTCCGGCAGATCTTCCGGCCGGGTCTTGGGCATGGAGCGGCGCCGTTCCTCCTCCTGCTTCGTATCGTAATGGCGCTTTACGGCGCTCACGATGGCGATGATGAGGAATAGGAAGAATCCTAACGAGCCGTGCACGGCCGTATTCTCCAGGTCAGTTCGGTCACTTGGGTGTTTCTTCAGGTGGAATCACTGCGTCCACCTTGGCGATGGACTCGCGCATGCCTGTGTCGGCCATGATGTTCTTCATGCGGTAGTAGTCGATCACGCCCAGGTTGCCGGAGCGCAGGGCGTCGGCCAGGGCGCGGGGCACCTCGGCCTCGGCCTCGACCACGCGGGCGCGCATTTCCTGCACCATGGCGACCATCTCGGCCTCGCGGGCGCGGGCCATGGCGCGGCGCTCCTCGGCGCGGGCCTGGGCGATCTGCTTGTCCGCCTCGGCCTGTTTGATTTGCAGCGCGGCGCCGATGTTCTCGCCCACGTCCACGTCGGCAATGTCGATGGAGAGGATTTCAAAGGCCGTGCCCGCGTCGAGACCGCGGGCCAGCACGGTTTTGGAAATAGAGTCGGGGTTTTCCAGCACCTTCTTGTGCGACTGGGACGAGCCGATGGTGGTGACGATGCCCTCGCCGACGCGGGCGATGATCGTTTCCTCGGTCGCGCCGCCGACCAGGCGGCGGATGTTGGTGCGCACGGTCACGCGCGCCTTGGCCTTGAGCTGGATGCCGTCCATGGCCACCGCGGCGACGGTGGAGGAACCCTTGGTCGGGTCGGGGCAGTCAATGACCTTGGGATGCACGGAGGTGCGCACGGCGTCGAGCACATCGCGTCCGGCAAGGTCAATGGCGGTGGCCTGCTGGAAGGTCAGGTCGATGTTGGCCTTGTTCGCCGCGATGAGCGCCTGCACCACTCTCATCACATTGCCGCCGGCAAGAAAGTGGGTTTCCAGTTCGTTGGTGGTGATGTTCAGTCCCGCCTTGACCGCCATGATGCGCGAGTCGACGATGACGGCCGGGGCCACCTTGCGCAGGCTCATCCCGACCAACTGCAGCCAGCCGACACTGGCTTCGGAAAGCCATGCGCGCAGCCACAGGCGGAAGTAGGTGAGGACCACGACCGCGCAGATGAGAATTCCCACCAGTGCGAACAGCAGGAACAGGGCAACCAACGGTGCTTGGGGCATTTTCTTTTCCTTTCGCCATGCGCCCGCCCGGGGCGGGCGGCGGATGTCAGTCCTCTATGGGGTCCACGACCACGCGGCTGCCGCACACCTCGCGGATGCGCACCGACCGGTGTTCTTCGATAAACGTCCCGTCTGAAACGGCGTCAATCCGCCGGTCGTCCACACGAATGGTCCCGGCCGGTCGCAGCGCGGTGATTACCTCCGCCTCCCGTCCCACCAGCGACAGGTCCGACTGGGCGCTCACGTAGCCGTGCTCCTGCTTTTGCGACATGGACTGGGTGAGCCGTCCGCGCAGCGCGCGGGTTCTGGTCAGTATCAGCAATCCAAGAATAATGGACAGGGCCGCGCCGATCAATTCGCCCGTGATGATATACAGCGCATAGCCGGGATAGGCCGACACGCCCAGCACACCGCTGAGAACGAGCAGCCCCGCGCCGATGGTGCCCAGCACCATCCCCGGCAACAGAAACTCCACCAGCACCAGCACCATGCCCGCAAAAAAACACAGCAGCACCCAGGCCATCATTTGCCTCTCTCCATGCCCATTGTTTCGAGTAGCGCGATCAGTTGCGATATTTCGACGCGGATGCCCATCATCACCTTATATTTCTCGCTCGGGTCCTTCGGGTCGGCTTCAGTCAGTTCGTCAAAGGTGTCCAGCAGCCCATTGTCGTCGCCCAGCGAGCGCGTTTGGCCCAGCAGGCGGTTGAAACGGCGCGCAAAGGGCGCGCAGGTGTAGTACCCCGCGCCCTGGGAGGAAATGACCTCCATCTCCTTGAGCAGTTGCCGCAGCATGTGCAGCAGCGCGCTGCGCTTGTCCACGCTGTTAGCTTCGTTCATGTCAATCTCCCGTCCAAATGGGTTGGGACAACCTGTCCGCCGTGGCGGACGGAAACCCGGATTCCTCTCATGTATTAACTGTACACCATATATGAAGGTGGCGCAAAGGAGAGTAGGGTCTGGGGTCTTGGGTCTAGGGTCTAGTAAGACAAGGGGTAAGGCAAGGGTGCTGTTTGAGAAAGTTAGTGAAGAAGTAGGCCTTCCGTTCCTCACTAGACCCCAGACCCTAGACCCTATTCCACCGTCAGCACCCCGGCCACGCAGGCCATCATGAAGGTGGCAATGGTTCCGGCTGCGAGTGCGCGCACACTCATGGCGGCGATTTCGCCGCGACGCTCGGGGGCAAGGCAGGAAAGTCCGCCGATCATGATGCCCACGCTGCCCGGATTGGAGAAACCGCACAGGGCATAGGTCGCTATGGCTGCGGCACGCGGGCTGATGAGGTGCTGCTCAATCATTGGCTGCATTTTCTGGTAGGCGATGAACTCGTTGAAGACGGTCTTGGTCGCCAGCAGTTCGCCCACGCGGGCGACATCCGCCATGGGGACGCCCATGAGCAGGGCGAAGGGCCGGAACAGCCAGCCGAGCATGACATTGACGTGCAGACCGAACAGTTTCACCGTGCCCATGTCCACCAGATGGATGATGCCGATGAAGACGATCAGCATGGCGCCCACATTGAGCGCCATGGACAGGCCCGTGCTGGCACCGCGCGCGGCGGCGTCGAAAATGTTCTCGCTCTCAATGGGGATTTCGAATCGATGCCCGGCCGAGGAGGTTTCGGGCACGCCCGTTTCGGGGATCATGATTTTCGCGATGGCAATGGCGGCGGGCGCGCTCATGAAGGACGCGGCAAGCAGATGGCCCGGCTCGGCGCCGAAGCTGGCATAGGCCACCATGACGCTGGCCGCAATGGAGGCGAGGAACGACACCTCCACCACAAACAGTTCGGACCGGGTCATTTTCTTCATGTATTCGCCGTAGGCGGTGGCCGACTCAATGCCGGTGAAAATCTGGAGGGCGGCGGCGAAGGTTTCGGCGCCAGAGGTCTTGAGCGTGCGCTGCATGACCCAGGCGATGGCGCGGATAACCACCTGCACGACGCCGAGATGGGTGAGGATGCCTGCGACGCCGGCCACGAGAATGATGGTGGGCAGCACGTTGAACGCGACCACCGCGCCGATGGGATAGGCAGACTGGGCGGCCATCTGTCCGTCCGCTCCGGGGGCGACCACGCCGTTGATGAGGAAGAAGCGCGTGAGGTTGCCGAAGACGAATTCGGCGCCCGCTGTCGTGGCGGCCGTGAGCAGGTCAAACGCCGCCCGCACCCCGTCGAAAAAGGCCCGTCCGGCGGAGCTGCGCAGCACGATAACGCCCAGCCCAAACTGGAGTGCCACCCCCCAGAAGACCAACCGCCAGGGCATGAGACGGCGGTTCTCCGAAAGGCACCACGCAAGTGCCACCAGTACGGCCAGACCGGCCAGGCTCGTGGCGCGCATAAGGATTTGCTGTTCCATCAAGAAGCCTCCTGCTCGACCAGAATGTGGGGGGGCCAATTTCTGCCTGCCGGCGCGTATTGTGGCGCATTGGCGGCCTGTTTTACCAACGCCACAGGTTGGCAGGAAAGAAACCGGGAGGGTTCCCGCTGGGGAACCCTCCCGGAAGAGAGCTGAGAAGTATGAACCGGTTTCGCTTAGAACGCAGCCATCAGGCCGGCGAAGAGGGGGCTTGCCGGCCACGGGCCGGGATACTTCACGAAGTCGACGTGGCCGTCCATGTACAGGACATTGGCGCCGCCGGGAATGTGGTTGAATCCCTTGCTATTGGAGGTGATGGAGTTGACCGTGTCGTTCGTGGCGGTAAGCTGGCTTGCCGCCGTGCTGGCCGAACCCGGATTGTTGATGTCGGTGATGAAGAAGCGTTCGATGCCTTCCTTGAGGCGGTAGACGGTCATGGAGGTGGTGCCGTTGCTCACCGAGATGTCCGAATCAACGTTCTTGAGCGCGTCACTCACCGGGGTCTTGACCTGAATGCGGTGGGCGATGTCGAGCAGCACCTGGCTCAGGTTCTGCACCAGATTCTGGTCAACCCCGGGCTTACCGGAGAAATAGGCCATCAGTTCGGCAAAGAGCGCCACGTCCGTGGTCGAGGTGAACACATGCGGGTCGTCCGTGATGCCGGGAAGGTTCA
Organism: Candidatus Hydrogenedentota bacterium; assembly: GCA_903893795.1. GTDB lineage: Bacteria > Hydrogenedentota > Hydrogenedentia > Hydrogenedentales > CAITNO01 > CAITNO01. The sequence continues at coordinate 18,985 of CAITNO010000104.1, read as the reverse complement.
GCGCCCAGCCCAGATAGGAGTAGTTGACTGAACCGACGCCTGCTTCGCAGGGGAAGAACAGCTTGTCAGCCCCCGCTGGCGGCGCGGAGAAAGCGGTGCCGTTCCAAATCTGGGTGGTGCCGGCATTGACATCAGTGAAGGAACCGGCGACGCCCTTGTTCCCCGGGGCGGACGGGCAAAGGAGGATAGCCGGGTCCGTCAGGTATTCCGGATAAACAGCCATTGTGTTGATGCAGAACTGATTGTTTATGGTGCCGTCACAGTTCCATGACTTGATGGTCGGCCATGCGCCGCCCGCTTCATTGGAATACATCTTGCAGACCAGACCCATCTGCTTGAGATTGTTCTGGCAGCTTGACCGCCGTGCTGCCTCGCGTGCCCTTGCCAGCGCAGGCAGCAGGATGGCTGCCAGGATGCCGATGATCGCAATGACCACCAGCAGTTCGATGAGCGTGAATCCAGAGCGTTTGTGTTTCATGAGAGTTTTCCTGTCGATAAAATGGTTAAAGAGACCCAAACCGCCACCAAGTCCCAGTTGCATTGTCCAGTGACCTGTCTGCCTTTCAAAAACCAACCAGAACCCGTACGTGGGCGTCAGTTTAGCACAGAGATTGCTTTTTCGCAATAAGCATGTAATCGCGGGAATTTACATTTATTCCCGGGTGTACGCGCCTGTTTCGGCCTATGAACGGCATCTGGCCATGGGACAGGCAAAAAGAGAGCGGGAGGACTCTTCCGTGGAAGCGCCCTCCCGCAGGAGAAGTGAAAATGCTAGAAACAACGATCAGGCCTTGGAACAAAGCCTCCGTTACTACAGGCTTAGCCCCCGAAGGAAGCCATCAGGGCTGCGGCAAGGGGGCTTGCCGGGAATCCGGCCGGGTATTTCAGGAATTCAACATGGCCGTCCATGTACAGGACATTGCAGCCGCCCGGAATATGGTTGAAGCCCTGCTTGCTGGACGTGCTGGAACTGATGTTGTCGGACGTGACGGACAACTGGCTTTGCGCGGTGCTGCCCGAACCGGGATTGTTGATGTCGGTAATGAAGAAGCGCTCGATGCCTTCCTTGAGGCGGTAGATGGTCAGGGCAGGCACATTTGGAACATTTGTCTTGATGTCCTGATCCACCACTGTGGGGTCCGAGTTAGTGACGTCTGCGGCCAGTTGCTGGATTATTTGGGTCAGATTCGTCACAAGGCTCTGATCAAGGCCCGGCTTGGTGGAAAAATAGGCCATCATCTCGGAAACAAGGGCCGCCTGGCCGACGGCGTTGAACGTGTGCGGATCATCCGTGATGCCGGGGATGACCAGCGCCCAGCCCAGGTAAAAGTAATTGTCCGAGTAAATGCTCACCTCGCAGGGGAAGAAGAGTTTGTCCGCTCCCGCCGGCGCCGGGGTGAATGCCGTGCCGTTCCAAATCTGGGTGGTTGTGGCGGTCACAGCGTTGAAGGAACCCGCAACGCCCTTGTTTCCCGGGGCAGACGGGCAGAGCAGAATGGCCGGGTCCGTCAGGTATTCCGGATAGACAGACAGCGCATTGATGCTGAACTGTTTGTGGACAGTGCCGTCACAGTCCCACACCTTGATGGTCGGAAAGGAACCGCCGGCCTCGTTTGAGTACATTTTGCAGACGAGACCCATCTGTTTGAGATTGTTCTGGCAGCTTGACCGGCGCGCGGCCTCGCGTGCCCGGGCCAGTGCCGGCAGCAGAATGGCTGCAAGGATGCCGATGATCGCGATGACCACCAGCAGTTCGATAAGCGTGAATCCGGAGCGTTTGTGTTTCATTGGTCAATGTCCTGTTGCTAGATGTTTGAGTAGACCTGAATAACCGCCTCCGGATGCTGCCTGTTTGTTCACCTGTGGCCTTTACCTCAGAGCGGACAGAACCCGTGCGTGATGGTTAGTTTAGCACAGATTTATTAGTTTAGCAACAGAAAATTTTGCCGGGTAATGGGCAAGATATGAAAAACCCGCCCCCGCCGAAGGGTGGCTGGCGGCCGGTTCGCGCGCTGGCGGGCCTTTTTGCTACACTCCACCATCATGGCCTCACTAGACACCAAACCTGTGATTATCCAGAGTGACCGCAGCATTTTGCTCGAAACCGACGGACCGGCTTTCGAAGACGCGCGGGACTGTCTTGCGGGGTTTGCGGAACTGGTCAAATCGCCCGAGCATATCCACACCTACCGGCTTACGGCGCTGTCACTGTGGAACGCCGCCGCGACGGGCATGACCGCCGCCGAAATCATTGCGGGTCTGGAGAAGCACAGCAAGTACGAAATCCCACAGAACATCTACACCGAAGTGCGGGACACTGTTGCCCGCTACGGCAGGCTCAAGCTCTATCGGAGTGTGGATGGGCGATTGGTCATCGAGTCGGAAGACACGATGCTGATCATCGAACTGCTGCACCAGAAACTCCTGCAGCCCTATATCATGGGTTCCCCCGACGGAAAGCGGATTTTCATCAAACCGGAAGAGCGCGGCAACGTCAAGTGCGCGATGGTCAAGATAGGCTTTCCCGTCGAGGACCTTGCCGGCTATGTGGCGGGGGCACCCCTGGATGTGGGGCTTCGTGAAACGACCCTGTCGGGCCGGGCCTTCGGTCTGCGCAAGTATCAGCAGGAGTCGGTGGACGCCTTCTACGCAAGCGGGTCAAACCGGGGTGGCAGCGGGGTTGTGGTGCTGCCCTGCGGCGCGGGCAAGACGGTGGTGGCGATTGGCGCCATGGCCGCCGCAAAGACGGAAACGCTGATTCTGACCACCAACACCGTGGCCCTGCGCCAGTGGAAAAACGAACTGGTCGACAAAACGACCCTTCGCGCCGACGAGATCGGCGAATACAGCGGCGACACCAAGACGATCCTTCCCGTCACCATTGCCACCTACCAGGTGCTGACCTACCGCAAGACCAAGGACAGCCCGTTCATCCATTTTTCCATATTTGACGAGGGCAACTGGGGGCTGATCGTCTATGACGAGGTGCATCTGCTGCCCGCGCCGGTGTTTCGCGCAACGGCGTCCCTTCAGGCCCGCCGCCGCCTGGGACTGACCGCCACGCTGGTGCGCGAGGACGCCCGCGAGGAGGACGTGTTCAGCCTGATCGGCCCGAAGAAATACGATGTGCCCTGGAAGGTGCTGGAGCGGCAGGGCTGGATCGCCCAAGCGCTGTGCACCGAGGTGCGCGTGCGCCTGCCCGAGGACTGCCGCTACCAGTACGCCGTCGCGCCCAAGCGCAATAAGTTCCGCATCGCCTCCACCAATCCGTCGAAACTGCGCCTGTGCGAGCTGCTGGTGAACCGGCACAAGGACGACAATGTCCTGATTATTGGCCAGTTTCTCGACCAGTTAAAGGTGTTGCAGAAGCATTTCAAGGCGCCCATCATAACCGGCAGCACACCGGTGCGCGAGCGCGAGACGTTGTACAAGGCTTTCCGCACAGGCGAAATAAAATTGCTGATCGTGTCCAAAGTGGCCAATTTTGCCATCGACCTGCCCGATGCGAATGTGGCCATACAGGTGTCCGGCACCTTCGGCTCGCGCCAGGAGGAGGCCCAGCGGTTGGGCCGCATTCTGCGTCCCAAGGCTGACGCGAACACCATCGCGCGTTTCTATTCGCTCGTCACGCGCGACACCTGCGACCAGGACTACGGGGTGAAACGGCAACTGTTCCTGACGGAACAGGGCTACCGTTACGAGATCATCGGCGAGGACGAACTCTACAACGGCGGGAGTGACGAATAAGGGGGATTCGGGGATGCTGCGTGGGTGGGATGAATTTCATGGACGGCATGGTCAGGGAGTGAGGGAGCCTGCTTCGCCTTTTTTGAGTGCGCGCGGCCATGTCGGCGCTTTTCTTCGCCGGGGTAACATCCCCCTGAATCCCCCTTCAAAGACAGGAAGGACAAAAGTCTTAGATCCCCCCTGCGAGGGGGGTGCTTCGAAGCAGCGGGGGGTGTATGCTTCCGCATGCTCCCAGCACCGACATCCCCCGGCCCTTCGGGCCACCCCCTTCGGAAGGGGGACCTGGATCATGCACACGGTCAGGTCGTGGCGGGATGCGTTCCCCAGACGACTTTTTTCCCTCTCGTCTTCAAAGGGGGACCTAACACGGCGCGCTTCCATGTCGGGGTTGTCCATGGCTGTCACGGAAGTCCATCCCGTCCATTTCATTCACAACGCGGCGCCGTGCATTCGCACACGGGAGAACCACCATGACACAGTTTGAATTCTATTGCGGAACCCATCGGTCCGGACGCGAGGCCGCGATTGACGTACTGGTTAAGGAGTGCTGGGGCAGGTCCCTGTTGATCACGCCGACCCACAACCTTGCCACGCGGCGCTTGGAAACACTTTTCGCCGACGCTGCGCCGACCGGTGGCTTTGGGGCGTGCGTGGGCGAGTTTACGGGCTTTGCCGAGAACCTCCTCGCCGCTGAAGGACGCCGTCCGTGCAGGATGGAGAGTCTTGACCGGCTGCTGCTCATGGAGGGTTGTCTGGCCGAGATGGTGGCACAGCGCGCCGCCGACGACACGGGGCCCGACCCGGCCGCGCCGGGCTGGCCGCGCCATTTGCTGGACGTGGTCACCCAGCTCAAGCAGGCGGCCGTGGAGCCGGAGGAATTCGCGGCACGCGTGGCCAACGCCAAGAATCCGGGCTTCTTCGATGTGCTGGTGGCGGGCGCCTACGGGCGTTACCAGGCGGCACTGCACGCCTCGGGCAGCTACGATGTGCCGGGCCTTTATTGGGAGGCCCGGGCCGTCTGTGAGCGCGCAAAGCCCTGGCTGCTGCAGGGCGTGGAACTGGTTGCGCTGGATGGATTTGATGATTTCACCCCGTCCCAGATGGGGCTGATTGCGGCGCTGGCGCCGCATGTGCCGCGTTTGGTGATTGGCCTGAACTACGATGTGACACCGGAACGGAGGGACCTCTTTGAGGTGCCCCGGAACGCCTATGAACGTCTTCGGGCGCAGTTGAAGAACAAGGGTCTGGAAAGCTTGGAAGTGCGTGATCTCGCCACGCCTCCGCCGGGGAACTGGACCCAGTACGCCGCAGGGCAGTTGGTGCCGCGCAGCCGCACCGCGCCGGAAGCCCGCGACCGGGCACTTGCCGGCCTGGAAAACAATGTGCGGCTCGTTCCCTGCCTCGACAGCCAGCACGAATTGGAAACCGTGGCGCGGGCGGTCAAACGGCACATTCAGGAGGAGGGCACGGCACCAGGCCGCATTGCGGTGGCGTTTCGCGAGTTTGGGTCCGTGGCGGGACCTTTGCGCGAGGTGTTCCGCGAGTTCGGCATTCCCTGCCGGGTGCGTCACCGGACGCCGCTCCGCGAGAGTGCCGTGGGCGTTTTCGTGCTGCGCCTGATGGAGGCTGTCAACAAATGGGAACGCGCCGCCGTGGTGGAGGTGATGGCCTCGCCCTGGTTCCAGCCCGAGGGGGCCGGGGGGCCCGTGGAGGCGTCGGCCATGCTGGCGCGCGAGGCAAACCATGTGTCCGGGCGCGGGGACTGGTTCAGCGGGCTGGCCTGGCTCGAAAAGCGGCTGGAGCGGCACAGCGAGGCAGAAGAGGAGACCAGCCGTCTGCCGCTCTCCGACCCAAAGGCTACCTTGGCGGCGCTGGGATTGCGTGCGCAGGCACTGGCGCTGTTGGATGACCAACTGCCGGCAAAAGGCTCTCTGGAGACGCATGCCACCGCGCTTGCGAAGGTGATGCAGGCCTGTCGGCTGGAGCGGGGCCTCGAGTCACTGGCTGACCCTCGGCACCGCCGCGCCGAACAGGACGCGCTGCTGGCCCTGGCGCGGCTGACCGAAACCCTGCACGATGCGGATCGCACCGGGGAAAGCCTTTCGCGCACCGCCTTTTCCAGCATGCTGGCACAGGCGATGGACGGCGAGACCTTTGCCTGGCCTGACGACCGCGCGGGCGTCTGGTGCGGCGAGGCGGGCGCGCTGCGCCATGCGGCCTTTGACCATATATATTACTGCGGCGCCAATGAAGGGGTGGCGCCCCGTCCGCCCTCCTCCAGCGCCATCTATCCCCAGGCGGATGTGGAGCGGCTGCGCGGCATCGGGGTGGAACTCAACGGTGCGCAGGAACACTCCAGCATGGAGCGCCTGCTCTTCCACCATGCGCTGTGCGCGGCGGAGAAAAGCTTCACCGTGACCTGGCGCATGCAGGGAACGGACGGACGCGAGGCGCTGCCCGGTGCCTTTGTTGCCGAATTGCGCGATATCCTGGGCGACCATACCGTGCTTCCCCGTCCCCGCGCCGACAGCCTTGTGCCCGAACCCGTCGATGCGGCCTGTTTCCGCGACGCGGCCAATGCGTGCTTTTTGCGGGAAAGCGCCGGTCTGGCGAAAGGCTTCACCTCGGAATTTGCCGGGATTGCAGAGGCAGGCGCCACTGAAAAGCGCCGCCACAGCAACAAGGAATTCGACGCATTCGACGGGGTATTGGCAGATGCGGAAACGGTGGCCTGGGTGGCGGATCGATTCGGTGAAAAGCACCAGTTCAGCGTGAGCCAGGTCGAGAAATATCTCGGGTGCCCCTTCTCCTTTTTCGTGCGCCATGTGCTGGCCATTGAGGACGTGAAGGAACCGGTGGAGGAACTGGAACCGCTCCTGCGGGGAACCCTGTTCCACGAGGCCATGCGCCTTCTGCAGGAGGCGCACCCGCGCAAATCCGCCAAGGCATTGCTGGAGGAGTGCGGGGACGCGCTTGCCGGTGTGCTGGAGGAGGCGCTCCGCGCGGCATTCGAGGCGAACGCCTGGCGCACGGGACCGGTGCCCGATGCGCTGCTGGCCGCCGAGCGCGCGCGGATGCTGAAACAACTGGTGCGCTTTACGAAGCGCACGGCGGAACAGTTGGGCGACGATTACAAACCGGCCCATGCCGAGGCGGCCTTTGGCCGGACGCGCGGCACGCGCGGCACCACGCTCCATGTGCCTAACCCCTATGTGTTCGCCCATGAGGGCCTGAGCGCGCAGTTCTCCGGCAAGATAGACCGCATTGACCTCGCCGACGGCGGACGGGCGCGCGTTGTTGATTACAAAACGGGCGGGGTGCCGGGGAACAAGGACATTTACGACGGTATCGACCTTCAGTTGACGGTGTACCAATGGGTGCTGACGCAACTGCTGCTGCCGGGCATCGTCTGTGACGAGGCGTGGTACTGTTCGCTGACGAAAAATGCGGATGTCGATGCAACCGGGAAGAGCGCAAAACGCATGAAGGACAAATGGGCCGGGCGGGAACTGGCGGCGCGAAGCGCCATCGCGCAGGCCGTCAGCCGGATTCGGGCGGGGGATTTTCCGCCCGACCCGCGCAATTTGGACAATCCCGACTGCCCCGATGCGGGCCGGTACCAAAAGGCGCGCATTGCCCGCAAGCGGGCGGCGTTGGGCATGGAAGCGCGCGGCGGCGTGGACGGCGGGGAGGACGAATCATGAAGATGACCGATGAACAGCGGGCGGCCATCGAAAGCCGCGCCCGGTTGATTTGCGTGGATGCGGCGGCGGGCTCGGGCAAGACGCGCATCCTGGTGGAGCGCATCGTGCATCTGCTGGAGCACGACGGGATGCGGCTCGATGAGATTGTGGCGTTCACCTTCATGGAAAAGGCGGCGGCGGAGATGAAAGCGCGCCTGCGCGCGCGGTTCCGGGAGCGCGCGCTGGATCCGGATGCGTCGCCGGAGGAGGCCAACCGCTGGCGCGATTTTGAGCGCGGCGTCGATGGTGCGCGCGTGTCGACCATCCATGGCTTCTGCATGGCTGTGCTGCGCGAGAACGCCCTGCGGCTCGGGGCCGACCCCGATGCGGCAATGCTGGGGGACGGCGAGGGGGACCTGCTGGCACAACAGGCCGTGACCGAAACGCTGCACACCCTGCTGCACGAGGGCGATCCTCATGCGATACGGCTCGTCGTCGAGCAGGGTTCCTCCGCCGCGGGGCAGGCCCTGCGCGAGGTGCTGCGCCGCCGCACCGTGTTCCGCGATGTGTGCGCCGCCCTGCCTATGGAGGACCCGGCCGCGCTGCTGGCCGAGTGGAAACGCCGCTGCGCCGACGAGTTCAACCGGCGCATGCTCGACCTGCGCCGTTCGTGGACGCTGCACGGACTGCTGGCGCGCCTGCGCGGGCTCGACGGTTTCTGCGAGGCCCCCACCGAGGCGCGCGAGGCGCGCCGAATTCGGGCGCGGGACGTGCTGGCCGCCATTGCCTCGGGCACTGCCGATGAGCGTGGCACAAGACTCATGCTGGAGTCACTGCTGGAATCGGACGGGCGGCGGGCCAACAAGGGGCCGTGGAACGACGAGGACGCCTATAAGAAAGCGGAGAAGGCACTGAAGGAAGTCAAGAGCTTTGCCGAAAAGGCGCTGATGCCGCTGGAGGGGAAAGATCCCCAGACCGATCCCGATGCGGCCGAACTGGCCGTGTCCTTTGCCGTGGTGGCCCGGCGCGTCATCGACGCGCACGATGCGGCCAAGCGCGCAATGAACGCCATGGATTTCGACGACCTCATCGATCGCACGCGGACCGCGTTGCGGGACAATCCCGCGCTGTGCGCGCGGGTGGCCGGGGGGATCCGCTTTCTGCTGGTCGATGAATTCCAGGACACGGACCGGGTGCAGTTTGCCATCGCCGAGTCGTTGGAAACCTGTCCGGGCGGACCGGCGCTCTTTGTGGTGGGCGACCCGAAACAGTCCATTTACCTCTTCCGCGGGGCGGAGGTGGCCCTCTTTCGCGACGTGCGCACCCGTGCCGGTGAAGACGCGCTGCCGCTCTCAAAGAACTTCCGCAGCCTGCCCGATGTGCTCGGTTTCGTGAACAACCTGTTCCTCCGGTCCGGCCTGCTGGTCGCGGTGGAGGACTACAAGGGTATCGGCACCAACCGCACCGCGCTCGGCGATATGCCGCGCATTGAGGTGTTTGTGCCGCGCCCCGGCGCCGACGACAAAGCGCTCAAGGCGGAGGAGCAGGCCCAGGCGGAGGCGGACTATCTGGCGCGGCGCGTCCGCGCCATGGTGGAGTCGGCCCTGCCCCTGTGCGTGGGCGATGCGGACAAGCCGCGCAACGCGGGTTATGGCGACATCGCCGTGCTGTTCCGCAAATCCACCCACATGCACGTGTATGAGGAGGCGCTGCGCCTGGCGGGCATACCCTACTGCCGCGCGGCGGGGGAGGGCTTTTACGAGCGGCAGGAAATTATGGACGTGCTGCACCTGCTCAAGGCCGTGACGGACTGCTGGAACGAACCCGTCCTGCTGGCCTTCCTGCGCAGTCCCATGGCGGGCTTGAACGATGACGAAATCGTGCGCCTGCGCATGGCGGGCGGCGTGGCGCGGATATTCAACAGCGACGAAGTGCCCCCGGCTTTTCCCCGCCCTGACAAACTCGCCGCAGTGCGTCAGTTGCTTGTCTATTTGCGCGGCATTGCAGAACTGCCCTGCGGCGCTCTTCTGCGGCGCGCGCTGGAAATGACCCGCTTCGAGTCCGTGCTCATGGGGCAGTATCAGGGCCTGCAAAAGGTCTCGAACCTGCGCAAACTGGTGGCTGCGGCCGACAGTTTTGCGCGGCGCGCCCCGGCGGGGCTGCGCGGCTTTGTGCAGTATCTCGACGACCTGCGCAGCGGCACGGCCCGGGAGGGCGACGCCAATTTGCAGGCCGAAGGCGGCGACGCCGTGGTGCTGCTGACTGTGCACAAGGCGAAGGGGCTCGAATTCCCCGTGGTGTTTGCGGCCGACACGGGCGGTGTGCGCGGCGGTCATTCGACTTATGTGAAAATGCACGCCGCGCTGGGCCTGGCGCTCAATCCGGAGGATGACGAGGGGGAGAAGGCCCCCTGCGCGATGTCGCTCGCCGTGAAGGACCGCAACGCGCGCGAGGAGGAGGCAGAGGAGGCGCGCACGCTTTACGTGGCGTTGACCCGCGCCCGCGATTACCTGGTGCTGATGGGCCCGTCCGAGCCCAAGCCCGCGTCGTGGTTCGGCGTCATCGACCGCGTGTTCGGCGTCGCCTCGATGGGGGAGGGTGCGGTATTCAACGGAAAGACATGGCGGGGCGTGGTGCGCCGCGACCTGCCGGAGGCACTGCCAGGTTCCGCCGCTTCCGCGGTGGAATCCAAAGTGGACCTGGAAGAAATTCGCGCGCGCATCGCGCCCATCGTCCTGAAGGGCTCGCCGGAACGCAGGGTCTTTTCCGTGTCCGAAGTGCTGAACCAGATATTCGGCGATGGCGGTGAGGAGGAGGCTGGCGGCACCGATACGGCGGCGCGGCGAAGCGCGCCCGAGGAGGAACGGGAGGGGCGCAGTTTCGCCATGGCGCGGGGCACGCTGGCGCACCGGCTTTTCGAGGACTGGGATTTCGCCACAGGCGCGCCGCACGACCTGGAGGGGTTGCTGAAAGAGGCCAGGTTGGGCTTGTCTCATCGCGGACGCCTGCGGCAGGAACTTGAAACCATGGCAACACGTTTTCGCGGGTCGCCGCTCGCGGCGAAGCTCACCGCGGACCCGGCACTGAAGCGGGAAGTGCCGTTCCTCTTGTCGCTGGGCGGCGCGGTGATGCGCGGCACCATCGATGCATTGCTCGATGACGGTACGGTTATTGATTACAAGACAGGCAGGCCGGACGAAAAGAAAGCGGAACGCTACACGATGCAACTGGCGTTGTACGCGGCGGCAGTGCGCCGCCTGCTCGGCAAAGAACCGCGCGGGGGCATTCTGTACTACGCGGACTTAGGGGAAGAGGTGGCCATTCCGCTCGATGCGGCAACAGTGGATGCGGCGTTAGTCCGCGCCGAGGAGGCCGTGCGTGTGCTTCGCGGTGGCGTCATATAGGAAACAGCCTCCGCAGAGCCAGCACTGGACAATATGCCGTGCACGGACCGGAGCTTGAGTGGACAGGCGTAGGCGTCGAGACATGGATAACGCAGAAGTACGATAAGCACACGGACAAAGGTTGCTCTTTTGTCCGGATATCCCGAAGGGATTATGGAGCAAAGCCCAAGGTTGGCGGAAGGCGAAGCAACGCGGAGCCGGACGCCTACCTTGGGTAACGGGCAATTCTTACGGTTTTTACGCTGTAAGCGTTGTGTGGTCGCGGGGACCATACCCATTCGGGGTGGACAAGACCAACCCATATAAGGGTAGAGAAGTTTTCTTGGCGGGGCTGGCTACCCGGGGTAGGTCTTCGTCGCGCTGGCGCGTGACTTCGGCCAACCCCGGGCTTTGCTCCATAATCCCTTTGGGATATCCGAACGAGACCATGGTTCGGCGGAACGCAAAACAGGCTCCGTGCTTGGTTGCAGCCAGAAAAACACGCTGCGTGTTGCCGCACAAGGGCCGGGTCTATTTCGGCTCCGCGAGTGGGCGGGTCGTCTTTAGGTCGCGCCAGACGCCGTCGATGCGGAGCGTGATGCTGCCGCCCAACTCGGCCACCTTTTCCAGCGGTGGATGGGTCGGCAGCAATTGCTTGAATTCATCGCTGCTTTCTTCCAACGGTGTCAGCACCTCACCCTTGTAGGCATGGTCCACCCAGCCGCTGTCGGTGCGCAGGAAGACGCGCCCGGCCACTTTGCGCTGTTCCGCCGTATTCGCGGGGGTTGGGGCAGGCGCGGCGGCCTGGGGACCGGCACCTGCGGCGGGGGCTTCTGTGGCCGAGGTCGGCGGTGCGGGAGCGTTGGTTGCATCGGCGGGTGGCGCAGCGGCTACGGCCCCCTCCTGCGGAGCCGGTGCCGTCTTCTTGGCCGCCAGCATGCGGCGCAGCGCGCGTTCACGGTCCTCTTTGCTGAGCGGTTGCAGTGCAGGCAGGTCATCGGCACTTGGAGGCTGCTGTTCCATGAGCACCTGCCCCTTTGCCTCTTTATCAGCGGTATCGGGCGGCGCTTCAGGAGCAGGGGCGGGCGGAGCCGGTGCTGCCGCCGGTGGGGCAGGGGGTTCCTGCGCGGCGGGCGCGCCCGGCGAAGGGGCAGCGTGGGTGGAAGTGGCTGCCACCGGCGCCGCTGCGGGCGCTTCGGCTTTGCCTTTCTCTTCCGGCATCACCCGCACTTTGTACAGTTGCTCCTTTCCATCCACGGCGTCGGCCGCTTTCGCCGGGACTGATTTCGCCACGGTCAGCAGCGTGTTTGCCTGGTTGGCCCTATTCACGGTGGACCAAAGGAAGAAGCCGACCAGCAGCGTTGCCGCTGCGGCCACGGGCCAGAACACGCTGCGCCGGGTGGCCTGGGTGAACATGCGCAGTTTCACGGGACGCTGGGTCGGTTCTGCGGCGGCGATGTTTTCGCGGCGGGCGATGGCGTCGCGTACGCTCTGGGCAAAACCCTCCGGGACCGCCTCGCGCGGCAGCGCGGCGTAAAGCGCGTCTATGCCGCTCAGGCGGTCATACTCGGCGCGCAGCGCGGGGTCGGTGTCGAGGGCAGCCTCCACTTCGGGCTGACGGTCGGGGTCCAGCGCGCCGTCGATCAGCGCGGACAAATCGTCGCGAATATCGTCTCTGTCGTTCATGCCGCGTCTCTGCCGAGCACGCCGCGCCGTTCCAGGCATTCCGCCAGGCGTCGCCGTGCGTCGTTCAACCGCGATTTCACCGTGCCCCTCGGGCATTCCATCGCGTCCGCGATCTCGTCATAGGCCAGGCCCTCGAACACGCGCAGCGCAAATGCGCCGCGCAGCGTCTCGGGCAGATGCTCCAAACAGGCCGCCAGCGCCGCCTCCAGTTCGCCCTGCTCCGCCGCGGCGCGGGGGCAGTCCGCCGTTGTGGCGGGCATCGCGCCGGGCGCGTCCGTTTCCAGCGTTTCCAGCGACACGCCGCGGTCACGTCCCTTGCGGGAACGGTCGCGCAGGCGGTTGCGGGCCAGGTTCAGCGCGATGCCGTACACCCAGGTCGAGAAACGCGCCTCGGCGCGAAACCCGTCAATGCCGCGGTAGGCCCGGACGAAAGTGTCCTGCGCCGTTTCGAGCGCATCCTCGCGGTTGCCGAGCATCCGCCAGAGCAGCCCGTAGACCCGGTCCTGGTTGCGGCGGACGAGCGCGTCAAATGCCGCCTCGTCACCCGCGCGGAACCGTTCCACCAGCATGCCGTCTTCATCCGTGCGCGTGTCCGCGTCCAACGCTGTCAATGCATCCGTCATCGTCTTCTTTCACCTCAGACCCCGTTTTGCGTCCGGAGTTCAGTGCAATGGGATTATGCCGACATTATAGGCGGGATTCCCCGCCCGTTCACGCATTCAGAATGGAATGAAGGCAGTTATTGAACCACGAAGGCACGAAGAACACGAAGCAAGCACTTTGATTAACATGGATGAACAGGAGATACAGGATAAGACAAATACACTGCGGGCCTCTTATCCTGTGCATCCTGTATATCCATGTTGAATCTCTTCGCGTCCTTCGTGGCTTCGTGGTTCATTTCTTGATTGGTTCAATTTCCGCCACGGCCGCGAAATCATCCTTGCCCTGTCCCGACTTGGCAACAAAGCGCAGCCATTGGGCGCGCACGGTTTTGCCGAATCGGATTTCTTGTGCCGTCTGGCCGGGTGCGAGTGTGCCGCTGGCCACCGGACGGCCCCAATCCTTGCCGTTCTTGCTGACGCATATCTCGTAATCGGCGACAAACCCATTGGCCACGTCCTGCCGGGGCAGGTAGCGCAGGCCTTTCAGTTCGACCATGCCGGCAAACTGAATGCGCAGCTCGTGGGGGAACTTGGGCACATTGCCCTGGTAGGGCGTGTGCCAGACCGTCTGCGGATTGCCGTCGAGCGCGTTCTTGGCGGGATATCCCCTTTCTTCGCTGTCCGCCTTGACCGACTTGATGTCGCTGTCCTTCTTAACGAACAAGTCGTGCAGTGTGTTGACGGTTACTTCGGCCTTTGGATTGAACTGTTCGCCCTCCATATAGGCCAGCAGCGAATGCCGCAGTGCGGCGGCGGCCGGGCGGTTGTCCAGGTCCTTGTCGATATCGAGGGTACACACCACCAGCCTGCCCTTGCCCGCGCGCAGTTCAAAAACCGCCCCCAGCGGCCGATTCGTGTTCCAGTCGTCGATGACGCGCACGATGGGCTCCATGTCCTGTGGCAGCATCGAAAGGTTCATGACACGCGATTTGTTGAGCAGTTCCCACCACTGCCAGTTCGTGCAGCCTTCGTTGGGGAACTGGGCCAAAGCTGGGTTCTTCGGGTCGCACAACACGCCCAATTGCCGCCGCTGACCGGCAAACCACTGCATGTCCCAGAAGACCGGCTCGAACGCGCTGGGCACGCACTGCGCCGGGGCGATGTATTCGGGCAGAAGCAGCACGCTACGTCCCTTCTCAAGCACGTTCTCAGTCTTCTTGTCGAAGACGTCTGTGATGAGCACGTCTTTCGGTTCGCCCTTTGGCGTCTCGGCGGGGTAGACCCAGATGTCCCACCAGTTCCTGAAGTTCGTGTTCACAACCCACAGCGACACTACAAGGTGTTCCGGGGCCTGCACGCCGGACAGTGGCACTTCCAAGTCGCCCAGAATGGCGGCGTTGCCGAGTTGGATTTCATCCAGGTTCCATATATCGGACGCGACGGGTTTGCCCCCCCAAACCGTAACAGTCCATTCCACACGCTGGTCCTTGAGAGGTTCTGTGCCGAAGTGGGCTATTTGGACCTTGGCGCGGAAGGTCTCGCTGTTCCTCCAGACATATTTCTCGAAGCGCAGCAGCGGAACGGTCTCGCCGTTCACGCGGCTAAATATCTCCGGGAAGGGGCCATAACCGTTCTTGCCATCCCAGAGCGCGTCGGCCACACCGACCAGCGCCGACCCTTGGCCGGGGAAATCCTGCACCGAGAGCAACTGGTAGCCTGCCATTCCCGGTGTGCGCAGCACGGCCTCCATGTCGGCCTTGTACATGAGCCATTGCAACGCGGCCGAGGCGTCGGCAAATTCCTGGTCACGACCGGCCATACCGTTCTTTGCCAGCGAATCGCGGAAGGTCTCCAGATTCCATGCGCGCAGCACGCCGGTGTACTTTTCTATCTCGTCGTAGCGCGGATAGACGCACCACTGGCCCAGTTCGTGCGCGATGACCGGTGCGCTGCAGCCCTCCAGCGCCCTGCTGTAATCAAAATCGGTGGTCGGACCGAAAACCTTGTTGTTGTGCAGGCGCAGCGGCATGTGGTTGCGCTCGGGCAGCACGTGATAGTCGCTCACCTCCAGTTCGGGCCAGCCCGAGCAGGTGGTGTAGAGATGGCGCGGGTCTTTCGCCTTCCACCGCGCGATGATGTCGGTGAGGAACGCCTTCATGTTCTTGCCGGACGGTTCATTGCCCGTGGCGAGGAAACAGAACGACGGGTGGTTGCCGTAGGTGTCGAGGATGCGCATGCTCTCAGCGCGGATGTATTCGTCCGTATCGGCGTGCGTGCCCAGTTCAGTCCATACCGGTGTTTCGATGTGGAAGGTCATGCCCAGCACGTCGGCGGCAAGGAACGCAGCCTCCGGCGGGCACCACGAGTGGAAGCGGATGTGGTTGACGCCGTAGCCCATCTCCGTGCCCAGTAGCCTCCGCCATGATTCGAGATCCATGGGAGGATGGCCGGTTAGCGGAAAGATGCAGCATTCCAGATTGCCGCGCACAAAGTAAGGTTTTCCGTTCAGCGTCAACTGCGTGCCGTTGCGGCCGATCTCGCGGAATGAGAATCCGGCGCGGCTGGAGTCCCTCATGGTTGCCGCGCCCGCTTTGGCAGAGAGGCCGATCTCCAGGACGTTGTCGGGAGAATCGGCCGGACTATTCGGAATATACATGCTTGGATGGGAATTGTCTCCCCACGCCGGGGTGTCCGCCGGAAACGCAAGCGAAATCTCGGCGTCGGTGGTCGCCCCCTTCGGCACGGCAACCGTCACTTTCTTCTCGAAGATTCGGTCTTCGCGCACCGGCTCAAGTACCATGTTGCCGGGGGGGGCGAGGATCTTTCCGACAATGGTATAGTCCCAGACGGGCTTGTCTTTCACATAATGCCCGGTATCGTCCATGAAGCGCGCGCGCCTCTTGACCGTTATGATGACGGCGCAACGGACATCGAGTTCGCCCGAGGCATCGTGCTCCGTCGTATTTGCGACGCGCACCCGAACTTTTACCGTCCGGTCGGCGAAGTTCGGATAGGCCTGCACATCCGCAATGTATACCGGGTCGGTGGCGCGCAACTCCATCTTGCCGATCACCCCGTTCCAGTTGGTCTGGGTGTGTTCGGTGATCGAGTGGGCGTTCATGCCCACGTAGAACTTTACGCGGTTGTCGATGCACAGCGTGATGCGGTGCTTGCCGGGTTTGAGCGAGAGGCTGAGGTCATGGATGTGGGGCGTGCAGAGGCTGTCCTGCGTGCCGAGGAATTTGCCGTCCACCCAGACCCGCGATTCCCAATGGACCCGTTCCAGGAACAGCGTGACGCGCTTGCCTGCCCATTCGGGCGGAATGGTCACGTCGCGCTCATACCAGGCGGCGCCGACGTATTCGTGGAGGCGGCTGAGGTATTCGACGTGGCGTTTCTCATTGACGATGCCCTTGCCGTTCTCGTCCATCGACCCCGGCAGGGTGACGGTGTCACCCGAGATGCCGTCTGCGGGCCAACCCTCGGTCAGGCCCTTGTTGTCCGGGTCCATGCGGAAGCGCCATTCGCCGGACAGGTCCAGCGGGGCAACATCGGCCGCCGCAACGGCCCAACCCGCCGCGAGGCACAGCGTCAGCAGGCAAAGCATTCGTTTCATCGCAAGGCCCTCCATGTTGTCCGTAGTCTCATCCTCGGCGCACCCGCCGGTTTTCAATCCCCCCTTGAGGGGGGTGCCACGAAGTGGCGGGGGGTGTATGGCATTGCACATGGACGCGGGGAGCATACACCCCCCGGCCCTTCGGGCCACCCCCCTCATGGGGGGACCTGAAACGGCGCGTGCCGAGTGTTACCGATTAAACTCTGGTTCCTCATGCGTCAGGCAATGCACCGTGCCCAGACCCCACACGAGGTCCACGGCATGCACTCCCACCACCACATGCCCCGGAAAGGCCTCGGCGATGATGCCCAAGGCGATGCGGTCATTCGGGTCGTTGAACGTGGGCACGATCACCCGGCCGTTGGTGATCAGGAAATTGGCGTAGCTTGCGGGCAGCCGCATGTTGCCAAACACCACCGGCGCGGGCATGGGCAATTCAATGACGTTCAGCCGCTTGCCCTGCAGGCGCTCGCGATTCTCTTCCAGTGGGGCGTAATTCGCATCGGCGGAATCCTTCTCGCGGCATAGCAGCACGGTGTTCTTGTTGACGAAACGGCACAAATCATCAATGTGGCCGTGCGTGTCGTCGCCCGAAATGCCCTTGCCGAGCCAGACCACGCGCCTGATGCCCAGATACTGCGCGAACAGCCCCTCATAGTCTTCGCGGGTGAATCCGGGGTTGCGGATTTGCGTGTGCGGGTCGAGCAGGCATTCCTCGGTGGTGAGCAGCGTGCCCGCGCCGTTACCGTCGATGGCGCCGCCTTCCAGCACGACATGGCGCCCGCGCCATTCGGCCTTTTCCAGCGGCAGGCCGAGTTGCCTGGCACAGCGGGGCGGCCACTTCGCATCCAGCGTGTGGTTCTCGTACTTCGCCCAACCGGTGAAGCGAAAACCCACGGCGCGGCCGGAGCCGTCGGGCGCGGCGACGAAGGCCGGGGAGATGTCGCGCATCCAGCCCCGGTCGATGGGGAACTCGATGATCTCGACCCGTTCCGAGTCGAGCCCGGCGCGTTTGAGACAGCGTGCCGCCTCGACCACGTGCCGGTCACTCTTGGCCAGCAGGCGCACCGGCGTGACGGGCACTATCTGGCGGATGATTTCGGTGATAACCCAGGGGATGGGCGCGAACTTGCCCGGCCAGTCGGCCGCATTGGCCGGCCATGCAATGTGCACGGCCGCCTGCGCTTCCCACTCGGCGGGCAGACGCCGGTCTGCCTTGCTCATGACTCGTCCCGCCAGCGCAGTGTGATGTCGCCGTAGGCGTCAATGCGGCGGTCGCGCAGGAAGGGCCAGTTGCGGCGGATGGTTTCGAGGTCGTTCAGGTCGACCCGCGCGGTCAGTATGTCCTCGGCGGCGTCGCCCGAACGGGCCAGCCACTGGCCCTGCGGGTCGGTGATGAACGAATTGCCCCAGAACTCGATGCCCGCCTGCTCGGGCACGGGCTGTTCAAAGCCGACCCGGTTGGCCGCCGCGATGTAGCATCCGTTGGCCACGGCGTGGCCGCGCTGCACGGTCAGCCACGAATCCTGCTGGGCCGCGCCGTACTGCGCTTTCTCCTGCGGATGCCAGCCGATGGCCGTGGGGTAGAAGATGGTCGTGGCCCCGGCCAGCGCGGTGAGCCGGGCCGCTTCGGGATACCACTGGTCCCAGCAGATGAGCACACCGATGCGGCCGAAGCGCGTGTTGAAGGCGCGAAAACCGAGGTCGCCCGGCGCGAAATAGAATTTCTCGTAATAAGCCGGGTCGTCGGGGATGTGCATCTTGCGGTAGAGCCCCGCCAGCGAACCGTCGGCATCGATGACCGCCGCCGAGTTGTGGTACACCCCCGGCGCGCGGCGTTCGAAGAAGGGCACAATCACCGCCACGCCCAGCCGCGCGGCCAGTGCCTGGAAGGTCGTCACCGAGGGCCCGTTCAGCGGTTCGGCGAGGTCGAAGAGCGCGGCATCCTCTTTCTGGCAGAAATACTGTGACCGGTACAGCTCGGGCAGGCAGATGACCTGCGCGCCCAGCGCCGCGGCCTGTTCCACCTTCTCCATGGCACGGCGCAGGTTTTCATCCCCGTCCGTGCCCATCGTCATCTGCACCAAACCTACTGTGTAACCCGGCATGTCGCCCATAGATGCTGATTTCCTTCCAACGCTAGACACGGGGCCGATCCCCGTGCGGCGCATATTCTACCGGATGATGCGCGTGGCGGGAAACTACTGGGAGCGCCGGCGTCCCGCCGGCTGTCTTTTCGCGCAAACCCAACCGGCGGGACGCCGG
>CAITNO010000103.1 GCA_903893795.1 Candidatus Hydrogenedentota bacterium | reverse complement strand
AGGAACTCTGGGGCCGTTCCATTCATTTCTCCGGCTTCGTGGCCAATAAAGCTCAAAACACCAAGCCGCAGAAATGTTCTTTCTCTCCATATTCTGCTCTGTTATACTCAACAAGGCACTCTTAAAAGGGCCAAACATCAGCGCCCCGCCTGCGGCGGGGCCGCCCCCCTCAAGGGGGGACCTTGAGCAGTTCGCCTGCAAGTCGTGTCTGTGACGCCATCATCGTGGTTTTAAGTAAACCTGCGGGTCGTGATGACTAAGAGGACCTCTCGATGAAACAGTCTTTTTCTCTGCTCTGCTGTCTGCTCTCCGCCTTTGCCACTTTCGCCGACGACACCACACTGCTGCGGGCGTTCCCCGGCGCGGAGGGTTTCGGCGCATGCACGCCCGGTGGGCGGGGCGGCCGGATCATCTATGTGACCACGCTGGACGACTACGCTCCCGGCGATCCGCCCATCGGGGGCAGCCTGCGCGCCGCCATCGACAGCGATGGCCCGCGCGTCATCCTGTTCAAGGTGGGCGGAACCATCGCGCTTAAGGCCGACCTGCGCGCGCACAAGCCCTTCTTCACGCTGGCGGGCCAAACCGCGCCCGGCGGCGGCATCTGTGTGCGCGATTACCAGTTCGTGCTGGGCACCAACGACGCCATCATCCGCCATATCCGTTTCCGCTCCGGTGATGTGACGCGCAAGGAACAGATGGCCCTCGGCATTTTCGGCGGCAACAACAGCATCCTCGACCACTGCACCATGTCCTGGGACATCGACGAGACGATGAGTTCCTTCGGCACGGTGCACAACGTCACGGTGCAATGGAGCATAATTGCCGAGGCGCTGTCGAAATCGTTCCACCCCAAGGGCGAGCACAGCAAAGGTTCCATTCTCAGCGGCGACGGCGGCATGACGATGCACCACTGTGTCTACGCGCACTGCGGTTCGCGCAACCCCCGCGTGGACAAACTGCTCCTCGACTTCCGCAACAACGTCCTGTACGACTGGGGCTTCAAGGCCGGGTACACCCGCGAGGCACCCTGTTTCATGAATTACGTGAACTGCTACGCCAAGCCCGGCCCCTCAACCCGGAAAAGCGTCCGAGCGCTCCTGTTTGAACCGGGCGATGACATGGCGCGTCTTTGGCTGTCGGGCAACGTGATCGAGGGCAACGATAAGGCCACCACCGACAACCGCCGCGTCGTGCGGCCTGTCGAGGGTGCCGACCCGGAGGCGTTCCTGTCCACCGTCCTCGTGCCCGATGCCTTCCCCTGCCCGGAGGTGGCCACGGACACGGCCAAAAAGGCGCTGGAGCGCATCATTGCTGAATGCGGTGCCACGCTGCCCAAGCGCGATTCGGCAGACACGAGGCTGGCGGAGGAAATCCGCACCGGTTCGGGCAAAATCATCGACTCGCAGCAGGACGTGGGCGGCTGGCCAGACTTGGACAAAGGCACTCCGCTCGAAGACACCGACGGCGACGGCATGCCTGACCTCTGGGAAAAGGAGTACGGCTTTGACCCGAACAATGCGTCCGACGGCAACGCCGACGCGGACGGCGACGGCTATACCAACGTCGAGGAATACCTGAACGGCACAGACCCGGGCAAGGCTGAAGAGAACTGCCGCGTGAATGCGGCAGCCCTGCATACGGTGCAGGAGCAGGCCCTGCAGATTGTCGCCAAAGGACGCGAGGACTTTGCGAAGCGTTCCGAGGAGACGCAGGCCGCGCGCAAAGCGCGCGCGGAAGCGTTGATGAAGTCGCTCAAGATTAGCTTCGACCCGCAACCCGGCCCGGACGTGAAGAAACTCACCGTGAATCTCGACGGCAAGACGGTGATGGACATGGTGCTTATCCCAGCGGGAAGTTTCCTCATGGGTTCGCCCGAAAGCGAGGGTGGCTGGGAACGCGAGCGTCCGCAGCACAAGGTAAATATCTCCAAGCCCTTCTACATGGCCGCCACGCTCACCACCATGGCGCAGTTGTGCGCCATATACGGCCCCAATGCGCGCCCCATGACCGAGGACAACAAGGACCTGCCGGCCAAGGAAATCAGTTGGGTGGAGGCGACGGAGTGCTGCGGTATTCTGTCCGGCGCCGCGGGCCACGCGTTCCGCCTGCCCACCGAGGCCGAGTGGGAGTATGCCTGCCGCGCGGGCGCGACCACGCCCTTCAACACGGGTACAACCATCACCACCGACCAGGCGAACTTCAACGGCCTGGAGGCGACCCCGTTCAACCCCGTCGGCGTGTTTCGCGGTGCCTACACCCCCGTGCGCAGTTTTCCGCCCAATGCCTGGGGCCTCTATGACATGCACGGCAACGAGGCCGAATACTGCCAGGACCACTGTTTCCGCAAATATAGCGACGAAGAGGTCACCGACCCCGTCGGCCCTGACAAGGGCAACGCCCGCGTCCTGCGCGGCGGCAAATCCACCAGCAAGGCTTTCTTCCTCCGCTCGGCCTTCCGATACGGCTACACGCCCTATGTGGGCTATGGATTTAGGACGGTGATGGAGATGCCGAAGTAAGTGAATTCACGCCTATGTGACGAGGAAAGTAGAGTGCCTACCGCGATTTTTCCGTCGGGGGACTGTCGACTCCCATCGCTTCAAGTTGTGTGATGAGCAGCGGGAGCCTCTTGAGACAAACGATCCAAAGGTTTTCATACAGGATTTCCCCGTATTCATGGGCAATGATGTTCCGAAGCGCGATAATGGATCGCCACGGAATATCCGGGGTCCGGTCCCGCGTCTCTTGGGACACAATTCGCGCCGCCTCCCCGATGATCTCCAGGTTGCGTTCCACGGCATTACGTGTCTTGCGATCGCTCAGAAAGAACTCAAAGGATATCCCTTGGGTGAACTCAACGGCCGACTTGGCCGCGTCCAGCATGTCCCAAAGACGCGCCATTTCCTTGATGTCAGGCTGCATAAACCACCTCGGCCGTACTGAGGATCTCCCTCCTCCTCCAGGGATTGCGCAATGCCTCCTTCACAACGATATCAACAGCGCGTCCGTAACAGGCTTCCAGCTCCTCCTTCATCTCCTGAAGGTCAAACAAGTCCAAGGCAGCACCGGTTTCAAAACTGACGAGAAAATCGAGATCGCTGTCAGGGCCAAAATCATCGCGCAAAGCAGAGCCGAAAAGGGAAAGCTCCCTAATGTGCCACTTGTGGCAAAACGCCGCCAGAACTTCCTTGTCCAGCGTAACGTTTGCATTCATGTTTTTAGCTCCCTGGATTCGCATGTGGTTGTTACACCGCGCGTGGTGCACATCTTCTTTACTGTTATTGTGACTGCACTCGCGTGGAGAATCAAGCCTTTGCCGGATGGTGAAGGTTGGGCGAAAAGGACAGTCCTGGAATTCCACCAAGAAAAACGCTATGCACTCCTGCGCATGAAAGCGCGGCAGGGTGCGCCGTCGGCGCCAATGAGGTGCATGGGCAGCACGATGCACTCGTATTCACCCGCCCCGAACTGTTCCAGGCGCATCCCCTCCACGACGAACACTTCCGCGCTGAGGAGGATGCGATGCGTGTCCTCGGTGCGGTCGTAGGGGGCCACGGACGGTCCGTCCACACCCACCATCCGGACACGGTCAGCCACGATGCGGGCGGCCGCGTCGGCCTCCAGAGCTACATAGCCCGTGTCGAAAGGCGCGTTGGCCGGTAGGTCGGAATTGCGGGTGCGGAATAGGATGCGCGGAGGCAGGGGCGTTTGGGGCAGGTCGGCTGCGTGGATGGTTTCCGCGCCGCGCAGGTCGATGAGCAGGGCGGGGCCAAAGAATATGGTCGGGGCCACCTCGTCCAGCCGCTTGCCGCCCTCCACGAAATGCCAGGGTGCGTCGCAATGGGTGCCCGTGTGGACCGACAGGCTCAGTTCGGACAGGTTGCATGAATCACCCGATGCGATGCGGGCCGCAGGTGTGAAATGAAACTCGGGGTCGCCAGGCCATGTGGTCATGCCCGGCCGCATGGGGATGGTCACGTCAATCCATTCGCGGTTGGCGGGCTCCGTGCTCATGAATAGCGTCCGGCGGCGGCATTCGTGCGCACGCGCAACAGATCGAGAAACATGCGGGTCGAATCGGTCAGCGGGTTGACGCGCGACTTGGGGCTGTTCAGCCAGCGGACGGGAATCTCGTCCACACGCAGGCCGTGCATCGAGGCGATATACAGCAGTTCCGCATCGAAGGAGAACCCGTCGAGCATCTGCCGTGGAAAGCAGGTCGCGGCGGCCCGCGCGGTGAAACCCTTGAATCCGCACTGCGTGTCCAGGAACGGGCTTAACCCCATGCCGCGCAGGATCACGTTGTACACGCGGCCCATGTGCTCGCGGTACCAGGCCTGGCGGATTTCGATGCGCGAGGCGGTGTGTGCGCGCGAGCCGATCACAATGTCGGCGCCGTCGGCGAAGCGGGGCCAGCAGGCCTCCACCTCCTCGATGGGCGTGGAGGCGTCCGCGTCATAGTAGAAGCGGTAGTCGCCGGTGGCCTCCTGAAGCATGCCGCGCCGCACGGCGGCTCCCTTGCCGAGGTTGTTGTCGAGCCGCGCCAGTTTCACGCCATCAAAAGCGCCAACGACGGCAGCCGTGTCATCGCGGCTGCCGTCGTCAACAACAATGATTTCGGAGTCATAGTCCTGCCGTGCGAGATAACCGCGCGCCTGTTCCAGCGTCGTTCCGATGCGCAGCGCCTCGTTGTAGGCGGGTATGACCAGCGACAGGTGCATCGCCGCCCTACTTGGCCGGCTGGAACCAGATATTGCGGTACTTCACGGCGTTGCCATGGTCCTGCAGCATCAGCGGTCCGGTGGCCGCGTCGCTGTCGCTCACGCCGCCCGGCGTCGGGCCGTCCAGTTCAGCGTTGTCGTGAACCAGAATGCCGTTGTGCAGCACGGTAATGCGGGCATTCTTAACCTTCTTCCCCGCCGCGTCAAACTCGGCCGCGTGGAAGGTGATGTCGTAGGTCTGCCACTGGAGCGGGGGCAGCACTGCGTCGGCGATGGGCACGGCCTTCTTGTAGATGCCGCCGCACCAGTTGTCGCGCGGGCCGTTGCCGAAACTGTCGACCACCTGCACCTCATAGCGGCCGAGCACATAGACGCCGCTGTTGCCGCGACCCTGGTCGCGCTCATTGGGCATGAAGGGCGTCATGAACTCGACATGGAGCAGGCCGCTTCCGAATTCCTGGTTGGTGCCGAGGTTACTGCCGCACACCTGCATCGAACCGTCATCCTGCACGCACCATTCCTTGGGAATGCGCGACCAGTTCGCGCTGACGTTCTTGCCGTCGAAAAGGTTGATGCCATCGGCCGGGCAAGCCTGGCCGCGCGTCGGCGGTTCGGGAAGCACGCGCTTGAGCGTGAACTTGCCCTCGCCCTTCGCCTTGATGACGCCGTTGAACACCTCGCCGTTGATCTCACCGGTCACGCTGGCCTTGCCGCCGAAGCCGCCCAGATCCACATCGCCTGAAAAAGATGCCTCGCCCTTATGGCCCTTGCCAACCACCGTGGCCTTCACCTCCCCCTTGCCGTCGCCCACAAACAGCACGGCGCGGAAGTCGATTTTGCTTTCCGACACCACCTGGGCGCGGATGGTCCTGCCGTCCCAGTTCTTGCCGGAAATGCTCCCCTGATACACGCCCATGACCCTGTCGTCGTCATCGGCCCGGGCGATGAGGGCAAAACCCAGTGAAAAGGCAAGAAGTGCCACAATCAAAACACGCTGTCCCATAATGTCGTCTCCCTTGTGAATGAGGTATGCTTGTATGCCGTGTGGCAAATTGGAAGTTCCTGTGTAAGACTCCGTTGCCACGCGCTTGGTTTCCCCGGGAATCCTGCTTTCACATCCCGAGTGATTCGTTGACGATACCATACCGGGCCGGGAGGTGCAACGCCCCGCGCGCGGGAGAGCGTCAAATGCCTGAGATTACTGTAAATGAGCGAAAGATAGCGGTACCTCCGGAAACCGGGCTGTTTGGACTGCGCGACCAATTGAAGCCGGGCGCGGACGTGCTGGTGCGCAACGGCGCACCGGTTAGCGAGGACTGCCTGCTGGAGGCGGGCGACACGATTGTGTTTATTCGGCGCGGCGAGACCCCCTCCCCTTCCGAATTGGAGGCGCAGATGGCCGCGCGTCACACTCCCGGCGTGCATGCCCGGCTCAAGACCGCCGTGGTCGGCATTGCGGGACTGGGCGGGCTGGGCTCTACGGTTGCTATCGCCCTGGCACGGACGGGGGTGGGCAGGCTTATTCTGGCCGACTTCGACGTGGTGGAACCGAGCAACCTCAACCGCCAGCAATACTTCGTCAGCCACATCGGCCGCCCCAAGGCAGAGGCGCTCCATGATTTGCTGGGGCAGATCAATCCCTGCGTTCATGTGGACAGTCATAATGTCCGACTCACGGGGGGAAACCTTCCGCACCTGTTCCGCGAGGCACAGGTGCTGGTGGAGGCTTTTGACGGGGCCGAAGCCAAGGCCATGCTGGTGGAGTCTTTTCTGGGTGCCTATCCGGACCGGCAGGTGGTGGCGGCATCGGGCATGGCCGGGCATGGGCCGGGCAATGACGTGCGCGCACACCGCATGGGACGGGGACTGGTGCTCGTGGGCGACCTGAGCACGGGCGCGGCGCCAGGCATGGGGTTGATGGCCCCCCGCGTAGGCATAGCCGCCTGCCAGCAGGCCAACGCCGTGCTGCGCATCCTCCTGGGCGAGGACCCCGTGGAATGATCTCGGATTCTGACAGCGACTCACTGGGAGCGCCGGCATCCCCTGGTCACGCCGAAGCCGAAGGGCGAAGGCGGATGCCGGTTTCTTCGACCACCGTTCACGCCCAAGCCATCAAAGCCCGTGCCGCCGAACTTGGCTTCGACGCCTGCGGCATTGCCCTTGTGTCCACAGAGGTAGACGACGGTTTTGATGCCTGGCTCGACGCGGGCTTTCACGCTGACATGAACTGGATAACGCGCACCCGCGACCTGCGCCAGCAGGTTGGGCTGAAGCTGCCCGGCGCGCAGTCGGTGGTGGTGGTGGCGCGCAACTATTGGTCGCCCCGGCCCGAAGCGCCGCCCGGCACGGGACAGGTCTCATGCTATGCCTGGGGACGGGACTATCACCGCGCGCTGATTAAGCCGCTGCGGCAATTGGCGGGTTTTCTGGACGGACTGGAACCGGGCGCGCAGAGCTACGCCAGCATTGACAGCGGCCCCGTCCGCGAACGCACCTGGGCGGCACGCGCGGGCATCGGCTGGGTCGGCAAACACAGCCTCATTATCCATCCCGAACTGGGTTCCTGGATTTTCCTTGGCACCGTGCTGAGCACGGTCGCACTGGCGCCGGACAGCCCCATGAAAAACGGCTGCGGCGAATGCCGCACCTGCATGGACGCCTGCCCCACGGGCGCGATCGTGGCCCCGCGCACGGTCGATTCGCGCCAGTGCATCGCCTACCACAGCATCGAAAACAAGGGCGATATTCCCGACGCCGTCGGGGACAGGATGAACAGTCAGGTCTTCGGCTGCGATATCTGCCAGCAGGCCTGTCCGTGGAACCGCACCCCGCACGTGACCGACTGCGCCGATTTTCTCCCACGGCCCAATGTGGCCAATCCCCCGCTGGACAAACTCCTTGACGGGGATACGGCGTGGTTTGAGGCCACCTTCAACGGCACGCCGGTGCGCCGGGCGGGATTGGAGGGCACGCGGCGCAACGCCGCGATTGTCAAGGCGGGGAGGATGGACAATGCTGCCGGGCGCGGATATGAGCAAACGGCTGTGTCAGAATGAGTCCGTTCCATTCTTGGTAATTTGGACCTGATAACGCTTCTGCTATAGTGAAGTTCCGAATAGCCGTGCTAAACCGTTATACGGAGACGCCGCTTATGCTTTGGTCACTCGTGAGGTCGGCTTTTCTTGGAGTGCTGTGCTGCGTCCTGCTGTTTGACACCACGGCGCTGGGGCAGGTGAATCTGCTGACCGAACCCGAGAAATGCCTCTTCCTGGGAACACCCTACCAGCTCGCCTATCTGCAGGAGGACAACCTGGCGCTGATGAGCAACGGCGGCGGGGTTTATGGGTTTGACGTTGCAACGGGCGCGCAGCGCTGGCACCGCTTTCTTGTTTCGCACCGGGGAGGACGCGGGGTGGAATTCCGGGGACGCCAGGTGTTGAGTTGGTCCGACCAGGGCGTCTTTCTGCTTGATGCAACCACAGGCAAAGAAACATGGTGGCGGCATGACACCCGCTGCGGCGCGGTGTGCCGCGCCAGCCTGTCACCGGATGAAAACCGTGTTGTGGCGGTTTGCGAGCAGGGTATTTTGCTCTACGGCGTGAAAGACCGTTCACAGCGCGTGTTGCCGGTGCTTCGGGAATTCCTCGGCTGGCTTCCGGGCGGCAAGGCCATCCTGTTTTCCGGGATATCCTGGGACCGGGACAAAGCGACCCGCAAATGGCAGCTTCTGGATACCGACACGGGAAACGTGACGCTCTGCCGGGACGAGCCCGGTTCCTGGTACGACCCCAGCCCGGTTTTCTCCAGTCTGGGCCAGCTTGCGGAGTGGTCGGAAAACGACCATGGCGGCGGCACCCTGAAGGTCCGCGACGCCCGCACCGGGACGACACTGCATGAGTTTGGCGATGTTGGTAATCTGAGCCAGACCCTGTACTGGCTGAAGGACGGAAAACGGCTCCTCTGCCCCACGGCAGACCGCAAAGAAGCCCGGGTCATCGATGCGGAAACGGGGACAGTACAATTCTCGCTATCGGGCGAAGGCCATTGCTTTGTGTTTATCGCGCCCTTTGAAGACGCATCCGGCACTGTCTGGACCTTCTCGAAGGACGGAAGCAACCACCGGTACGCCTGGAAACTGGTTCCGGAGGGAACGCCTGTCAGGATTCTTGACGGAACGCGCATTGCGCCCTCCTATTTCTGGCCAAGCGGTTCGGGACCTGGGCGACTGGCCACCACAATCATGGAGGAAGACCGGTTGTTGGTCTACAGCGCCTACAATATGGACGATATGAGCAAAATGGCCGAGTGGCGCTGCCGCATTTCCAAGCCACGCTATGGCGGGATCATCGTCAACAAAACGCTGACCCATGCCGCCTGCTCCTGCCGGGCCACCACAGACAATGAGAGCCGCCCGAAAAACCAGGTCTTCTCGCTGCATGTTCGGGACAGGGAATCGCCGATTCGCACGGGACGGGGCCGGGTTCAGGCCATTTCACCGGACGGCAGACTCCTTGTGGTCCAGACGGATGACAAGGAGTCCTGCCTGTATGATGCGGAGAACGACCGTGTTTTGAGCCTGTTCACCGTGGAGTTTGAGGGGGACTACCCGCGCTACATGCCCGCCTCCTTCTCTGATGACGGAAAGCGGGTTGCCGTAAACACTACCCGAAGCGTCGAAGTGACCGACCTGTCCGGCGACTATCCTCGGCGGACCATGGCTTCGCCCCCGGAAAAGGAGGGCAGCATTGGCGAAGGCACTCCCCTCTTCTCCCCCGACGCCACGCGGGTGCTTTGCAGCGGAAACAACTGTGCGCGGCTCTTCGACGCGGGCTCGGGCGCGCTGCTGCACACCTTTGAAGAAACAGAACGCTTTGCCTTTCCCTACCCCGAAGGATACGGATTCTTCGGCAACCTGTTCACGATGGCCAAGGACTGGGCGGGCGTGGTGACCGACAGGTTCAAGTATAACAACCGCGTCGAAACCCTGTTCATGGACGGGGGAAGCCAGGTGGTCACTTTCACCGCCGGACAAATCATCCGCGTGTGGGACGCAGAATCGGGCCGACTGCTGCGCACCATTCGCACCGGGCTGCCGGAAAAGCGCAACGCTGAAGGCCGCATCAACAACCAGATTACGCTGAGTTCAAACGGCCGTTTCGCATTTTCCAGCAATGGGGACAATTTCGCCCCGGCGGTGTTGTGGTCGGTGACGGACGGTGTTCCGCTGCGCCGTTATCAATTGCCGGAAAGCAGTTGGGGTTTCGGCCTGCCGACCGAAGACGGCAAGTCGGTTGTCGTAAGCAGCAACGAGAACTTGTACCGTTGGCAGGGCGGGGAATAATTGGGAATAGGAGCACATGGCCAAGGAACGCTGTCCGTCCCGACGACGAATTGTGGACAAAAAGTGCCTCAATTGGGCGTTTTGTGTCAAGAGATTACCCCCAAAACGGGCTAGTCACACTTTCTGAGTCTATACGCAAATAAATCCGTAAAAAGTACTAGCCAAAATGCCACTTTTATGTTACGATTTTATCGGACAGGCAGTCGGCGGCCGTTCCACCGTTGGTAGGACGGGGCATTTGTGCAACCTGCGCCGATAAGAGGATGCTGTTATGGAGGCGAAGTGGGCTGAGCATAGGAAGTACCCTAGGAAACAGGTATGTCTGTGGGTGGAGGTGCGTCTGGACTCCGGGGTGATTGTGGATGGCGCAGCACTGAATCTCAGTCACGGCGGACTGCTGTTCGAGACCGACTTCATGCTGCCGCTGGACTGCACCGTAAGAGTGACGCTGTTGCGGGACGGGGAGGCGCGGGAGCATCACGTCGAATGCCATGGCACGGTTTGCCGGTTGGATTCGCAGGGAGTAGCCATCATGTTCGGGGAAGTGTGCGCGGACTGCACAGCCCGTCTGAATCATCTGCTTCAGACCGGAGAGGACGATGGCGGAGAACCCATTCTTGTCGCCGCATTTGCGGGGGAGTACTACTAGCGCGGCACCGCGGCGGGCATTTTGATGCGTTGCGGAACATGGGCGTATAATTTCTGTGACCGGTCATCGTGCCGGGAGAACGCCCATGATAGACGCGCAAGTGCTCGTGCTGAACAAATCCTGGGTGGCCGTCAATGTCGCGCCACTCAAGCGGGCACTTACTCTTCTTTTTCAGGACAATGCGCGCGTCGTGCACCCCACCGATTATGCCCTCTACGACTTCAAGTCCTGGTGCGAACTGTCCGTGTTGGGCGACAGCCTGGGCGGACGCCGCTACATTCAGACCCCCTCGATGCGTGTGCGCGTGCCGGAAGTCATTGTGCTGTCCGACTTCAACGGCTATGTAAAGCAGGAGGTGCGCCTGTCGCGCCGCAACATCTTTCTGCGCGACCATCATGTGTGCCAGTATTGCGGCGTGAGGCATGCCAAACCGGAACTCACCATCGACCATGTGGTGCCGCGCTCGCGCGGGGGCCGGGACACTTGGGAAAACCTCGTGCTTGCCTGCGTGTCATGCAATATGAAAAAGCGCAACCTAACCCCGGACGAGGCGCACATGCCCCTGCTGCGCCGTCCGGCCGCGCCGCGTTGGCTGCCTCGTTTCGGCGCACAAATCCCCCGGGAGGACCTCATGTCCTGGCAGCGCTTTGTGGACCTGGCCTATTGGAACAGCGACATCGGCGAGTGAGCGGCGGTTGTTTCCCGCCGCGCTTCCATGGCAGACTGACCGCATGAGCGCAATGACCCTCTTTTCATTTCTACTTGCGTCGATGATGCTGACGCTGGCCCCGGGGCCGGACAACACGTTTGTCGTGGCCCAGGGCATCTCCCGGGGATGGCGCGCGGCTGTGACCACGGCGCTTGGCATGGTCTCGGGCATCAGTGTGCACACCACCGCCGCGGCGCTGGGCATCTCGGCGCTGTTATACTCTTCGGCATGGGCATTTACAGTTCTCAAGTTTGGCGGGGCCGCCTATCTGCTTTACTTGGCCTTCAAGTCGCTCAAGGAACAAAATCTGATTCTCCGCCAGGAGGAGGGTGTCGCGCCAAGCGGCTTTTCCATGTTCCGGCGCGGCTTCATCATGAACGTGCTCAATCCCAAGGTGGCCCTGTTCTTCCTGGCATTCCTGCCCCAGTTTGTAAACGCCAACGCGGGAAATGCCGCCGTGCAGATGCTGCTGCTGGGCGCGGTATTCATGATGCAGGCGGCGGTTCTGTTCAGTATCGTCGGCTTTCTTTCAGGAAGCGTTGGGGAACTGGTGCTGCGCAGACCGCAGGTCGCCCGGTACTTCGGCTGGCTGACCGCGGGCATCTTTGCGTCGCTTGGGGTGAAACTGGCACTGGCAAGCAGATAACCGAGACAGAAGCCCCCGACACAATTGATGCAGACGGCAATGAATTCGGTATAATATTATCTGTAAGAGGGACTTGGCATACGTGGCAGAAATGAGGCTGCCTGCGGAAATGGTTTTGAGGTAACGGTTTGCCGGAGTCTGGCTTGGGCAGTCGGACGCTCCCGGTGGAGATGTGCATGGTCGGCAAGGACACATATGGGTATGGGGAATGCCGCGGATGAGAACCGTACCGCGGGATATACGTCTGTATTGTCTGTGCGGGCTGAAGATGCGCATTACGGTCGATATGTACGGCAAGCCGGGCAAGTGCATTTCCTGCCGCCAGAAATTCTGGGTGCCCAAGCCGGGGGAACTGCCTGAAAACGACACGGAACTCCGCCTGTCAGAGCACCCCGAACTGTTGCGGCGCGCCGGAGACCGCATCCGCCCGGACACCGCAATCGCTGAACAGGACGACCCAGACACTCCCATTCCGCCGGTCGCCGAGGTAACGCCGGAAATGGCCTCCAAAGACTCCTCCAGCGGGGTGGAGAGCCTGGGCGGGAACGCTGTGGAGGAACGGCTGGCCGCCGGTATCGACTCGTCGCAGGACTCTGAAAAAGAGGAACCTTCCGCGCCCCTGGAGGACCTGGAACCGTTGCGCCAGATTCTGGCATACCAGTATCTCGTTGACCGTGAGTCCCAGGCCCCGGCGGCGAAGAAGAACGCCGGACGTGCGGACACCGACACCCGGCGCGCCTATGACCGGGTAATCGAACGCGCCAAAACGCGTGTGGAACAGCGGCTGCGCGAGCTTCTGTATGACACGGGCCGCCGTCTTGCCGAGGTGTTGGGAGAGATAGCGCAGACCACACTCAAGTTCCGCGTGGGCGAAGTGAGCCCGGACGCCTATTTCGAGAACGTGGCGAAGCTGCGGTTGCGCCGGGAATGGCTGAACCGGCAACGCTTGAATCTTAAATTATGGATGCGCACGGAAGACGTTCATCTGCTCGGAGGACCGGGCGGCGTGACGCTGGAGAACATGAATCTCAACCGTGTGGAAGTTTTTCTCCCTGCCGAGGAAAAAGACGACCGCACGCTGCTGAAGAAGTACATTGGAGAGCTCCGCGTGGGCTTTGACCATCGGATGCTGGCGGAGCGGCGGCGCACAGAATGGCGCCGCATGGTACGCGAGGGTGAAATGCCCCAGCAGGTGCTGCGCGATGGGCCGTTGCAGGCCAATGCCGACATGCGGCGCGCGAAAGCGCGCATTGTGCACGCCCGCGCGCGGCTGCGCCAGGTGGTCAAGGACTGCGACACCGACATCAGCGCGCTCCAGGCCTATCAGCAGTTGCTGTCGAAGGGGTTGCTGCCCCGCCGCCGAGGAGAAATGACGGCGGAAAGCACCGTTGCCGAGGCGCGCACGATTTCAAGAGCGGTGGGCGACCTGCGCCAGTGGCGAAACCAGGCCTCCAATGCGGCCCATGCTGAAGATCCGGGCGATTTGCCGCTCGGTCCGCCAACCATATTCCGCCGGCTCGCCGAGCCCAATGAACTGCGGCGCTTCGCGCGCGAATCGGTGCCCGCCTATGTCGCGGCGCTGTGCCTGATGCTCCTGGCGTTGCTCTCGGCGCCGATGGTCAAGTTGGGATTCCTGGCCGGCATGGTGGTCATGGTGATCATCCCCGCTTTCAGCAACCGCGCCCGGCGCGGCACCTTCTATGCGGCCCTCTGGGTCATTGAATCCTTTTTCATGGCCCTTGCCTGGCGCTTCGCCTCCACCGGTCTTGCCGACCCCCTTCATGCGGCCAGTCCTTTCCATCTGGCGGGAATGATCGTGGCTTCCCTGGGCGCCTGGACCGCCATAGGCTTCAGCGCCACGATGGTGCTGCGCAAAATCGCCGGACACTTTGGCTGGGCCGCCCCGACCGCAGGCACCGCGGCCGCCGTGCTTTTCGCTCTCGCCGTGCTGTTCCCCCAGGGCAGTTCCACCCCTGTTGCGTCCTCCTCAACTGCATCAACAATGGTTGTCGCCGCGCCCGCACCCATACCCGCAGTGGAGACACCCCTTGACAAACCCTCCCCCACCGCCCTCCCGACCACGACGGAGCAGGCCGCGCCTAAACCGCCGACCGTAGTCTCCACGAAACCGGTGCCCATGGAGACAACAACCGCCGTTCCAAAGAACACTCTTGCGCCCGTGCGAACTTCGCCAGGTGCGCCCACTCCTGCCTCTCCCCTTCCTTCTCCCACGGCCAGCACGGCAGGCGCCCCGCCAGTCGCCCAAAGAAGCAAGCCGGATACTGCAACAGCGCAGAACGCACCGGCAACAACCGGCCCCACCTCCGAAGAGCCGTCCCAGACGTCCACTGCGGCCACCGCCACATCCCGGTCTGCCGGACCGGCCGTGGAACTGCGCGGCGTGATGCAGAAAGAAGGGGACACTCCCCGATTCCGTATCGTTCTAACCGGAACAGGCGGACGGGACCGCACGATGGACATCATGCTCGGCGATACGGTCTATGGCCCCTGGAAGGCGCTTGAATACAGCGCCTTAACCAAGAAGCTGACCCTCTCCAACGCCAAAAGGCTCGTGGTGCTGGATACAGGCGAGACCGTGGACCTGCTGGATTAGTATCGGCCAAGGCAAGTCTTTTTCTTTTTTTCCGGAAATACCAAACTACGGGACAATTGTTCCTAAAGGCAATGTTTTATTCGAGACAACCGGATTCTTTGGAACCCGGAAAATGAAGGAGGTAAGTAACATGAAAAGCGACCTTGCAAAACTGGCAGCATTTTCGGTGCTGGTACTGGCGGTGGCGTCGGTCACATTCTGGTTGGAGGCGGGAGAAAATCCTGCGTTTGCCGAAACAACCGTGGGGCAGGCAATGCCCGCGTTTGACCTGCCTGATGTGGACGGCAAGAAGCATTCCTTGGGCGATTACAAGGACAAGGTGGTCGTGATTGAGTTTGACAATATCGGCTGCCCCTTTTCGCGGGGAACCGACCCGGACCTCATAGCGCTGGCCCAGGCCTATGCACCCAAGGGTGTGGTGGTGCTGGGAATTGACTCGAACGCGCCCAACACCCCTGCCGACATCAAGAAATATGCCGCGGAAAAGGGCAAGACCTATCCCATTTTGAAGGATCAGGACAACAAGTACGCCGATGTGGTGGGCGCAAAGACCACGCCGGAGGTGTATGTCATCGACAAAAGCGGAAAACTGGCTTATCACGGAGCCTTCGATGACCGGGCCCAGCCGGACAAAAAAGGCACAACGCCCTATGTGGAAAACGCGGTAAAGGCCGTTCTTGATGGCAAAGCCGCCGAACCGAAAGAGGTGAAATCCTGGGGTTGCGGTATTAAGCGCGTGGCAAAATGAATAGAACCGACTCAGAGTACGCCATCATCCCTTCCATGATGCGGGCCCAAATGGGCATGGCGGCCGCCCTGTTTATTCTCATGGCTGGATGTGGAAAAGCACCGGCGGGAAATGAAAAGGCTGCAGACGCAAAGGCGGGCATTTCCACCATGGATGCCGCCAAGATGGGCGAAGCCATCAAGGCGGCACAGGGGACCGTGGTAGTGCTGAATCTTTGGGCCACCTGGTGCCCCCCCTGCGTGGCTGAAATGCCCGAGTTTGCGCGGTTCTACAACGAGACCAAGCGGGCCGATGTAAGCTTCATCAGCATCAGCGCGAACACACCGGACACGATTGCCGGGGAGATAAAACCCTTCATTGAAAAGAAGGGAATTCCGTTCCCCGTTTCCGTGCTGTCCAATGCCGACCCCGAAACGATAAGCAAAGCCACTGGCGCGGAAGTCAGTGGTGCACTGCCCCTCACGCTCGTTTATGACCGCACGGGGAAACTCCGGAATACGTTGGAGGAGCCCATCACCTTCGACAGTCTCACGGCGCTGGTCAAACCGCTCCTGTAAAGCATCCCAACGCAGACGGCCCCTCAGCCGCCCTGCTCTTGAGCCTTTTTCATTTCGAGCACCAGGTCGAGCCCGGACATAAGTGTCTGCATGGGGGTCTTGAGAACACGCTTGGCCTTTGCATTGTCCAGTGATGCGTCGTTTGGACGGGGCGCACGGCCGGGCATGGCGTTCGAGTCGGTGGCCACGACCAGTTCCCGCGAATAACCAAGGCGCTCGGCGATCTCACAGGCCATGGTGTAACGGTTGATCCGGGTTGAGCAGGCCAGGTGCAGCATGCCCGTGAAATCACCTCCGGCAATCTCCAAGAAAGCCCGTCCCACGGTGATCACGTCGGCAGGCGTGCGGACTTCATTCTCCGGAAACTTCGTCTGCTCGCCCTTTTTCCAGGCGTCAAAGGTCTTGGCCAGAAATGAGTTGCCCGCGCCAAGGACCGGCAGCCCCATCACCAGCGACAGCCGCGTAACCACGCCGTTGGGCACGGTGTCGCGGACAATCTCCTCTGTCTTCGCCTTCGTCTCGGCATAGAAGTTGACCGGAACCGGTTCATCCTCTTCCGTGTACATTCCCTTCTTTCCGTCAAACACCGAGTCCGTCGAACAGGCGATCAGTTTCGTGCCCGCATCGGCGCAGAGACCGGCCAGTTCGCGCGTCACGCCCACGTTGATGCGCTCGGCGTCGGCCTGGTTGTTCTGGCAGTAGTCGATGTCGGCCAGTGCCGCGGTGTGGACCACCGCGTCGGGCTTCACCTGCTGGAAGACTTCCTTCATTTTGCCCGCATCGCAGAGGTCGAACTGAAGGCAATGGAAATGCTCCCGCTCCTCGGGCACCTCGATAAGCGACAGGGCATACACATCCCAGCCGCCGTCACGCAGCGCCTGCCATACCGTGCTGCCCGCCACAAAACCACCGTAACCAGTCACCATCAGCTTGCGTTTCATCGCGTTATTTCTCCAGATTGGGTAAAGGGGATCCCCCTCACGGTAGCAAGCGGCCTGGTCATTGTCAAACCCGCACCCACTTTCATAGGTCCCATTTGTCCCATACATCGCATTCGTCCCATAATCTCCCCAGCGGAAAACCGCCCACAAAGGAGCCTCAACATGTCCCGCCACATTCCCCAACCCATGCGCATTCAGGCCGCAGGCAACAAGCCCAAGGTCATCGAGGAATTCATCGGCCGCGTCAACAGCGGCACGGCCGCGCTCAGCGTGGCCCGTATGATCAGCCCCCCGGGCTGGGTGGAACCGGGACAACACCCCGAATTCGACGAATACAGCGTGGTGCTGAAGGGCGCGCTGCACGTTGCCACCGGGGAAGGGCATATCATCGTGGTTGCGGCGGGCGAGGCGTTTATTGCCTCCGCGGGCGAGTGAGTCCAATACAGCACGCCCGACGGTGAAGGTGCCGAGTACATCGCAGTGTGCCTGCCCGCCTTTTCGCCCGACACCGTCCACCGCGACGAAAACGCATAACCCGCCGCTGATTCTGGAATCTTTCGCTTGCCTTCCGGGGCGTCCATGTCCTACCATAATGAAACGCCGCGCAAGGCTGTGCGCGGCGGACAGGTCAAAGGGTTTCTTCCGGAATTCAACGAAAAGGCATTCACCATGAAGATCTACCGCAAATTGATGTGCGCGCTCGCGCTCACGGCCGCAGTGACGGTCTCCCTCAGTTCCTGCGCCACCACCGCAAACGCCCAGACAAAGCAGTCCGGGGCAAAGAAGGTTGTCGTGGTCTGGTCCGAAGGCACCGCCCCCAAACGCGTTTATCCCAATGATATCAACGGCGCCGTCTCGGACGGACTCAAGGCCGCGCTGAAAGACTGGGAGGTCATCCCGGCCAGCATCAACGACCCGGAGCAGGGCCTGCCCGATGCGCTGCTCAACCGCTGCGACGTGCTCATCTGGTGGGGACACAAGAAGCACGACCTGGTGAAGGATGAACTGGTCGCCAAAATCGTCAAGCGGGTGAAACAGGACGGCATGGGCTTCATCGGGCTCCATTCGACCCACTTCGCCAAGGTAAACAAGGCCCTCATGGGCGACGCCTGTTCCTGGGGCGAATACAAGACGGACAGCACCGTGGTGGACATCTCCGTCAAGGATTCAACCCACCCCATCGCCAAGGGCGTGAAGGACTTCCAGATCGTCCAGACCGAACGCTACAAAGAGCCCTACGCTGTTCCGACGCCCGAAGCAGTTCCTTTTGAGGGCGTCTACAGCCTGAAGAACGGCTCCAAAGACCCCGTGATGCGCATGGGACTTTGCTGGCACTCCGGCAAGGGAAAAGTCTTCTACCTCCAGGCCGGACACGAGACCTGCCCGACCTTCTTCGACAAGAACATCCAGAAAATCATGTCCAACGCGGTCCAGTGGGCCGGTCCGGCAGCCAACTAAGGTGAATTCCCGCGCGGGCGTCCCGGCCGGTTCCGGCAGGGGCGCCCGCGTTGTGTTTTTGAGGACGATGGGAGCGATGGGAACGGGATATGGACACTTCACTAGGGAGGCTGGTGCGTCATGACTGAGAAAACACTGCTTCACATGCCCGGCATCATCACCGTTCTCAACACCCCCTTCACCGACGATGACAGCATCGACATTGACGGACTGCGCAACCACGTCTCCTATGCCCTTGACGCCGGCGTGGCGGGTTTTCTTGTGCCGGCAATGGCGGCCGAGGTGGGCAAGCTGAGCGCGATGGAACGCGAAACTATGGTGCGCACCGTGCTCGAAACCGTAGGCGGGCGCGTTCCGGTCATTGGCGGTGCTTCGGCCCCCACGGCGGAGGAACGGCTCAATACCGCGTGGGAACTGATTGAACTCGGCTGTGACGGCATCCTTGTCAGTATTCCCTATGAGACTGAAGTGCAATACGCGAAGGATGTGCAGGCCATAGCCGACCAGCGCCCGCCTTTCCTCATGCTCCAGGACTGGGACGCGACGGGTTCCGGGGTGCCCGTGCCGCTCATTGCCCGGCTCTTTGACGAGGTCGAGTCGTTTCGTTGTCTCAAGGTGGAGGTGGTCAACGCGGGGGTGAAGTACAGTGCGCTGCTGGAGGCCACGAAAGGACGGCTACACGTTTCCGGTGGGTGGGCCGTCATGCAGATGGTTGAGGCGCTGGACCGCGGCGTGCATGCTTTCATGCCCACGGGCCTGCACGAGGTTTACGCCCGCATCTTCGCGTGGTACCAGGTGGGTCGCCGCGACGATGCCCGCGCGCTGTTCAGCCGGCTTCTCCCCGTGCTGGCCTTCTCCAACCAGCACCTCGACATTTCCATTCACTTCTTCAAACGACTCTTGCACCGTCAGGGCATTTATGCCACTGACCGGGCGCGCCCGCCCATTCTCCCCTTCGACGCCCACCATGAACGGGTCGCCGACGAGTTAATCAAGCATGCGATGCGCCTTATGCGGGAATGCGCGAAGGCTTGAACGCATCCCTCTTTCCTCAAAGGCAGGCGGTGCCATTACCCCAAGGCCGACTATTTCCACCCTTCTGAGACTGGGTCATAGACGTATTGCCCCGCGCCCATGGGGCGCTGCACGGTCAGACGGTAGCTGCTGCGTTCGTTGTAGACAGAATAGGAGGACCACTGGCTGATCAGTTTTGCAACCACGCCGTTGTCCTTCTCAACGTCCTCAAGTGTGCCGGGATAGCGCCCCTGCTCCTTGTGGTACGCCTCCAGTTGCGCAACCTGCATATGCACATGGGCCTTCACTGCCAGCGAACAACTGGTGTTGAAGAGAAAGTGCAGGGGCACCTGCGCAAGAAAAACACAGGCAAGGACCAGCAACGTTTTCACGGTCTTCCATGCCATTGCCTTCTGAATGAGGCGGGTCAGCACGCCCGCAAGCAGCGCAATCACTAGGAGGAGTCCCGTGCCGCCCAGCACAATGAGCCACCAGTATTGCGTCACCATGGCCATGTTGATCGCGCTCACAGCCAGCGTGAGCAGGGTCAGGAGCAATGCGCCCAGCCAACAGGACAGGCGAAACAGTATGCATACGATTTTCACGGCCTATTCCTCTACTTGGTTCCAGCGTCGTTGCCCAACCTGTGCATTGTAGCATCCCGCATCCAGAACCTTAAACGAACTGAAGGTTTTTCTTCTTCGTGAATTACCATAACCTCCCGTCAAATCATGGCGCCCCCCCCTCCCGCTGTGCTATGATTTCGGCCCGTTTCACGCGGCGTGCGCGCCGCCCACTCTACCAAGGAATCTGATCATGGCCAAGGGCATTACAAAGCGTTCGGACGATTATTCGCAGTGGTACATCGACGTGGTGTTGAAGGCTGAAATGGCCGAATACTCGCCGGTGAAGGGGTGCATGGTCATCCGTCCGACGGGCTACGGCATCTGGGAAAAGATCCAGCAGCGGCTGGACCGGATGTTCAAGGAAACAGGCCACGTCAACGCTTACTTCCCCATGTTCATCCCCGAGAGCTTTCTAAAAAAAGAGGCGGAGCATGTCGAGGGCTTTGCGCCCGAATGCGCCATGGTCACCCATGGCGGCGGCAAGCTGCTGGAAGAGCCGCTAGCCATCCGCCCCACCTCCGAAACCATCATCTGGTCCACCTACAAGGGCTGGATCAACTCCTACCGCGACCTGCCCATTCTGATCAACCAGTGGTGCAATGTGTGCCGCTGGGAGATGCGCACACGGCTGTTCCTGCGCACGACCGAGTTCCTCTGGCAGGAGGGCCATACGGCCCACGCCACCTGCGAGGAGGCCGAAGAGGAGGCGCTCAAGATGGTGCATGTGTATGAGCGCTTCGCCGAGGACTATCTAGCCATGCCCGTCCTGGTGGGCCGCAAGACCGAGTCGGAGAAGTTTGCCGGCGCGCACCACACCTATTGCATCGAGGCCATGATGCAGGACGGCAAGGCGCTTCAGGCGGGAACTTCGCACCACCTTGGCCAGAACTTCGCCAAGGCCTTCGACGTGAAGTTCCAAGACCGTGACATGGAACTGAAGTATGTGTGGGCGTCGAGCTGGGGCGTGTCGACGCGCCTCATCGGCGGCATGATCATGAACCACAGTGACGACAACGGCCTGGTCATCCCGCCGCGCCTCGCCCCCGTGCCCATCGTGTTTGTGCCCATCTGGCGCAGCGAGGAGGAAATGGCGCTGGTGCTCGGCAAGGCCCGCGAAATCACCGCCGACTGGGACCCCCTCTTCTTCAAGATCGACGACCGCGACCAGTACAAGCCGGGCTACAAGTTCAACGAATGGGAACTCAAGGGCATCCCCGTGCGCATCGAACTTGGTCCGCGCGACGTGGCCAGCAACAGCGTTGTCGTCGTCCGCCGCGACACCGGCGAAAAGGTCACCATGCCCGCCGAAGGTCTCCGCGAGAACCTGGAGAAGATGCTCGAAGACATCCAGACCAGCCTCTTCAAGGCGGCCAAGCAGCGCATGACCGACCGCACCTACACGGTGGACAGCTACGACGAGTACAAGGCCCGCGTTGAGGGCGGCGGCTTCTACCGGGTCTTCCTGGATGTGGACAATCCCGAGGT
Source organism: Candidatus Hydrogenedentota bacterium (assembly GCA_903893795.1). GTDB lineage: Bacteria > Hydrogenedentota > Hydrogenedentia > Hydrogenedentales > CAITNO01 > CAITNO01. The sequence continues at coordinate 4,510 of CAITNO010000103.1, read as the reverse complement.
CGAGAAACAGCTCAAGGAAGATACGCGCTCCACCGTGCGGTGCATACCCTTCGACGCCCCCGAGGAGGAAGGTCCCTGCATGATCACCGGCAAGCTTTGCAAGCATCGGGTGATCGCCGCGCAGGCGTATTAACCAGTACAGCGGTGCGCTTCGTGGCGCTTTGCGCCACTCCGAGCACCCTACTTTGAGACAGCAGTCGCTTTCTCCGGGTAGGCACCCTTGTCGTCGGTGGCCTTAATCCAATTGTCCAGCACGCCCCGGAGCAGGGCGAGTTCTTCGCCGTGCTTTGGGTCGTCGGCAAGGTTGAGTATTTCGTGGGGGGCTTCCCGCAAATCGTAAAGTTCTTCCGCCGGGCGCCGGGTCTGGGTCATGATCCCTTCGGCCCCTTTCAGCGTCCCGCGGCTGCGCGGTCCTTGAGTAACTGCAGAATCGGGTAATAGGTCTCGGTGTATTTGTTTGGCTGAAGATAGAGCCGCTCAGGCATGAAATTGCGGATGTATTTGTACCGCCGGGTGCGCACGCAGCGGATGCGGTCAATAGTCTCGTCGCAACGGTCGCGGGCGGCGATGACATAGTCTGAAACGGGTCCGCCAAAGAGGGAAGGTCCTTCGATACGCGGCGGCAATGCCACACAAGCGTGTGGGTGAATTGTCGTCTGTCCATGGTGCCTGCCCCAGCAGCCCCCGCCCTTGTGGTGGCACGCTTTTGTGGCATGGGCGTCCCGCCCATGTTCAAGCCCAAGACACGGGCAGGATACCCGTGCCACGATTATGCCAACGGTCTCTGCTGCGCCCCGCTTTCCCCGTCGAGATGCGCCAGCAGGCGCTGCAGCAGCACGACGGTCTTGGCGTCTCGAATGGTGTAATCGCGCAGTGCGGCACCCACCTCGTCCAGCGACATTTCCACCAGTTCGATGCGTTCCTCCGTTTCGAGGCGCTGTGCCGTTTTCGTCAGGTCGAAAGCGAGGTAGAGATGGATAACCTCGGAACAGAAACCGACCGATGCGAAGATAGAACCGGCGGGTATGATACGGCCCGCGACATGGCCCGTCTCCTCTTCCAGTTCGGCGATACCGCGCGCAAGCGGGTCCTCATCGCCTTCCAGTTTTCCGGCGGGCGCCTCCAGCACATACTGGTTCAAGGCGATGCGAAACTGGCGTACCAGGATGACGGACCGTCCTGTGAAGGGAAGAATGCACACGCCGCCAGGATGTTCCACCACCTCGCGGTGGGCAAGGCTGTCATCGTCGAGGGTCACCTGACCCACGCGCAGCTTCACCACGCGGCCGTCGAACAGGATGCTGCTATCTTTCCAGATTTCCATGAATGCGCTTTCCGGGTTAAGGACGGGAGAAACGGGGCGCATTATAGCACCGCGCGATTACGGGGTGCGTGAAGCCGAGCGGGACGGGTTACAGAGCGGGATAGCGGCCGGTATCGGGCTTGGGTTCTGTCAATGCGGTCCCGGCCTCCTGGGCCAGCGCGGCAATCTGCGACACGACGCTTTCGACGAGGCTGGGATCATTGGCGACCATGTCGTGGTGGCGGTATTCGGTCCGGCGGCACGGGGGCTGGCGCACGATGCTTTCACGACCGCGCAGTTTGCTGAAGATTAGGCGCACGTATTCGACGGCACCGGTGGCCACCAGGGCGGCGGCGGCAATGCGGTCGGAGGTTTTCGCTTTGCCCAGCACTTCACGGTACAGGCGCATGGCCTCGAGGGCCTTGCGGCGGGCGGCGTGATTGGGTGCGTACACGAAGGCCGCCCAGAGCGCGGGTCGCGCATTGGCCGCCATGCGCGACATCATCAGGATGCGGGCCTTCATGAACCGGTCCACACCGGCCCCGTCGGACGGCTCGTAGCGCAGTGTCGCGGCATTCCATGCAAGCCCTTCGTTCTGCCGCCTGCGGTGGTCGGCGCGGGCCTGCTTGAGGCCGCGGACCATCGTGAGCGCCATGTTCAGCACCCCTGGGCCGCCCTTCTGGTACTTGCGCTTGAATGCGCCGTGCAGGATGCGCGCGTGGTCCTTGGGATTGGGAAAATTCGGGTGGTCGAAAACCAGTTCACCCTGGCCATGCTGGTAGCGGTACGGGATGTTGCGCAGACGGTTCTCCGACTTGACCTGCTCGTACAGCGCCGTGCCGGGCAGGGCGGTGTAGTTCATAAACTGGGTCAGGCTCGACTCGAGGCCTATAACCCAGTCAATATCCTCCTGGATGGTCTTTTCGTCGTGATGGTGCTGGAACAGGATCATCGACGCCTGCACGATGATGCCCTTGCCCTGCAACTCGCCGACCAGCGCTTTTAGGTCGATGCCCGCCGTTTTTGCGTGCTTGTTCGACTTGGATTCGACGCCAATCCACACCATGCGGACGCCCAGCCGCACCAGGAAGTCGACCCCAAGTTGCCGGATCGTTTCGGCCGAGGAAAACAAATCGAAAACGTAGGGCCTTCCATGGGCCTCCATCTCGGCCAGCAGTTCGCGGGCGCGCTCGGGGCGTTTCAGGAAATTCTCATCCATGACGCTGAACCCCGTGGCTTTCTTCTCCGTCTCTGCGCTGCGGCAGGCGGCAAAAACCTCCTGCCCCGTGTGCAGCAGCGGCACGTAACACTTCTCAAACTTGTGTGAGGTGATGCAGAAGTCGCAGCCATTCTCGCAGCCCAGCCCCGGCATGAGAATGGCCCCGCGCGGCTTGGTGGCGTAGCCGTAAAGCGTCTCAAAGGCCGGGCCGATCAGCGCCGGGTGGCGCAGGGGCGCGTTCTCGTCCTCGCCGAAATGGCGGCGCAGCCAGCGCACGCCCTCGCCGTGGCACACCTCGTCGTGGGGCACCTGTGACTGGAGGTCCGGCAGGATGGTGCCGTAGCCGCCCAGGATGATCTTCATCTCCGGGTATTCGGCGCGGATATGTTCGGCCATGCGCCGTGCCTTGAGCACGTTGGGCGTGATAAAGCTGATGCCCACATGGGTGTAACCCTTTTTCAATTCCGCCGTGAAGTCTTCCCACTTGGGGAAATCCAGCACCGTGGTGGGCACTGCGAGATTCTCAGCCATCATATACAGGCCGAAGCTCCAGTAGGACTGGCGCGGCGAATGAATGCCCTGGGCGCGGGTGATCTGGTTGTTGAGCAGTTCCATCTGACAGCCAAGGTCTTCAGCCCATTCGTCCTTGACGCCATAGGGTCCGAACACCGCGGTCAGCAAAAGTTTTGATTTCGTCATGGTGGGTACTACCTTAATCTTTGTCCATGCCGGCCGGAGTCTCAGGCGGCACAAAATAGGTTTGACGGCGCGCGCCGTCGCGCACGAATCCGTTGAAAAGCACTTCAAGAATCACCGGCATCTCGTCCCGCAGCGGGTAGTCCATGCCCGAACGGAACCATTTGCGGACAACCCCGTCAATGAAACCGAGCATGCCGTAGGCGACCGTGTGAAAGCTTGCGGTCTTCAGCGCGCCATCGGTGTCCATGGCGGCGACACGCTCCTTGACCATGGGAAAATCGGCAATCAGGTATTCGTAGAACATCGTCTGGCGGCTCGCCCGGCCGTTGAGGCCTTCGGCCTGAATCAGCCGGTAGAGCGTGTGGTTTTCTTCAATGAAGTAAACCCACTGCTCCACAAAGACGCGAATCTGATCGACCACATCCCCCCCGCTGACGAAAGCGCTTGTAAAGCGCTCGGCAATGCGGCGGCTGGTGGCTTTGAGCAGGTGGTCGAGCAGGTCCTCCTTGCTTTCAAAATAGCGGTACAGCGTTCCCTTTGCCACGCCCGAGGCGGCGGCAATTTCGTCCATCGTCGCCTCATGGAAACCGCGCTGGCTGAACACTTTCAAGGCGGCCTCGAAAATCTTGCGCCGTTTGTCGTCCGGGTCGCGCCTGCGTCCAGTGGCCGCTTCTCCCGTTTCCTGCGGGAGGTCCATCAGTCGGCGCAACCGCGCCAGCGGCAGGGCCACCGCGCCCATGCCCATCGCCTCGGACTCGTCTGCGGCGGCCTGAAACAGGGAACGCGAAGCCCCATCGAGACCGCGTTCCTCCAGGTAGGTGAAGACACCCTCCAGATACTCGGAAAGCCAGCGGGCCGCATCCTCACGGCCAGCCAGAGACTCGCGCAGGAATTGGCGGAATTCCGCCTCGTTCAAGCTGCCGTCAGGCGAGAAATAGCGACCCAGTTCGGCATAGAAGCCCAGCCTCCGCCCCCCGGACTTGATATGCCGCATATCCTGATTGGCCATGATCTTTCCCTTGTTCCTTCATAATAAACTGACTGGTCAGTCATTATTATAGTTTCACTGCATTCGGAAAGCAAGCAATTACGCCGACGAGAACGCCCCGATTCGTTTCCATGGCGGTTTTTCAGGCCTTTAGAGCATATTAAGAACTTATGCCTACGCCACAGTGACGAAAGAAGCCTCTTGTGTCGCTCGAAGTGACTGTTGAGAGCGCGTCCGCGATGGCGTCCTGTAGTTCACCCTGGGTCCGGGGCTTGGCGCCGCGCAGAAAACTTTTGACCTT
>CAITNO010000102.1 GCA_903893795.1 Candidatus Hydrogenedentota bacterium | reverse complement strand
TATCTATACTTGAGTGCCCAAGCCATTCTTTGATCTGGTAGAGGGATACCTTGCCGCTCTGTGCTGCATGGGAGGCAAAGGTATGGCGCAAATCGTGGAAGCGTAGTCTGGTCCCGATGGCCCATTGGGCATTGTACCAAGCGCGGCCCATATTGTAATTCAGCCTACCGGTCTTATCGCCGTTGGCAGGCTCGATGACGTAGCCTTCAGTTTTCCGGTATGGCAACAGCATGTCCGCAAGGACTTTCTTCATCGGCACCGTTCGGAACTTGCCGTTCTTGGTACGGAACTCCTGGATGCCTTTGGCTTTGTTGGCTTGGCGGCATTTTACTGTGATCACTTCGGCCTGGAAGTCGATGTCTTCCCACCTCTGGTTGGCCGTCTCACCCAACCGTAACCCGGCATGACCCGCGAGCGCCGCCGCCAGGAACGTATTGCGGTCCAATTCGCGGCATGCATCAAGCAGTTTCTTGAGCTGTTCCTTGGTCAGAAACCGTGGCGGGTTGTCTTTGGGTTTGGCACGGCGTGTGATCTTGAACGGATTGGGTGCCGGACGAAGACCCAGTTTGATCGCCGTGGAGAACATGCCTTGCAATCCGGCGAGGTAGTTATCGACAGCGGACACCTTGAGCCCTTCCATTTCCAGGCATCGCATGAGGTCCTGAACATGTTCGGGTGTCACTTCGGCAATGGTCTTGACCTCAAGGTACTTCTTGGCCTTGTTCATAGCCGTATTGTATGAACTCAAGGTGTGGCGGCTGACCTTATCCCCCGGCGCGGCCCATGCCAGATACATTTCCCAGAACTCATCCAATGTTGGGCTGGCGTTCTTGCGTCTGGACTCTTTGGGAATGGCTTTGTCGGAATCAGGTGACACGGCAACGTGTGATCTGATTCCGACAGACTGGGTGTCGGGTGTGCCGGTATCGGACGACACTTTTTTCTTGCGCCGATTAAATGACGCAACATCTGCACTGACGCGCAGTCGCTCTTTGACGGCTTTGTTGTAGTCGGTGGTCCGCAGACTCAAACCGCGAAGTAGACCATTTCCGTTGGCATCCGGCTTGCGTGGGTCATAGAAGTAGAGATACCAAGTCCCTCCCTTCTCGTCGGGTCGCCTCCGCAGAGCGCCGAGTGGTACAATCTTGTCCGGTGATGACATGTTGTTAGTCTCCTGTTAGTCTCGTGTTGGTGTTTAGTGTGATACTCAACTGTTACAGACTAACAAAGATTAACATTCATGGTTTGTGGAGAACAACTCTGGCAGTTTTCGCCGTGTGGAAGGTGAGTCATGGTGTGCGGTAAAAGGTTGTGTGGCAGTCATTTCATGGTCATCGTCGACCTGCAGGAGTCCCACTGGGACTGGTCGCAGGGCGAGCCGCCCATGGACAATCCCGACTACTACCTCCGCTACAACAAGAGCTTCAATCGCATGGGCGGCCAGATGCGGTATGTGACGGCGGACAACCGGGACTTCCTGCTGGCAATTGTCAAGGGATTAGAAGGGAGAGAATACTGATGGTATGGCTTCTTGTCCTTCTTGCCGCACTTGATCTTTCTCCCAAAGATTTTGCTCATCCATTGAAACGCGCCTATGTCGATTCAAATAAGCATGTCATTGCGGTAACCGAAAACGGGAAAGAGGCCCAAATTTCAGAGCAACGTTGCGAGAATGCTCAGCTTGCAGCGGATGGCTATACCCTGAGCTCTACCGCATTGAGCCGCCTTTTGTTAGCGAGACAATAGAAATCGCGGGCAAGTTGGTTGTTTTCAAGAAGGGAAAAGTTGTTCGCTCCTTTGACTGCGAGCCATGGCTGCGAAACTGGGAATTTGTAAAAGAAGGCCAGCAAGTCGCGGTCTATGTTGGCGGGCTTCATTTTGCGGGGGGATATGTGCTCTATGATGTCGAGACAGGAAAGGCCGTTGACTATGCCCAAGACCCAATAACGGAAGAGTCTCCTGTCTGGGCGAAACGAATTGGAGTACAGTGAGTATTCACTCAGTCGCACAAGCTTCAACCGCATGGGCGGCCAGATGCGCTATGTGACGGCGGATAATAGGGACTTTATGCTGGCGCTGGTGCGGGGATTGGGATAGATGAATTTCCTCGGTGAAGAGAAAAACAGGCGTTTTCGGATCCAGTTCGCAATTAACATGCTTACAGTCATGTTCGCATTTTGGGTGTTCCGTCAGAGAGTTGGATATGTCGAATTCAACGAACTGTTGCTGTTGTGGGTCTTCTTTCCGGTTGCCGCTCTTGTAACGGGGTTCTGCTTCCGGAAGCGTCCCAGGGCCGCAAGAATAGTTTTTGCCTTCAGTGTCGAATATTGCGCATTTTACCCTCTGTATTGCCTTCCGGGCGACGAGGGCAATACTCTGCCTTTACTGTTTGCTCCGCCAGCGCTCTTTATTCTTAGCTTCCTGCTTGTTCCATTAATTGTAATAGTGGATGGATGGTTAACCGAAGCGTGGACGTTCTTCCTATCACGAAGATATGGCAGCGGCAATAATGAAACTCCTGAAAGCAAAGTATGACTGCAGCTTCAACCGCATGGGCGGCCAGATGCGCTATGTGACGACGGTCAACCGGGACTTCCGGCCGGCGATTGTGAAGGGGCTGGAGAACTCTGTGTTATAATTTCGGTTAGAGGAATGGCTTTGTACTGTGAAAGTCCTTGACGCCATACGCCTCATCGAGCGTGATGGGTGGTATTTGCACGCAAGGCGCGGCAGCCACCGGCAATATAAACATCCCGAAAAGACGGGGCGCGTTACCATCGCGGGAAAACTTTCCGACGATTTGGCTCCGGCAACATACAACAGCATTCTCAAGCAGGCCAATCTCAAGGAGACCAAGTAATGGGATACGGCGTGGTTATCGAAAAAGCGGCGGCCAACTATTCCGCGTACGTGCCTGACCTTCCTGGGTGCGTTGCCACCGGCGCAACCATCCAAGAAGTTGAAGAGGAAATCCGTTCGGCCATTCGGTTTCATCTCGAAGGATTGCGTGAAGACGGGTTGCCCATACCGCAGCCCGTCGCGCTTTGCGAGACTGTTGAGGTGTGATACTTCACACAACAAGTCGGGAACAAGCCGCATGGGCGGCCAGATGCGCTACGTGACCGCAGACAACCGGGACTTCCTGCTGGCGATTGTGAAGGGGCTGGAGAAGTAATTCAACTATAGGGACGCGCCGAATGAGGGAAGAGGAACAGAAACGCCTGCGCGCCGGTGGCGGCTATCGGACGCTTCGCTCTTTCCGAACGACTACCGTTATCTACGATGCGACGGTGTCCTTTTGTGGACGTTTTGTTTCCTCGACTTCACGCACGGTGGACCAGATGGTTCAGGCGGCCCGCAGCGGCCGGCAAAACATTGCGGAGGGGAGCCGCGCCTCGGTTGCGTCCAGTTAGACGGAGCTTCGGCTGCTCAATGTGGCCCGCGCGAACCTGGATGAACTGTTGCTGGACTATGAGGATGTTCTTCGGCAACGGGGGCTCCGGGCCTGGACCAAGGACGATAATGAAGCGTCTGAGGTGCGGGCTGTTGCGAAGACTTTGAGGGATCGGACTGATCGGACTGATCGGTCGGATCTTGTGGAGGCCGAGGACGGGGATGCCCATGGCCGGTGGATTAGCCACCCTGACCCTGCGTTGGTGGCGAATGCCATTATCTGTTTGATTCACCCGGCCAATTATCTCCTCGACCAGCAGATATCGTCTGTTGAGCGTGCTTTTGTCGAGGGCGGTGGATACACCGAGCAGCTTGCCAAAGCACGCGTTAAATACCGGCAAGCCCGCTGTGACGAGAGTGTTCCGGCCTGTCCGGCGTGCGGGGGGATGATTGTTGTTCGTATGGTTCGCGCGGGTTCCAGCTCATGCCAAGCTTCTTGGTGTTGTTCGGCCTTTCCCAAGTGCAAAGGCACCCGTCAATTGGGTTAAGGCAGGAATTATTGGTGCGGGGCCGGACCAGCTATAATTGGCCTTCCTCCCTCTTCGTCTCCGGAGCTTTGGCGGACACTTTGGCGGGAAGTTGAAGAGGGAAACAGCGCTGAAAAGCCTTTGAGGAGCATTGTCTTGAAATACGGACACACGAGTCGTTTCATGCCGGGCGCCGCCAGCGGGTTGTTGCGGTTGACGTTTATTCTGATGGTTCTTGGTTTGTCGGGAAGCGCCCCGGCGGAGCCGGAGAAGGCGGCTGTGGTGGATGTGACGGCCACGGGGGCTGTGCCCGATGACGGGCAGGACGACACGCTGGCCGTGCTGGCGGCGTTTGACAAATGCGCGGCGGAGAAGGCGCAGGGGGTGGTGTTTCCCAAGGGGCGCTATGAATTTCATGAGGGGGCGAATGCGAAATCACCGCGCATGAGCCTGCCGATGAACGGCATGCAAGGCGTGACCATTGACGGGCAGGGATCGACCTTTGTGTTCCATGGCATCACCGGGTGCTTCTCGTTTAGGCAGTGTTCCGACATTACGGTGAAGAACATCGTTATCGACTGGGAGCGTCCGCCCTTCTCCGTGGGGACCATCACCGCCACGGGGGAGGACTGGTTTGAGGTGGAGGTGTTTCCGGAGTTCCCCGTGCAGGGGGGCGAGACGGTGCAGGCGATGATGGACTACGAAGGGGACACGGGTCTCCCCTGCCGCCATGGGCTGGACATTTATTGCCTGGAGAATCCGATGCAGACGGAACTGGTGCGGCCGCAGGTGCTGCGGGTGCATCCCTCGTTCAAAACGCCGCCCATAACGGTCGGCAAGGTGGCGGTGCTGCGGCACCAGGTGTACGGGTACAACGGGTGTTGCGCGGTTCTGTGCAAGAACATGACGTTTCAGGACATCACGGTGCGCACCTGCCCCGGCATGGGCTTCATCGGACAGAGCAGTGAAAACGTGACGCTGGACCACTGCGTGGTGCAGCCCGCGGCGGGGACGCGCCGGTTTATCTCCGCGACGGCGGACGGGTGCCATTTCGGGGGATGCACGGGCGACATTGTGCTTCGAAACTGTCTTTTTGACGGGCAGGGCGACGATGGCATCAACATGAAGAGCGGACTGTTCATCAATATCGAACAGATTGTGGACGAGCGGACGGTGCTGGCCCGGCACAACCTGAACATGGGATGCCTGCCCGACGCCGGCGACTTGATGGAACTGATGCCGCAGGACACGCTTCTGAGCTATGGAACGGTGAAGGTGCAGTCGGCGGCGATGGAGGCGGATGGGCACACCCATCGGGTCGTGTTAGAGGGGCCCCTGCCCAAGGAAGTGAAGGTGGGCGACATGCTGGCAAACGCGACAAAACTCCCGCGGGCGCGCATTTCGAACTGCACCTTTCAGCGGAACCGCGCGCGGGGAATGCTGATCCAAATCCGCGACACGGTGGTGGAGGGATGCACCTTTAAGGACATCACCTCGGCGGGCGTGCTGGTGATTGCCGAGACGGTCCATTTTTACGAGAGCATCCCGGCCCGGCATGTGATGCTGCGCAACAACCGGTTCGAGCACTGCAACTATGGGGCGGCGATGGCGCGCGGGGTCATCTCGATTGAAGGCATCACGCCGGGCTGGAAGGATGCGCCGCTGCCGGGGGTGTTTCGCGACATCAACATCGAGAACAACAAGATTGACCGGTCTGACAATGCGGGCATTTTCATGACGGGCACAGAGACGGCGGTTATCCGAGGCAATGAGATTGCCGGCGTGTGCGACAAGCCCACCCAGGAACGTTGTTCGGCGGCCATCCACATCGAAAGCAGCCGTGATGTCCGGCTGGAGGGAAACCAGGTGGAACAGTCCCGGCAGGGGGCGGGTTGCAAGAAGGTGCTGGACCTTTCGGCGAACAACGTCGGGGAAACGATCACCGTCTCGGGCAACAACGGTTTCTGAGGCTTCGGAAGGCAGCGCCTCTCCCCCGCGCCGGTTCTGTCCCGCGCCGGTTCTTGACTGATGGTGAAAGTTGCCCCTATCATCCTGTGACCGGTGGCCGAAACCGCTTACGGGCGTGGTTGGTCTGTTTTCCGGGTAAATCACAGAATCGAGGCAGCGAATGAAAAACAGAATCCTTATCGCGTTGTTTTGTGGCCTGTTGTGCGTTTCGCTTGGGGCGCATGCGGTGAATCTGAAGGGGAAGAAGGCGCCCAAACACGCCCTGTGGGTCGATTCGCTCGATTTGTCGGTGGCAAGTGAGGACACAAAGCGTCCCGCGCAGGGCAAGCCGGTGACGGGGCTGCCGCTGGAACTGGACGGGCGCAAGTACGCGCACGGCGTCGGGACGCACGCGGTGAGCGAAATCCTTATTGACCTCAAGGGAGCCGCCAAGCAATTCGACGCGGTGGCCGGGGTGGATGACGGGACGGCGGCACAGGGGGCCATTGCCTTTGAGGTGTGGGCCGATGACCGGAAACTTGCGGCAACGGGGAACATGCGTGTTGGCGACAAGCCCCAGCCGATTTCGGTGGACTTGACGGGTGCGCGCCATCTGCTGCTGCTGGTGCTGGACGGTGGCGACGGCACGCGCTTTGTGCGGGCCGACTGGGCCGGTGCGCTGATTACGCTTGTGCCGGACGCGAAAGAATCTCCCGTGGCCGTGGCCAATGCCGGGGAGACCGCGCCGTCCATTCTGCATGCTGACGCGGCGGAGCCGCGCATTCACGGAGCGCGGGTGACGGGGACGACGCCCGGAAGGCCCTTCCTGTTCCTCATTCCGGCGACGGGCGAGGGGCCGCTTTTCTTCTCGGCGAAGGACCTGCCGGAAGGGCTGACACTGGATGGGAAGACGGGCATCATTTCGGGTGCCTTGAAACAGGCCGGGACGACGGTGGTCACGCTGTCCGTGTCGGGGGCGAAGGGAAACAGTTCGCGCAGGCTGACGATTATCGGCGGCGAGCACAAGCTCGCGCAGACGCCCCCGCTGGGGTGGAACTCCTGGAATTCGTGGGGCACGGCAGTGGATGAAGGCAAGGTGCGCGGGGCGGCCGATGTGCTCGTTTCCAGCGGTCTGGCGGCGCACGGATACCAATATGTGAACATCGACGACGCCTGGGAGGCGGAGCGCAACGGGGCCGGTGAAATACTCACGAACGAGAAATTCCCCGACATGAAGGCACTTGGCGATTATATCCATGCCAAGGGGCTGCGCTTCGGCGTCTATTCTTCGCCGGGACCGAAGACCTGCGCGGGGTACACAGGCAGCTACCAATTTGAACAGCAGGATGCGGACAAGTACGCGGCATGGGGCGTGGATTATCTGAAATATGACTGGTGCAGCTACCGTGCCGTGGCCAACAAGGGTGCCAAACTGGACGAACTAAAGAAACCCTATTTTGTCATGCGCGAAGCGCTTGACCGCTGCGGGCGCGACATCGTGTACAGCCTTTGCCAGTACGGAATGGGCGACGTGTGGAGATGGGGCGCGGAAGTGGGCGGCAATCTGTGGCGCACGACGGGCGACATTGGCGACACATGGAAGAGCGTGTCCACCATCGGTTTTGCGCAGACAGGCAAGGAAGAATTCGCGGGGCCGGGACACTGGAACGACCCGGACATGCTTGTTGTGGGAAAAGTGGGCTGGGGCGCGAACGTTGCGCCGACCAAGCTGGCGCCGAACGAGCAGGTCACGCACATCACGCTGTGGTGCATGCTTGCGGCACCGTTGCTGGTGGGCTGTGACCTGGCGCAGTTGGACGACTTCACCAAGGCCCTGCTGTCCAACGATGAGGTGCTGGAGGTTGACCAGGACCCGTTGGGCAAGGCGGGTGCACGGCGTGTGCAGGAGGGGCTCGGCGAAATATGGACGCGTCCCCTGTACGACGGGACGACGGCGGTTGCGGTGTTTAACCGGGGAGTGCTGGGGCGGCCCGTCACGGTGAAGCTGTCTGATATCGGCCTTCAGGGCAAACAAGCGGTGCGCGATGTGTGGCAGTGGAAAGACCTTGACGCGGCGGAGGGTTCGCTGACGGTGAAGGTGCCGGGGCGCGGTGCGGTATTGCTGAAGGTTGGCACGGCGTCAAAAGAATGAGCCTGAGATGAGCATTCGGCGGGCGCCGAAGGAACAACTTTCGGGGAAAGAGTCCTCATCTTTCTCCCTGGGACAGGTGAAGACCGTGGAAGACCGAGGCAATACAGGCAAAGGGAGGTCGCTGCTGAAGCGCGTGGCGGTAAATGGGCTCCTGGTGGCGGTGCCTCTCTGCCTGCTTCTGGCCCTGAGCGAAACGCTGCTTTGGAAGTACGAGGAGTCGCTGCTGCAGAAGGTTCACGTGGAGGCGGACGATTCGTCCAATGACAGGTGGTGCGTCCCCGACATGACGGTCATCAACACCGGGGCTTTCCAATGGGACAGAAACGGTGACAGCCTGGTCCACACCCGCTCGAAAGACAGAACGCTTGTCTACGAAATGCGGCCGAATGCGGCTGTTGGGGACATTATCAAGATTAACGCTCTCGGGTTTCGTGACCGGGAATTCATCGCAAAGAAACCCGAAGGGGTATACCGCATTGCCGTGGTGGGTGATTCGGTTACCTTTGGCTGGGATCAGCGCGTTGAAGACACCTATCCGAAGGTGCTGGAACGTCTCTTGAATTCTTCGGACGGGGCTTCGCGGCGCTATGAGGTTCTTAACCTGGGCGTGGTGGGCTACAATGCCGAGCAGGAAATGGAATTGATCAAAACCAGGGTGCTGGATTTTCAGCCGGACCTTGTTCTGGTGGGATACTGTGTGAACGACCCTGCCATTGGTGCTGACATGGGGTTATGGCGACATTTTACGCGAAGTCCCTCGCGCACGTGGGATTTTGTGAAGCTTCGCTGCGCAATGGTCATCGAACGGTACCGACACGAGGGGATCGTGGAGCGGAGTTATCGGGAGATTGCCCGGGTGTGCTCCGAGCGCCATGTGCCGGTGCTGGTGGCACTCTTTCCGGCGTTGTGGATTGCCTATCCCGAGGGAAGCTATTACCAGAAGAACACGGCGATGGAGGGGCTGTGCGGGCGGCTGGGACTGACGGCGCTTGACCTCTTCCCCGCTTTTGCGGCGGTTGATGCGGACAGCACCAACATAGCAAACAAGGTGCTGGTTGGGGTCCATCCGACAGCAGTGGGGCATCGTGTCGCCGCGGAGGAGATTTGCCGCTTCTTGAAGGAGCATGAGCCTGTTTCAGGGGCAGGGCATCCATAAGGGCGCCGCTACCGCCATGGGATGAATGACATGATCCCTTCCAAACAGTTTGAGAGCATGGACGTGTCCACCTGGGACGGACTCCAAAGCCTCGGGGAACGTCTTTATGACGAGTGCTTTGACGTGGATACGATGTGTTATGACGAGCAGACGTGCACCGTGGATATTCCCTTCCTGCGCATCTGGCACGGTGGTCCACGGCGTGTGGTGAAGAACCGGCTCATCTACCGGGTTGAAGAGGTGGATGTGCTCCGGTGTTCCCTCCGGTTTCTGGATGTCGTTCGTTATACCCTTCAAGACCCCGAACGTATAGGCGCCTATACATTTGAAGGTTTTCGCCGTGATGAAGGGCAGGGACTGGTCGCTATCCATGGTTCTCCGAACTGCATCGTGATGCTGGCCGTGGGCAGAATATGGGCCGAATACCGCGAGATAGGTTTTCGTGGGAAGAGCAGGATTACCCAGGGGTATTTCTGGGATGCCAATTCTTCCGCCGTGTACGATGACTGACGGCAGGTTAGCCGAATGGAGCAAGGGGGCGGGAGTGGTCGGAAGCGCTTTTCCCTTACAGAGGGCGCTGCGCCCTTACGTGAATGGCGGAAGATGCTCTTGACTGCCCTCTCGCACTGCCACATAATAGACTTGCCATGCGCCGCGCTGCCTTGTGCGCGGTTGGTTCATTTCCCAAAGGCCGCAGGCACCGGCGAACGGGTCTCGGGCAGGAGGAACTTATGAGATGTCTGGGACTTACTTTTCTGGCCATGATTCTTGCCGGATGCGCCACGTTTCGAACGGCCGTGGTCGTTGAGAAGGCGGGCAATGCCCTGGACGGGGTGTATGCAGCCCGGGAGTTTGGGGCTGTTGGGGATGGGGTGTGCGATGACACGGCCGCGATTCAAAAAGCCATTGACGCTGCGGGAGAAAAGGGGGGCACGGTTTATCTGCCACCGGGTCGCTATCAGGTTGCCGGGAGCCTTCACTTGAAGCCGGGGGTAACGCTGAAGGGGGCCAACACGGCACCGATGTCAATTACGCCGCTGACGGGAACCATCGTGCTTGCCACGGGCGGCCGGGACGATGAAAGCGCAGCCGCGCTTTTTGAGATGAATAATGCGACCACGGTCAGCGGACTCACGGTTTTCTATCCGGAGCAAAAGGTGGACGACATTCACCCCTATTCATGGACCGTACACATGCAGGGGTTTGATACGACGCTGGAGAACGTGACGTTTATCAACAGTTACAACGGCATCAGGGTGGGACCAGAGCCCAATGTGCGGCACCGGATTCGGAGCGTGGCGGGATGTGTGCTGCGTCGCGGTCTGCTGGTGGACAACTGCACGGACATTGGCCGGGTAGAGAATGTGCAGTTTCATTGCCACTGGTGGAGCGATGCGGCCACGGGCGGAGACGGCGAGAAGATCATGAAGTATATGATCGCCCATTTGGAGGCGTTTGTGTTTGGCAGGACGGACTGGGAGTACGCGACGAATAATTTCGTTTTTCCTGCGAAATATGGATGGCGGTTTATCAGCACGGACGCGGGGACCTGCAACGGCCAGTTTACGGGAAACGGGGCGGACGCCTGCGAGACCTCGATTCAGGTGGATGCGATTCAGCCGATGGGTCTGCTTTTCACGGGGGGCCAGTATGTGGCGTTTATGGGGAAGGACCCGGTGGAAGTGCGCATCGCCCCCACGTGCAACGGCAATGTCCGCTTTGTGAACTGCTCTTTCTGGGGGCCCTCGCTGCACAACGCGGTCTTGCAAGGCACGGGCAGCACGTCTTTCAGCGACTGCTACCTGAGCAGTTGGATGGAAGACGCGGGGGCGCTGGTATTGGCCGAGGGGGGGCGTTTGCAGGTGAACAACTGCACCTTTGCGCCGCCGCATCCGGTGGATGTGGCGCTTGGCGCGCAGGTGGAGCATGCGATCATTCAGGGGAACAACGGGCCTTTCGGGGTGCGGGTCAGTGACAATACGGGAGGGAAGGCCATTATCGTGAACAACGAGCCAGAGAAGGCGTTGCCTGTGAAACAGAAGTGAGAGAAGAGAGGGGGCTTGGGAGTGTAGAATGAAGGAACGGTAGACAGGAATGTCTGCCCCACATTTTGGGCAGAAAAGCAATGGCAGACAGGAATGTCTGCCTCACATTAGCGGCAGTATCTGGTCAACAGGGCGTCTGTTATGGGCGCACCTTATGAAAAGGAGCTTGTGAAGATGAACCGTATGATGATTTGTTGCATGGTGGGATTGTCCCTGATGGCAGTGGCCTGCGTGGCCGGGGCGGCGGAGCCGCTGAAGCATCCTGATTCCACGAAGGACTGGGAAGAGCTGTTCAAGGCGGACCTGTCGAACGCGACCTATCCCGCGGGCATATGGAGCTTCAAGGACGGGGAATTGACCGCGACGGAAGACCAGGCCATCTGGACGAAGGCGGATTACGACAACTGCATCATCGATTTGGAGTTCAAGTGCGCGCCCGCCGCGAACAGCGGGGTGTTTCTGTTCTGCAGCGACATGGACAAGTGGGTGACGAGCTGCATCGAGGTGCAGATCCTGGACGACTATGCGGACAAGTGGAGCAAGGTGGACGCGACCTGGAAATGCGGCGGGATATTTGGGCGTCTGGCGCCTGCAAAGCAGGCCGTGAAACATGCCGGTGAATGGAACCACTACACGATTCGCTGCCAGGGCAAGCAGGTGGACGTGGTGCTGAACGGCGAGAATGTCGCGTCAATGGACATGACAAAATGGACGGAAGCTTCGAAGAACCCGGACGGTTCAAAAGCCCCCGAGTGGCTGGGCGGCCCGCTGAGCGCCATGGTGACCAAGGGTAAAATCGGACTGCAGGGCAAGCACGCCGGCGCGCCGATCTGGTTCCGTAACATGAAGATCAAGAAGTTGTAGCATGTGTTTCAACACCCAAACCTATCCCCCACCCTCTTCAAGGATTAGTCCCATGAAACCAATGTGTGTTCTGCTTTTCGGTGCCGTCGTGCTTGTGTCCCTGTCCGCCCTGGGCGCCCCGGCCGCGGGAGACCGTGTGCCCCTGTTCAACGGAAAGAATCTGGACGGCTGGAGTGTGCTGAAGTGTGAGGCCAAGGTCGACAACGGCGACATCTTCATTGAAAGCGGCAATGGCCTGGTGCAGACGGAGAAGAAGTACGGCAATTTTGTGCTGGAGTTCGACTGGAAGGCGCTGGCCGATGACAATTGGGACAGCGGGGTCTATTTCCGGTATGACACGGTGCCTGCGAAGCGTCCCTGGCCGGACAAATACCAGGCCAACATGCGCAAGGGCCTGGAGGGGAATGTGGAAGGGCTGACTGGTGCCAGCAGCACGGGGCTCATTAAGCAGCACGAATGGAACACGTTCAAGCTTACGGTCAACGGCGACAAGGTCGAACTGGAGATCAACGGCAGTCCGGCGTGGAAGGGCGAAGGGCTTGCAGGCCCCAAGACGGGGTTCATTGCGCTTCAGGCCGAAGTGCCGAACGGCGGCCAGCACCGTTTTCGCAATCTTTACATTACTGAGTTGAAGGCTTCTGAGTAGACCTTGGGATGAATGTTTAGCAGAGGAGGGCGTATGGCTGAGATTATGCGGTCACAGGAATGCTGCTATCTGTCCACGCCGAAACACCTGCGCAGCTTCGTCGGGCGGTTCTTGTGGATCTATACGGGAAAGTGCAGCCTGAGCCTGAATTCTGAAGCACTGTTGTTCTCGGACACCATAAGGCCGTTCAAAATCGCCCTTGACTCGATAACAGGGCTCGCCTCAGGGCACTACCCGCGTCTTGCCAAGCCCATCCGGCTGGACTATATTTCGGTTACGCACAATTATGAAGGGCTGGAGAATACGTTGCGGCTAACTCCCTCCGTATCTTGGTCTACCCCTGTGTGGAAGACCAACATCCTGGTGGCGAGCTGGATGAAGTCGTTGAAGGAGGCAATGAAGATGTAGCTGTTTAATGGTGTCCGACCGGATTCGGACGGGCACCCTTCTTGGAGCGGCGATCAGTTGCGTTCTCGCGGACGCTGAGGAT
Source organism: Candidatus Hydrogenedentota bacterium (assembly GCA_903893795.1). Classification (GTDB taxonomy): domain Bacteria; phylum Hydrogenedentota; class Hydrogenedentia; order Hydrogenedentales; family CAITNO01; genus CAITNO01. Next base: position 57,755 of record CAITNO010000102.1, on the reverse strand, counting down.
ATGTTCTTGAACGGGATCGTGCATTTCAGCACCGGTTATCTTGCCGGCCGGGCGCTCGGTTATCGGGAGTACCGGTTCCAAACGCTGTATGTGGCCGTGGCCGCCTATTCGCCGGATTTCGACCTCCAATTGCAGTCCTTTTCACCCTTTTTCGCCCATGGCATTTGGACGCACACGGCGGTGGGTGTTGCGGTGATGAGTTTTGCGCTCGCGGTGATTGCCCGCGTTGGACTGGCGTTGTGCAGCCCTCCGGTGCCGATACGGTTTGTTCCGCTTTGGGGAATGGCCATGCTTGGCGGGCTGTCCCATCTGTTTCTGGACGGGTTCACCTATTACGAATCGCCGGCCGATGCGGTGCACCACATGTACCTTTGGCCCTTATGGAACTTTCCGTGGCATATCAACACCGTTTGTCCGGGCGTGTCTTACACAACTCGTGTCTGGGTAGAGGTGATTTACTCGGTCTTTGTGGGCGTGTTTATCCTGCTTTACCAATGGGCAGGCCGAAAGCAGAATCCCTTTCGGATGTTTGATCCCCGGGGTTGGTTCAAGCCAGACGGGGTGCCTGAGCAGTGCGGAACCGTTTCGTTGGGAGGGTCAGGTATTGAGCCGGGATGATTTTACTAGACTCTATCCCAGAAAGTGCATTATAATCGATTTGCGCGATATGCCTTTTGATAACGCGAGGGTCAGCCAATGAGTCAAGACGGGACGAATACGGAGCAGTTTACGGCGAAGCCGCGCGCAGACTGGGAGGAGCAGGAACAGATGGACGCCATTGCCAATGTGGGGGGCATGAATCTGGAGTCAGCCATTTCGGGGATACCGGATGCTGTGTCCATTCATGATGCCAATGGAAGAGTAATTCAGTTTAATGAGGCCTTCGCAAGGTTTTACCGTTTTGAGAGCAGGGACGCCTGTGCAGAGCAGCTCTTGAACTTGGGAGAGCTTTTTGAGGCGAGTCTGCCCGACGGAAAAGTGGTGCCGACGGATATGTGGGTTGTGTCGAGGGCACTTCGGGGGGAGACGGGGACCAATGTTGAATATGCGCTGCGCAGAAAAGGCGCAGGCGAGGCATGGATTGGCAGCCACAGCTTCTCCCCCATCCTCGACGAAAAGGGTGCGGTCACCGGTTGTGTGGTTATTGGGCGGGATGTAACCGAGCAGCGGGAGCGGGAAGAACAGTCGCGGCTGGCGCAGAAGATGGACGCGGTGGCGCACCTTGCCGGGGGGGTGGCACATGATTTCAATGACCTGCTTCAGGTTATTTTGGTGAATGCCCAGGTGGTTCAGTGCGCGACCACGCAGGACACGGAATCTTGGGATGCGATAGACGAAGTGATTCGCGCGGCCCAGCGGGCGGCGCACCTGACGCGGCAACTGCTCGTGTTCAGCCGCCGCCAGGACATGCAGGCGGCCCATACGGATTTGAACGTGCTGATTGAGGACGTGCTGAAGCGGATTCGCCGGCTGGTCGGGGAGCGGATTGAGATCATTTTCACGCCGGCCCATCTTGTGGACCCGGTGCTTGCCGACAAGGACCAGATAGAGCAGGTTCTCGTGAATTTGTGCATCAATGCGCGCGACGCCATGCCGCGGGGCGGGAAGATTACCATTGCGACCCATGATGCGGTCCTTGAAAAGGGTAAGCGCTATGTTCTGGTGAGCGTGGCGGACACGGGGCAGGGCATGGATGCGGCGACACTGGCCCACGTTTATGAGCCGTTCTTCACCGCCAAGGGGATTCTGGACGGAGGAATGGGCCTGGGACTGGGCACGGTGTACGGGATTGTGAAACAGCATGAGGGGCTGCTCCATGTCAACAGCAGTCCGGGGGAGGGGACGGTTTTCCGGATTTACCTGCCCTCGGCGGAGCTTCCTGCGGAACGGACAGAGGAAGTTCGGGCAGTTTCGGCTGTCCCTGGCACGGAAACGATCCTGGTGGCCGAGGATGACCCGGCGGTGCTGAAGATGATCAGCATGATCCTGAAGCCGGCGGGCTACACCGTGCTGACCGCAGTGAACGGCAAAGATGCGCTCCGCGCCTTCCATGACCATGCCGGGGAAATAGACCTCGTGCTGCTGGACATTGTCATGCCGGGAATGGGCGGCCGAGAGGTGATGGAAGAAATCGTGGCATCGGGCTCCAAGGTGCCGTTTCTGTTCAGCAGCGGTTACAGTGAAGATGTTAGCCATGCCAACTTCGTTGCGGAGCGGGGAATGGAACTGATCCAAAAGCCCTATTGCCGGGAATTACTGCTGGGGGAGGTCCGAAGAATTCTCGATGCGAGCCGTTGCGGAAATGCCTCCAAGGACGCAGAGAACTCCTATTGAGCCTTCCCTCACGCGCGGCATGTGCGGCCACATGAAGAGCGGTCTTATGGGTTCTTCCGAAGCACCAGGCGGACGCTGATATAGGGTATGAGGAAGACGACATAGACGAAGAGCTTGACCGCCGCAATACCGCAATAATTGACCAAAACGAACTGCTCTCTCGTGACGGCGAACCATTTTGTGTTCATGGCGTATAGCCAGTCGGCGGCGAAGAGGAAGGCCAGGGACCATACCAGCAGCAATATCACTCCGCCTGCAAGACAGCGGACCAGCAACTGCGCCGCCAGTTCGAGATTATCACGGCGATTTGTTTGCCCGTTCATGAATCTAATCTCCCTTGAGATGTCTTTCACATGTCGCTTATAGATGCAACATTCTCTTGGGGCGATATATGCGGGACATGCGCCTATTCCGGCGTTATTGTCTATTCCGTATTGACACGCACCCCGTCCAGGTTTACAAAGCTGTCCTTGGCGTGTTCGGCGTGTTCGCCCAGAACCTCTATTCTAAGCGTGTGTTTTCCGGGGGGGACTTCCTTTTGAAAAATGCAGTAACCCCAGATGTCATCGGCCGAATAGGTGTCCACGGTTTCGGGGGCGTTGGCGTCGATGCTGATGGAGGCTTTTCCGCAGTCGGCACCGAGTTTGGAGAAGACCAGGACCCTTACACCCTCGAAGGTGAGTTCGGCAGTGGCGCCCTTTTCCTTTGAACTGGCCAGGGTGCCCGCGTGAGCGGGGACGAGTTTGGTTTTGTGGTCCCATTGTCCGGTGAAGGTGACGGCGCAGCCCGGTGCATCGTCGATGACGAGGGCGCGCTTGGGGGCAGGGCCGTCGGCGGTCACCATGGCGGACACATTGCCGCTGACGTCCATGGAGCGTATGCGGTACCTGGCGGCGACATCGGCCCCGGCGGAATGGTCGAAGTAGAAGGTTCCGCTGGCCGCTTTGTCAATGAGTTCGTCGTCACGGTGCACTTCGTAGTAGGAAATCCAGTTGTTGTCTGTTCCAGGCAGCCAGGCAATCTCCACGCCAGGCTGTCCCATATTCTCCGCCGCGACTTTCTTAACGTGGGTGGGTGCGCCCGGCGCCTCCAGGTCCATCCTGCTGCCGGGGTGCATCGGCAGGTTGAGGTAGATGAGTTCGCCTGCGGGCATCCCCTCCAGTTCTATTCCGTTGAGCATGAGGTCGGTGCCGTTCCGGAGTTCGCCGCCGTTTGCCTCGTGATAAGAAACCACGTAGCCACCGTTGGGGATGAGCCCCTTGGGTTTGATGGTGACGGGGCCGGGCATGGGGCGTTTTGGAATGATGATGCCGCGCTGAGCGTCGGCGCTCATGCGCTGGAGATACATGGTTGGGTCGTCGCCGACGATGATGGGCCGATAGACGTGGACTCCGCGCCCGGCCACACCGCGGGACACGAGATAGTGGTAGATTTCGATGAGTTCGCGAACTCCCTCCAGCTTGGCCGGGTCCCAGGTGTCGCCCGTCATGTCGAAGTTGATGCACAGGAGACCGCGCCAGGTCCCTTTGTCATATTTGTCCGGGTTCCACACATCGGGGATGTCGCTGGTCTTGTCCGGCGGAAAGAGCAGCGATGCGTAGTAGTTTCGGAGAATGCCGACGGCGCCATCGCTGAAGGAGAAACTTGACGCGTAGCGGACGTAGTCATAGCCGCCGTAGTTTCCGCCGCCGTTGACGGCCTGGAAGGCGCATTGGGGATGTTTGTCCAGAAAACCCCGGATGACTTCGCGGAGTCCTTCATCCTGGCCGAGCATGGGCGTGTCCGCGCCGTCGCGTTGGGCGGTGAAGAAGCTGTCATTGCGCCATTCAAAATCGCCCCAGCGCTGGGTGAAGCCATCCAACTGGCCCTTCATGAACTCAACGACTTCGGGCTTGGACATGTCGAGAGTGCTGCCCAGGAGCCAGTCGGGGTGCTCCTTGGCTACCTTTGATTCCAAGTCGACCGTGTAAAGAAAGGCGTAGATGAGCTGTCCGATGCCGTACTTGGCCAGGTAGTTGATGGTGGTCTTGAAGTCAGGGCCGTTCCAGTCGCCCGCGCGGTCCCACCAGCCCCAGTCGCGGTGATAGACGTCGGCGCCGGTGGAACGCATGAGGTCGGCGACACGGAAGACCTTGCGGAAGGTGCTTTCGAGGTCGGGGTTGCCGCCGGTCCAAGAGACGCCGGGCTGGCCCCAGCCGGTGCCGTTCATCCAATAGCCGAGCATGCGGATCGCGGGGAACCAGCCTTCGCGGGTGTAGTCCCAGAGGTAGCGGTACTGCCAGTCGAGGCATTCGTTTCCGGCGTTGTCGAGATCATCGCGGAAGAGGCCGGTGAAGGACTTTGGCGTGGTCACGGACTGGCCGGGTGCGAGGGTGTTTGTGTAACCGGCAACCTCCAGACCGGCCGTCACATCGCCGTGGGCGTCAGAGGCGAAAGAGGAGGTCCAGTGCCCGAAATAGTCCCAGCCCACGAATATGCCCTGCCGCGTGGCGCGGTTGTAGAGGGCGTACCAGGGTGCGTAGCTCGCCGAGCCGGGTCGAAAGCCGTAACTGCCCAGGGACTGTCCGTTTCCGGTGTTGCATACGGAACCGGTGACGTGCAGCTTTCCCGCTTTGGGCGCGGTCCAGACGCGCACCACATCCTGCCCGGCATCGGGATGCTGGTTGGCCGCGCCGACAAAGGGCGTGCCCGTGAGGTTGTCCTTTTCCTTGCGCCACTGCTGGGGCAGGGCATAGTAGACGAGGTCGACCAGCTTTCCGCCTTCCAGGTACTGGTAGCGCCACCCGTTCTTGCCTTGCTCACCGCTGAATTCTTTGCTTGCCTGGTGGGATTCGCCGTCTTCATAGGTGATGTCGGGGTCGAAGGCTGTGGTGTCAAAACCAATGCCGCCGTTCATGTTGACGAGAAAGACGAGACTGTCCCCTGCCGTGACGTCAGTGGTGAAGTCGAAAAGTTCATTGACGGTTGCGTTGGCGATGTATTTCCAGCCTTCGGCCGGCCAGACTTGTGTGTCATTGCGCAGAATCTTGGCGTTGATGCCGTCACCCTGGCAAGTCACCTTCGACACATTGAGCGGAAAAGGTTCGTAGGAGTCGAAGCGGCGCGGTTTTGCGGGGTCCAGTTTCTCGGTCTTGAGGTCCCACGAGCCGGGCTGGTTGTCACCGCCGGTCATCCATAGGAAGTCGAGCGCGTCGAGGTTGGCCATGCGCAGGCCGGTGTCGAGGAAGCCCGGATTGATGAGAGTGACGGGCGCGGCGCCTATGTTTTTGACGGCGGTCCATTCGCGGAGAATGCTGGTTTCGGGATAGACCATGTAGTGTTTGGTGGCCTCGATGCCTTCGCGGGTCAGGCGCAGATCGAGCTGCAACTCTCCCTGATTGCCCTGCGATTCCACCGCGTCCGAGAGTACCCATCCCCCACTCGCGCCGGTGATGCGGTTTTCGGAGGTGCCCAGCGCGAAGGACAGTTCGGAACTGCCCGTCGCCAGTTCGTTACCGGACGCTTTGTCTTTGAAGGACTTCAGAAGCAGTTTTCCTTCTTCCAGCGCCACCACGCGCTCCACTGATGCGGTGCCGAGGGTCCACGTTGTCCCGTCGTGCTTGATGTAGCCGTTGGAGGAGTCCGCGAAGACGGACCCGCCAAGGGCGATAAGCACGATTGTCAGCCATAGCGGATGTGAATGTCGGTGCTTCATGTTCCTGCTCCTGCGATAGGTGTGCTTGGTGAACGGTGGGTGCGGCCTATGGATAAGGTCGCCAACCCGCAGTACCGCGGGCCATTATAGCACCGGTGGATTACAGATAAAGGAATACTTGGTGAATGGAAATGGATTCAACAGCCGAGGGTGTGTTTCTGACCTGTCGGCCCGGCCAACGCAGTGGTGGGACGCTTCGGTGAACAGGAAAGCACGGCAAACCGAAAGCAGGGAAGTTGATTCCGTTCTTCGTTAGGTCTAGGATCTCCTCAAGAAGCTTTGTGTCGTGAAATATGTGTGCAGGCAGGGCCACGAAGCTTTTCTGGGTCCCACAAAGGGTAAAGGTAGTCTCTCATGCGTAATCGGTCAGGTCTTGTTATGTTCGCATTTTCGGCGATGGCTCTCTGTGCCTCCTATTCCGCCACGGCATGGGAGCATCATCCTCTGTTCACCCGGCCTGTGCTTTCCACCATGACCGAAGTGACCGGGGCGACCCCCGCGGCCGCGACGTCGCTGAAGTCGTTTCTGGTTGCCGTGGAGCCGGAACTGGTCGCTCTCCTGAACAATGAAGAGGCGTGGGCCAGAACCAATATGGCCGCCTACAAGCCGAGGCCGGACGCATTGGCCTTTCAGGCCACGGGAACGGCGAACGACATCGTTGCGCGCTTCCTGAAAGCCATTCGGGTCAACCCGGACATCAAGACCCCGCTTTACGTGAGTCCGCTTAGCGGGATGAAATCGGTCAAGACCGGGCTTCTGGCCCCGTCCGATGTTTCCATTCTCCAGGACGTTTCAGACCTTAACGTGTTTGATTATGAGGCCCTGGCGGAAGGCGACACCGTTGCCCCGATAGACATCGTTGCCACGGCCAGCAATGAACCGGATTACGGCCTTGATATCGGCCTTTTTGAGGACAACGGCACGCCGTTCGGTGCGCTGTACGGATTTGGTGTGCAGCCTTTTGGCAATCCCAATCTGGACTATGGTTCTCAGGCACCCTTCCACATGGGGTTCTATCACGAATCGTGGATTATCTATCTGTTTGCGTCCTTCCTGAATGAGACCTATCCCGAATACCGCATTCACCTGTGCAAGTCTCTTTCGGAATTCGCGTTCATCCACGGGCAGCCTTATTGGGGTTGGCGTTTCATGGGCTGGGGGCTTCACTACCTGGCCGACCTCTCGCAGCCGTACCATACGGCGGCGCTTCCGGGGTACACGACCCTGCAGATGCTGTGGGTAAACGTGCTGAACATGATTGGGTTCCCCGGTCCGCAGGAGGATGCGGTGCAGCTCGCGTCAAACCGCCATGTGGCGCTGGAAACCTTTGAGGGTATTCTTTTGGCTTTTGCGGTAAGAAACAACCTCACCCAGGACCCGACGCTGGCGGCGCTGCTTAAGACAGGTAAGATTCCGGCGTACACGGACAGTGTGCCCCGTGATTCTCTGTCGGCGTCCGCCCATGCGCTGACCACGAAGCTGAACAACACGATCATGAAATACATGCCGTCCTATTTCGTCAACAACCCTTCGGTGGAACTGGGTGATTTTCCGCAGCGCTATGAGATTATCGACATGGTGGTGGCCGAGCACGGACCGGCCGGCGTCACCGCTATCGATGAGGCCGAGGCGGAGGCCTTTTCCGCATTTGCCACCTGGGGCAGAAGTTTTGTGCTTGCGGTCCTGGGCCAGACGGGCTGACGGGGCTGCTGCAAGAACCTGTCAAGGGGCTTGGGAGGAAGATTACTGTCTTGTAAAGTCTGCCCCGACCCATGATATTGACTGGCGTATGTGACTCTAGACGGCGACCCATACAATCTTGCTGGAGTGGGGTTGCTAATAGGTTCCCGGGGTAGGTCTTCGTTACGCAGGCGCGTGACTTCGGCCAACCCGGGCTTTGCCCCATAATCCTTTCGGGATATCCGAACGGACGCAGACAAGCGGATGGCCCAGCGCCACCCCAGAGGAGTGCATGGGATGAAGCGGTTATCGGTGATCTTCAGGTCTTTGGCGAGTGGCGGAGTTCTTCTGGCTTGGGCCGTCTTGATTACAGGGTGCGCGCCGCACTATGAATTCGCACCGGAGGAGATTCAGTCCCTCGCGAAGGACGTGTCCAGTCTACCCACGGAGGAGGCGGTTGCCGCCATCGTTGACACACTCAACACGGGGCACCCTGGCAAGATAAAGACGGATCTGCATTGGGTTTTCAATTACACGGGCGGGACGCTGGGTGAGATGGCGCTGCTGTACGCCTCGCTTGATGAATACGTGCTCATATTCGGCACGCCCATCGGCGCGGAGGGATTTTCGGGGCGCTATGCGAAGATGGATGTGTACGACTGCATGTTTGCCGGCGAGATGTGGACCTATCTGGAGGGGCAGTTGGAAAAAACCGTGTACAAGCCGGGTGACTGCGCCATTCTCAAGCGGGGCGAGGCCAAGGGTTACTGGATGAAAGAGAACACCTGGATGCTGGAGTACACCCGCGGCTTCATCCCGGCGTCGCTTCCGATCGGCGCATTCGCGCCGCTGAGCCTCACGGCCGACTGGCAGAATTTCTGGGCCATCATTTCGGACTACGGCGGTCTGGTCATTCACTCTTTTTTCGACTGACCGAAGGGGCGTGATCAGGGCAGGGTCATTGCCCACAGCTTGGGAACGCCGAAGTGGGCTTCCCCGTCCTGCACGATGAAGCCGATGCGGCCGGTGAGTTTGGCGGCCGGCCAGGTTTGGACGAGGAGGTCGTTGAGGTAGATTTCAACGATGCCCTTGCGGAGGAGCAGTCTGTAGGAGCAGGTTTCTCCTGCCGGCATGCCGGCAACGGTTGCGCAGCCGAATCCGGTGCGGTCGCGGGACTCAAAGTGCGGCTGTTTCGACCAGGACAGGGTTCCCAATTCGGTCTGCCCCCAGGTCTCAAACAGGACGGTTGCGGCCTCTTTGCCCTCCTGTTCCAGGCAGATTCCTGCCGCAGGAAAGACAAGCGCATCGGTGGCGGTTACTTTCAGCGTTCCCTCCACCACACAGCCTTTGTCGAAATCGAAGACGGTGTCCAGGAATGCGAAGGCATTGTTCGGTTTGTCCGGAGTAATCCATCGGATGGACGGGAGTGCGGGGGCTTTGATGGTGACGTCTTCCCCGGACGAGTCAATCTCGCCCTTCTTGGCCGGGCAGGCGAGTTTGGGTTGGCCCACGGGGCAAGGGAGTTGGGCGCCTTTGAGGGCCTCGTTGCCCTTCCAATAGCCCATATGAAGATGACCTGCGGCATCCACCACGGGTGTCTTGAGCGGGGCATGCCACCAGAAAGCCCCGCCCGGGTCGAGCATGTAATTGGAAAGGAGGGTTTCGCCGGGCAGGCGGCAATATCCGGCCCAGAGGGCGACCAGTTCGCGCCCGGAATATCCGTTGAGCCGGAATGCGGGATAATCGGGTTTGAACGGGCCGTCGGGGCGGTCGGCGATGTAGGTGGCCACGGCGTACTCGAAACTGCCGGGGTAGAATCCTCCGACGAGGAGGTAGAACTTGTCGCCTATGCGCTGGCAACCGCCCGGTTCCTGCACGACCCGCACGGAAAGGCTGTCCGTCAGGGGAAGTTCTCCAACCCATTTCCATTTGACGCCATCGTCGGACCGCAACAATCCACCGACGGCATAGCCGTAGTAGACGGTTTTACCTCCCTCCTCTTCGGAGATGACGTCCATGTGGTCTATGCGCTGTCCGTCGGGTCTGCGAATGTCAAAATCGGGGCCGAGATATTTCCAATGCACGAGGTCGTCGGACTCCCAGAGGCGCAGGACATCCTGCTTGTCGCCGGTGAAACTTCCGTGGTCCATGATGAAGCGGTTGCCGACCTTCCACACGCGCATGGCATAGATGCCAAAGGGGGCGTCCTTGATGACGGGGCCCACATCCTTCCAGTGAACGCCGTCGGTGGAGGTTGCGAGCCATACGTTGCGCCATTGGTCCTGCTCGCCGCCTTTGTCGTTGAAGCGGTACATGGTGAAGAGGTAGAAGGTGCCGTCGTTCCAGAGGACGCAGTTGTCCTTGAGGGTTCCCTCGGAGCTTCTGTGAAGGAATGCAGAGGCCTGTTCGGGGAGGGCCAACCCGGTGATTAGACAGGCCAGCAATGCGATCCCGATGCGCGCCAGACCGGTTAGGTGGCGGTATCGATGTCGGCTGGGTACGTGGACGCACCTGGGGACAAGGTTCTTTGGTGTTATCGTTTTCTCGGGTTTATGCATCTCTGTTCATCTTTGTCTTTGTGTGAAATCCGCGGTTGAGGATGTCGGACTATGGATTGACTTCCCTGGACAGCGTAACCGGGCCGAGCAGACCGGAGGGGAGCAGGGAATGTTCGCCGGTATAGAACTTCTGCACGTTGGTCTTGGTCAGTCGCTGCTCTTGGGGAAGTTTGGCGTCACCCATGAGGCGGTTGGGCCAGAGATTGATGATGTCTATTTCCAAGCGATTGACTCCAGCCTGAACTGCCGGGCTGATGTCGACGCGGAAGGGCTTGGTCCAGAGCACCCCCAGGTCTTTTCCGTTCAGGCGGACTTCGGCCAGATTGTTCAGTTCGCCGAGGTTCAGAAAGAGATGCCCGTCCTGCGGCAGGGCCGACTTGTCCAAGTCGAAGCTCTTTTTGTAGGTGGCCTTGCCGGAATAGTATTTGATGGCCTCTTCGGGACGCTGTGTCCAGTCGGCCAGTTCGGAAAACTCCACGGATTCGGGTCCCCCCCACTTCGGGTCAAACTGCACTGTCCACGAACCGGCAATATCCGTTACGGGCGTGACAATGGGGAAATTGGCGGTAGCGGTTCCATTCTGCGCCGGGGGGATTGGTTTGCTGAACACGATGAAGAGGGAGTATTTTGGGCCAAACTCCAGCGGCAGGAGGGTTGTGCCGTCTGTCCGTTGGGTGTAGGCGTTGGCATCGCGGCGAATGGCGGTGACGGGGTCCCATATTTCCGGTTGTTTTGCGGTGGCGCGGAAGACACATTCCGCTGAAACCGCGATGTCTTGAGGGTTGGCCACGAAATAGATGTCAACACCGACGATATGGCGGTGGATGTAATCGAGTGCCGGGCTTTGCCCGGTGGAGGTGCAACTGAAATCGGGAGGAAGCTGCTGCGATTCGAAAATATCCTGCAGGGTCCTGCCCCATATGACCCGTCCCTTGCCGCAGGCGTTTTCCTTGACGGTGGCGCCGTCGCAACTGCCCCAGAGTTTGGCGGTCAGGGCCGCTATGTCCCCGTCGCATTTTGGATAATTGGTCAGGCTGGAGGAGCGGCGCGGTTTTGGCCCCACGACCGTGGCTCCGGCCTCGACAAGCTCGGCGATGCGGGCGAGCGATTCCGGTGTCATGGTGTCATGCTCGGGCAACACGAGGAGCCGGTAGCTCATGCCTCCGGGAAGCACGAGACGCCCGTTCTGCACGGTGAGACGAGTCATGAGCACTTCGCCGTTTATGGTGTCACAGTCGAATCCGGCGGGCAGGGGCGGATTCATGCAGGTCTTGGCGGGAGCGTAGCAGCCCGCATCGTCACCGGCGAAATAGCAGGCATCGGCGACAAAGGCCCCCTGCTGCAACAGGGCCTGACAGCGCGACAGGTAGGCGGTGAAGGCGTGCATCTGGGGCCACCAGGTAATATTCCTGTCGAAGTGTGTGCCCGCTTCGGGCCATTCATAGCCCGGTTTGAGGTCGAGATAGGGCTGATGGACATAGAAGCAGAGCATGTTTCTGGTAAGGCCGGCGCAGAGCGCGCGGTCGCCGATGTCCTTGAGCATGTGCGGGGCTTCCTCCCAGTTGCGCCCCATGTTGGTGAACGCTTCGGCCTGGCAGAGCCTCTTGCCGTAGATGTGGGCGGCGGTGGCCGCCTGTTTCACCGAATCGCATTTGCCGTACTGGTCAACGAACCAGACATCACCGTCCGATTCGGACCTGCGAATCCAGTATTCCCCCATGGGAATGTCGCTCCGACCAAGGTTCATGAGCGGGTCCATGGTGGTGGTGAAGAAGGGGCCTCCCGCCTCCGGGTGGGTGCCGACGCCGGATTGTTTCGAGAGTTCGTTGAAATAGCCATAATGATTCTGTGCCATGAGGTCGGCCGCAGTGCGCTTCCAGTCACGCAGAAATCGGTCGGAGATTTCCCTGCTCTGCACCACCTGTCCCGCGAGCACAGGGAGATAGGGTTCGGGATTGTAGCCACGCCGGGAGGTGAACTCGGCACGCATATTGGGGGTCCAGTTGGGCTCTCCGCATTCCCAACTGTCATCGTGGAAATACCTGAGAGTCTTGCCCGCAAGATCACCCGCCTCCGCCAATACTTTTGCCGCCGTTTCGGCAAACTGTTTGTCGAGTGCCTCGCGGCTGTAGAAATCCATCTCATAGCCCTGGGCGCTGCGGCTGGCGCACTTGGTCTTTTTCTGGTAGTCCGCGCCGTGAATGGTCTGACCGAAACGAAAGACGCGCCAGGCGCCTTCTGGTGCATTCCAGGAAAGGCGCCCTGATGGGTCCATGAATTCGGAGATATTGAGCGCGGAGGCCGGGTCCAGTGCCTGATCCGGCGCCGTGGGCAGAGAGCGGTAGGCCATTACAGAGACGTCCCTGTAATACCCCTCGGCCACGGCGGGCATGGGCAGGTCCTGTGAAACGGCGGCGGGGCCGTTTAGGTCCGATTGGCTCCAGGTCAAGGACTTTATGGCCAGGTCGGGCGTTACCCAGGTTCCCCCGGCATTCCAGCCGCTGCAAATATTGAAACTGAGCTGCATGCCTAGACGATGGGCCTCCACCACGGCATGTTTGAAGAGGGCCAGCCAATCGGGACTCATAAAGGGGGGACCTTGGGGGCTGGTGTGCCCCTCCCCCGCATCGAAAATAAGCGCACCGGCAATTCCCTGGGCTTTCATCTCCTCGAGGTCTTTGGTGATGCCTTCCCTGGTGGCGTTGCTGTCGAGCCACCACCAATAGACCCAGGGTTTGGCGGTGTCGGGCGGATTGGCGAAGAGGGCGGCAATGTCGCCGGAATTGTCGGCCGAGGAGGTGCCGGGAAGAAATCCGGCGAGCAGGACAAGGAGCGCGGCGGCGCAGAGATATTTCATGGATATTCTCTCCTCAGGGGTGACTGTCGGCAGGGACTCAGCCGAAAGCTGCATCTGACATGTTCAACATGGACCAACCCGTAGCCCATTTGACAGGAAGCAGCGCAGGAATATCAACAGCAACGAAGTTCACACAGTCCCGACGTCCTGTTCAGCCGCATTTCACTTTTCAAAAGTCTGCTGATAGAATAGGCGGACATGGCGATGGTGCCGAAACGGAGGTACGCAAATGGAACTGTCTTTTCAATCGTGGCAGGAAATGAAGGCCGCGCTGCGGGAGGTGCTTGAGGAGGAAATGGGCGCCGGGCGCTGCAATATTGCGCGGAAATGGGAGGGCGGCAAGCTTATCCTGAAGCCCACGGACGACACGATGCAGTCGAAAGAGATTCCTATGGAGGTTTTCTTCAAGAAGATCACCTCGGTGCGCGAGAAGCTGCGCGTGCTGGAGCAGAAGTTGAACAATCACGCGAGCCTCTCGTATGAGGACAAGGCTGAACTGCAAACACTTATCAGCCGGGCCTATGGCAGCCTGACAACGTTTAATCTTCTATTCCGGGATGAGAAGGACCGGTTTACGGGACAGAAGTCGGAGGACTAGGTCAGGCCCGGCAATCAGTTCAGGAGGATTTCTTTTTTGACGCGGCTTTCTTTTTGGGTGGTGCGTTGAGCGTCTTGCTGAGATTCTCGACGTAGGTGTCCACCATTTGCTCAAACTGGCGGGCTACCACGGGGGCGACGAGGAACTTGACCAGGCCTGGCAGCGGTATTTCGAGGTCGCCAGTGGTGCTGAGGTCGATGCGTGTGTTCTCGGCGTCAATCGCCTTGAGGGTCCACTTTCCCTTGACGGTGCCGTTGCCTTCCCCCTTTACCGGGGTCCACTTGATGATGCCTTTCTCTCGGTCATCCACATATTTGCAGCCGTAAATGGTCTGGATGGAAAAGCGGTCTACCCCGATCTTTTGCATTTCCCAGCGGTAGGCGTTGCCCCCAAGGTCCACCAATTCCTCCACATTGGGGAAATGGCTGACCGAGGCGGGCACATCGGCCAGCAGGTCAAAGGCCCGGTCATAGGGACATTTCACTTCAAGACGCTTTTTTAGTTCCACGCTCGCAATGAAGGCCATGTGTCGTTCCTTTCCATGGTGGTTCGGGAGATGTCATCCGTTTTCAGGCGGGGTTTTCTTTCTTCCAGAGGTTTTCAACTGTTCCGCAATGCCCTCGTACCAGGTTGTCTCGACCCGGTTGATGCCCTTCAAGAGCTGGGGAAAATCCTTGGGCTTCAGCTGCAGATAGAGGTTGTGCCCCTGGCGCAGAACATCGAGGCAGAGTTTCAAACTCTCGCGGTCCTTGTCGGAGTAGACATCGGTGCGCGATTCCATGACCACCACACACTTCTCCACGAGCAAGACCATGCCCGAGAGCATTTTTATATCGGACAATGCGCCAAAAAGGCGGATGACGTTGGCGATCAGGGCGCGAACGTTGGTTTCGGGAACGCCTGCTATCACCTTCAGCATGGCGCGGCGGTATTTGGGCGCTGTGGACTTGCCTGCGAGCGCCGCCTCCAGTTCGGGCCGTATCGTTTCGGCAACGGACATCAGACAGGCTTCGAGCTGACGTGTTTCCCGAATGGCATCGATGGTGGCAAGCCCAGTGTTGACGATGGCCGGGAGATGGAAACTCAGGCGAAACATGGAACTGAGGGCGGCGCCCATGAGCGGCGTGAGCCGCGCTGGTGAGCGCAGGAGAAGCACGAGGTCATCAAAGGCCTCGTCCATTCGAATGCGGACAGGGGGCGGGGGGTAGAGGCTTTCGAGAAAGAAGTCACGCAGCGCTATGAGCATCTTATCGGGAACGGTTCCGAATTCAGAAAAAAGGCGGAGGCTTTCCAACTGGTATCGCTGCCGAATTTCATCGCGATAAAACTCAATTATGGCAGTTTCCAGTTGGTTCTTTTTCTCGCTCATCTTTATAACGGGCTCCCATGCATCAAGCCATGACAAGCGCGCTTTCAGCGCGGGGGAGACACACTTATAATGCTTCCCACTCGGAATCAGGTTAACATATTATACTTATAATTACTTCCCGCTGCGATATTCATGCCTGGCGGTCGGTGGAGTGCTTGAAAACCCAGCGGAGCGGATGCGCGATTGTGCCCGGCGGCAATGGGCTTTATCAGCAAAAAAATGTCTCCTGGTATTGATGTCTGGGATACACTCGCCAAGCATTGATTCAATGCCAGAAAACGCACGCGCAACGCGATAATCCCATCACAAATAAGAACAGTAACTATTAGTAAAACAAAGAGTTAGCATGGTACAACGAACGAGTCCAAAAGTGGTTCCAAAATGGAAATATTGGCTGGATAATTGTTGTTCGAAACGATGGAACATTGTGAATCCCGTAATGTGATGGAAAACAATATCCCGCAAGTTCAAGGAGGTTGCGTTGATGGATTGTAACTGCGAAATTGTGAATTTACCTCAAGTACAGGGATGCCCGATGAGCGGCAAGGGGACAGCGTGTTTTTCGTTGAGGAGTACTTTTGGAAACGCCAGACTGACCGAGGTGGAAAGCGTATCGTTTAATGGTGTAGAGGTGCCGCGGGGGGATATCGAACTGGATCTGGGCGACGGCCTTCGCGTTCATCCGGACGACATCGAGGCGAGAGGGGTCAATCCGCCGTGGCTCCGAGACCTCAAGATTGTCTCCGCCATGCCGCCGCTTTCGGACGGGATAAAGCACATAGGGATGGTCGTCACGGTGGAACCGTTCGGCCGGATTGCTCTTGAGGCCGCGCCCGTGGCAGGGAAGAGCGGCGGAGAGCTTAAGATTCCGCGGGACAATATGGACAATCATTCCGGGCCTGCCGTTTCCGCCCGGCAGCAGTTTGTAGAGCAGAACGCGGGCACCACGCTCAAGCACGTGTCCCATTTCAGTTTCGACCCGCATATCACCGCCTGCAACATAGAGAATTTCACAGGGATTGCGCAGGTTCCCCTGGGTTTCGCGGGCCCGCTCCAGATCAACGGAGAGCACGCGGTGGGCGAATTCATCATACCGCTTGCGACGACCGAGGGGACGCTGGTTGCCTCCTACAGCCGAGGCATGAAGGTGCTGAACCTGTGCGGCGGGGTGAAGGTGAGCGTCGTCGAGGACGCGATGCAACGGGCCCCTGTGTTTGTGTTTGACGACGCGCGTCACGCGCGTGATTTCATCGCGTGGTGCCGTGCCAATGAGGAGGAGATACGGCGACAGGCGGAGGCCAGTTCCAAGGTGGCCCGACTGACATATATAGACTATTATCAGGCGAGCAAGCTTGCCTTCCTGCGTTTCAATTTCACCACGGGTGACGCGGCCGGCCAGAACATGGTGGGCAAGGCCACGTTTGTGGCCTGCAACTGGATATTGTCCAACCATGCGGGCATTCGGCACCATTACCTGGAGTCAAATCTGGCGACGGACAAGAAGGCGTCGCAGGTGAACCTGATGCACACCCGCGGGAAACGGGTGGTGGCCGAGGCGACATTGAAGCGAGAGGTGCTGATGGAGCATCTTCGGGTGGACCCTGAATCCCTGTTTCGTCACTACAACGTCGCCAATGTGGGGGCGATGCTTGCGGGGGCCACGAATAACGGGCTGCATTCGGCCAACGGGATTGCGGCGATGTTCATAGCCACGGGGCAGGATGTGGCCAATGTGGCGGAGTCTTCGGCGGGCCTTCTGTACGTGGAACTGACCCCCGATGGGGACCTGTACATGTCGCTGACGATTCCCTCGCTGATCGTGGCCACCTACGGGGGCGGGACGGGCCTCGCCACCCAGCGCGAGTGCCTGGAGTTGCTCGGGTGCCACGGGGAAGGCAAGGTGCGGCGCCTGGCGGAGATCGTCTGCGGCGTTGCCCTGGCAGGGGAAATCTCGCTGGCGGCGGCCATTTCATCGCTGGACTGGGTGTCCAGCCACGAGCAGTACGGTCGAAACCGGTAGGGTCCGGCATTGGGTAGACGCCGGCATATTGATAACAAGGGTCCCATCTCCGGCGGTTATAGCGCCTCAGATGGGTTGCGATAGGCAAGCGTGGATTCATGGCGCAAGCGTGCGGCAGTGTTGTATTATACTGTCGTGGAGTCAGCCCCTTGACGAATCCGCATGGTTTTCAGAACTGAACGCCTAAGGCGTTCAAAGAAAGGAGAGCAGACGTCATGGCAACAGCAAGCAAGACCTCCAAGAAGGCAGCGGTCCGTCCATCGGATGAATCGCGCATCCAGAAGATCGCGGACGGCATTCAGGCGACTGCGGCGAAAGTGCGCGAGCAGGTCGCCAGCAATGTTCACGATTCCGGCGCGGCGGCGAAAGTGCGCAGCGTGGACGTGACCATCTCGGTACTCAAACTGCAGCGCTCCCTTTTTGACCGTTCCTTCAAGGTGCTTGCGCGGCTTCAGAAGTACAGCGACAAGCTGGTGAAGAAGCACATCCAGGGCGCGGAGTGGCTGCCGAGCGAGGGCAAGGACATTGTCAAGGAATGGAGCGGCATGCTTAACGATGGGCGTGTGGAATTCCAGAAGACGATCGACAAGAGCTACGACCTGCTGAAGGACTACCTCGAACGCGTGCGCAAGGAGCAGAGTTCCGGAGGCAAGAAGAAGGTTGTCAGCAAGGCTTCGACGGTCGCCTCCAAGGCAAAGAGTGCCGCCAAGCCCGCGGTTGCGGGCAAGGCCAAGGGTACGACGAAGGCGAAGGGCGCGACGAAGGCCAAGCGGGCAAGCACCACGGCTGTCGCCGTGTGAGTTTGCGATTCACCCCTCAAACCGTCGGCGACCTTCGGACGAGTCGGCGGTTTGAGGGGGGGATTGACTGTTTATTCCGTCCCGGCGGACAGTGTGATCATCAGCCGAGACGGGATGAATTATTATAGGATGTCAGGGTCGATACCAAGGTGTGAGGAGGTGTCATGTTCGGGAAAATTGCAACAAAGCGCAAATACCCATGGACCGCTGAAATTCACGGAAAGAAGTTCACTTTTCGTCCGATGACTGCCGAGGACCGGGATATAACCGCAGCCTTCACTGCCGGGCTGTCGCACGCGGACATTCTCTTTCTTCAGAGTGATATTACCAAGCCTGAAGTAATCGACGAGTGGATTACCCATCTGGGTCGGGGACATGCCTTTGTGCTGCTTGCCTTTAATTCGATAGGACAGATTGTGGGCTATGCGAGTTTATACCGCAACGAGAACTCCTGGGGGCGGCATCAGGTGGAGATGCGGCTATTCGTTAGCAGGCAGTATCGCAGCACGGGCGTCGGCAAGCAGTTGGCCGATGAGATCAGCCTCGTTGCAGAGGAGCAGAATCCGTTTCTCATCAAGATTAACGTTCCCCGGGACACGCCACATATCCGGATGATGCTGGAGAAGAAGGGGTTCACCTCGGAAGCCCTGCTGACGGACTGGCTTATGGACGTTGACGGGGGAATGCATGACCTCATCGTTATGGCGCATCGCCTTCGTGACGATCCCTGCTGAGCATGTCTTGTTGAAATCAGTTTGACGGGGCAAATTCACTCGGCGCGGTAATGTTCAGCGCTTTCTTGCGCGGGCTATTTGCGGGCTTTTCGGTTGCCTTCTTTGGATTATCCCAGGGTGAATGCTGCTCGTGCAGGAGGACATTGCGTATTTCGACGTACTTTTCACCCTTGGCCCGCGCCGCGGCAAGCAATTCCCTGAACTTTTCGTCGTAATTTGCCATGATCTGACGAACGCCGTCGCCTGCGGCCATGCGGTCTCCGACGATGGATACGGAGACCTTCTGGTCGTAGGTGATTACGCAGCAGTTTACGCCCATTCCCAAACAGGTCGGAACCACCCCGTGTACGGATAACAGGCGATGTCCCAGGGCGTAGAGGGGAATCTGCGGGCCGGGAACATTGGTGCATATGAGATTGGCCGGGGTAAGTTCCACCGCGGGTCCGAGAAACTGCTGGGTGACGGGATTGGCGACGGCACTCAGCAACGATGCCTGGGCCGCGACAGAGGTGCCCTGGAGCGCGTCGAACATGAGACTGATTGAATCGGCCACGCGGTACGACTTTTGCTCGCGCATCTGCTCGTGTATGGCGTTGAGCAGTTCAATGGGGTCGGGGATGTTGAGCGGCAGGTCGATGGGGAGAAAACTTATCCGGTTGCCAAGGGCCGCCTTTTCGCGCGCCCTACGGACATTGACGGGGACAAGAGCGCGCAAGGCCGAGAATCCCGAAACTTCAGCCTCGGGATGGTCTGCAAGATATTTGCGGGTGGCCAAGGCGAGGGTTGCGAGAATGACGTCGTTGTTAGTGGCACCGGAAACGGCGCGGATGATTCGGATGTCGGAGTCGGTGTATTCGCGCCAGACATGCAGACGCTCCCCCGAAAAGGGGCCATTGAACGGCATCTTCTTCAACGGCAGGAGGAAGTTTCCGAGAGTGGTTGCGAATTTTCCAATGGCTTGCTTGACGCCGTTGCCGTTGACGAGGGATGAAAAATCGGCCATGTTGGCGCTGAAGCGCACCCAGTGGACGATGCTGTCCACCATGTTGTCCCAGACGGCATCGTAAATCCTCGCCTTTATATTAGGCAACGGTTTGGGTTTGAACGGCACTTTTTTCGATTTTGGCGGCAATGCGGGGGTCACATCCAGGAAGGTGTAGGCCAGGCTTATGCCGGCCACCCCGTCCACCATGCAGTGATGCACCTTCATTATCAGCCCGGTGCAGTTTCCAGCCAAGCCCTCGACGATGTAGATTTCCCAGAGGGGCTTGTTTCTATCCAGAGTTCCGGTGAATATCTGGCCGGTGAGTTGCTGAAGCTGCTCCTCGGAACCCGGCTTGTCGAGCTTTATCCGAAACAAGTGATTGTCCAAGTCGAAGTCTGGGTCGTCTTCCCATGTGGGATGGCTCACGTTGAAGGGGACAAACACCGCGCGCTGTCTGTAACGTGGCACTTGGTTCAAGCGGGAGGCCAAGTGTGTTCGAAACTTGGAGAAGGAAAGTTTTCCGTTAAAGATGCATGTTCCCCCTACGTGCATGGGCGCCGTTTCAGTCTCCGCATAAAGAAAGAAAGCGTCCATAGGCGTCATGCGCCGCTTCAACTCGTTTTCCGACATCTGTTTTACCTTCTTTTAAGGTGAGCGCCTCTTCTCATTATAGCCGATTACAACTGAGCACACCATTACTAACATAGTTACTTGATAATTTCTTCCGCTATGTTACTGATAATCTGCTTTATTTCACGGATGCCATAGCGAATGATTTATGGTAAAGTCTTAACAGTTATTGGTAGCAATAAGGAATGCATTCTCTATGACGCAATTCGGTATAGCGAGTTCTCCGCCACGAATGAAAGAAGGCATTGCCGTTGCGTTATTAGAGGAGCCGCAGCTTGTCTATTTGCCGCTTTGGCGAGAGGCCTTTTGCTGGATGGAGAGTGTTCGGCTCAAGGCGTCGCCGGTCTATTATGGTTGGGGAGTGCCGCATGGGAAGGGTGCCCCCGTTGTAGTGGTTCCGGGTCTACTTGCCTGTGACGTCTACCTGCTTGAAATGCGGCTTTGGTTGGGCCGGATAGGCTACAACGCCGAACGTTCGCGGATCGGAATCAATGCCGAATGCCCGGACATACTCGCCGGGCGTCTTCTGAAAACCGTAGACCGTGCCTGTGACAAGCACGGAGGGAAAGTTCATCTCATCGGGCACAGCCTGGGAGGGCTGATTGCCCGGGGTGTGGCTGCGCTGCTTCCGGACAAGGTGGCCTCTGTGATCACGCTGGCGTCGCCGATTCAGGGAGTTCGGGTGAACCCGTTTGTGAGCCAGGCGCTGTCCCATGTGCGCGCGCATATCGCAAAACGGCGCGAGTGCCCCCAAATTGACTGTTTTTCCTCCGACTGCCATTGCGCGTTTCCGACCGCGCTCCAGTCGAAGTTTCCCCTGCGGATCCGGCAGACGGCGGTCTATTGCAAGAATGACGGTGTTGTCGATTGGGAAACCTGTCTGAGCGGAAATCCCAAGTCTGATTATGAGGTGGAAGGCACGCACATCGGCCTGGTTTGGAATGCCGCGGCCTACCGGATTATCGCCAATCGCCTCGCGGGATGTTGAAGCAGCCACTTCGTTCCCTTCTCCACCGGCAATAGCCATTACTGCGTCGTCACGTTTTTCTTGAAGTGTTTCAACCCTCCCCCTCCCCCACTCCATTGAAATCATTGCCCTCCATTCCCCATGTATGCGGGAAAAAAAATGGAAAGACGCCCAAGAATTCTGGGTGGCGATGGGCGGGCGGAGATGCTACAATGAAAAACGTGGTCATGGGAAGCTGTGCGGGAACTTTTCGGAAGGTGAGAGGTTCGTGTGAAACCGTCAAGCGCAATGCGCAAGGAGTTGACGATGAACAGCAGCCGCCGAGACTTCCTCAAACAGGTAACCGTCCTTTCCGCCGTGCCCTTTATTCTACCTTCGGGGGTGTGGGCGGCCAAGAAGAAGCCAAATGACCTCATCTCCATGGGGTTCATCGGCATGGGGAAGCAAAACCGCTACCTGCTGGAGTCTTTCTTGCAGCGCAAGCAGGTGCGTGTGCTGGCGGTGTGCGATGTGGACACGACGCGGCGAAACGCGGCGCAGCAGCAGGTGACGGAACACTACAAATCCCACCCGGACATCAGCATTCCGGAGTGCAAGGCCTATGGCGATTTCCGGGAGATCATCGGACGCAGTGACATCGATGCGGTGTGCGTCGCCACGCCGGACCACTGGCATGCCATTCCGACCCTGGCGGCGCTGGAAAGCGGCAAGGATGTGTATTGCGAAAAGCCGCTGACCCATAACATCCACGAAGCCATCACGGTGATGAATGCGGTGAGAAAGCACAAGCGGGTGCTTCAGACCGGTTCGATGCAGCGTTCGATGGAGGAATTCCGCGTGGCCTGCGAGCTGGTGCGCAACGGCGCGATCGGCACGATAGACCGGGTGGAATGCAGTTTTGGCCCTCCGGGAATTCCCTGCGACCTGCCGGAGGAGGCGATGGAGCCCGGTTTGGACTGGAATTTCTGGGTCGGTCCCGGCCCGATGCGGGCGTACAATTCGGTGCTCAGTCCGCGCGGCGTGCATGACCATTATCCGAACTGGCGGCTGTATAAGGAATACGGCGGGGGCATGGTGTGCGACTGGGGCGCGCACCATGTGGATATCGCCCAATGGGGCCTTGGCATGGACGAGAGCGGTCCCGAGGAGGTGCGTCCTCCGGAAGACCCGAAGGCGCAGAACGGCGCGGTGCTGCATTACGCCAAGGGTGTCCGTGTTATCCACACGAACGGATTTGGGGCCCACTTCTTTGGAAAAGACGGCGAGGTGAAGGTGAACCGGGGGCAGTTTGAGTTCTGGCTCAACGGCAAGAAGATTGCGGGATTCACCAAGCGGGAGGACGGCGGGTCGCTGAGTTCGGCGCTGACGCTGGTGCAGAAGGAATACCTGCAGAAGGCGAGGGTCAGACTCTACGAGAGCAAGGACCACATTCGCGACTTTCTGGAGTGTGTTGTGTCGCGCAAACGGCCGATCACGAACGAGGAAGTGGGCGCGCGGAGCGCCACCTGCTGCCATCTGCTCAACCAGGCGTATTATAACCACGCGGTCATCAAATGGAATCCGAGGAAGATGTGTTTCGCGAAAGGCAGCGGCGATCCGAAGTGGCTGACACGCGACTACCGCAGTCCCTGGAGCGTGTAAACGCCGGGGTCCCTCCCATGGCTTGGGCAAAGCGCGGGAGCAGGCAGCGCGGCGATTCATACGTGAGAACATTCAAAGGAGCATCACAATGCGTGCGACATTGTTTGTTGGAGCCCTAGTGTGTCTGTTCGTTCAGGCTGCCGCTCTCTCTGATGAAGGGGCGCCTAAACCGGCCGTGGACAAGAAGGAAATCGAGCAGCTTCCGGGGCTGTACAAGGTTGCGGGGCGCGGCGGCGACGTGGGCAATGTTTACTGCGTGCTCACACCGGAGCCGGTGCTGATTGACTGCGGGTCCCGGGTCGGTTGGGACCAGCTTGTGGGCAATCTCAAGCTGCTCGGCTTTAGCCCGGGGGATGTGCGCTGGGTTATTGCCACCCACGGGCATTGGGACCATATGGATGCGATGGCGCTCTTTCAAAAGGACTTTCCGTCCGTCAAGTTTGCCATCCATGCCGGTGACGCGCAGTTTGTGATTCATGACGATCGGGTGTTCTCCTGCGCCGAACCGCTGTACAAGGGCGTTGAATCGGCCCCGGTCAAGGTGGACCGCATTCTTCTCGACAACGACACGGTGACCGTCGGCAACACCGATTTTCACATCGTTCACACGCCGGGGCACACGCCCGGATCCATTGTGGTCGTTGCCCAGATTGCCGGAAAGAAAATCGCGTTCTGCGGCGATTCCATCGCCGGGTATTATTCTCTGCTCAACCGGTCCAGCACCATCGACTGGCAGATCTCCCTGAAAAAGATTCTCGCGCTGGACTTGGATTGGGTTTATACTGGGCACGGCCACGACCCGGTAGACAGCAAAGATGAGATTCGGGCGATGGTCGAGAGCCAGCTTGATGCCGTTACGTCCAAGCGCAAGTTGCAGGAAAGCGACGAGCCCTACCGGGGCCTTGAGAGCGAAATGCGCAAGGGAAGATGACGCAAGTACGCGGTCATCAAGCGGATTCCGAAGAGGATGTTAGGCGGGAAAGGCAGGCAAGCCATTGGCCGCAATAAGTCCTTTCGCCTTATACGTGTCTGAAATGAACGGCCGCAAGGCCGCTGGTTTACCCTCCGCCGGGGCAGTATTTTAGGCTGATATGGAACCAGACCGAGGTTTTTGCATATTCACGGTATGGGACTTAATACTCTAAGGAGACTTACCATGTACGCAAGGCATCATGACCGAGGCGGGTTTACGCTGATTGAACTGTTGGTTGTCATCGGTATCATCGGTATTCTGGCGGCAATCCTGCTTCCCGCGCTGGCGCGAGCGCGGGAGTCGGCCAGACGGTCGAGCTGCGCAAACAATCTCAAGCAGATGGGTCTGGTTGTCAAGATGTATTCGGGTGAGAGCAAAGACCTGTTTCCGCATATGAAAATGCGCGACTGTG
Organism: Candidatus Hydrogenedentota bacterium; assembly: GCA_903893795.1. Taxonomy (GTDB): domain Bacteria; phylum Hydrogenedentota; class Hydrogenedentia; order Hydrogenedentales; family CAITNO01; genus CAITNO01. The sequence continues at coordinate 33,503 of CAITNO010000102.1, read as the reverse complement.
CGGGTGTGCCAACCATCTGGAACCAGACGCCCGACCCCATCACCATTTATCCGGAATACCTTACGGATTGGAACATCCTGATTTGTCCCAGCAACGCCTTCGGCAAGGATGCCTTGGCGCAGTTTGACCGGGGGCAGACGGGATACAGGGTGGGCACGCTGAACAGCGCGGGCGGAACGGCCTACACAAACTGGGCTCCAATTCAGAATTTCTCGAACAATGGGAAGGTGGAACCCTGCGAAGTCAACGCCATGCCCTATTATTATTACGGATGGGCGTTCCCGTCCCAAATGTGCAGCAATGACGCAGACAGGGCTGCCTTGCTTGAAGAGACGGGCGATATGGCGCGCCGCACGGCCGGCAATCCCGCCTCGGTCGATGCGGATTTCACTTTCGACACCCCCGTGGGTCCGTACAATTCGGTGCCCCGGCTGAAGGAAGGGGTGGAGCGGTTCTTTATCACCGACATCAACAATCCGGCCGGCAGCACGCAGGCGCAGTCCCAGATTGTCATCATGCATGACACCGTCAACGTGGATCCCAGCCTGTTCAACCATGTGCCTGGTGGCGGCAATGTTCTGTACATGGACGGTCACGTTGACTTTATAAAATGGAACAACATCTCGGGCGAGTTTCCCATGAATGGCACAGGTCTGCTGCTCAATGCCCCTGGCCAGGACCGGTAAGGATATGGCCATGAACGAAGGAAAAGAAGTTTCAAGACGACGTTTTCTGGCGGCTACGGTTGTTTCTGGCGCGGCTTTGACGGTGGGCACGGCGGGCTGTGCGCATTTGAAAGACCATGCGCGGGGTGGCGCCAAGATTTCTTTTGTCACAGCGAATCTGGTTGGCCAGGTGACGGGCTACCGTTTTGAACTGGCGCACTGGGGCGACCAGCACAAGAAGACAGTCGCGGTCACCGACGCGGCCGCCTGGCGTGCCATTTGCGGGGAAATAGCCGCGCACGGGTACAAGGCGGTGGAGCTTTGGGAGGCCCACGCGGCGCCGGAAGTGATGGACAAAAAACGCTGCGCGACGTGGAAGTCCATTATGGATGACCATGGACTTAAGGCTGTGGGTTATGGCGGCGGATTGAGCCGCAAGACGGCAGAGATCTGCCAATGGCTTGAGGTGCCGCAGATCAATGGATGGATAGGCGACAACACGCCCGAGCAGGCGACGGCGCTGTGCAAGGAAACGGGCGTGCGTTTCAATATTGAGAATCACCCGCAGAAGACTGCCGAAGAGCTGTTCAAGGTGATCGGTGGCGGCAACGAATGGCTGGGGGTGTGCATCGACATGGGCTGGCTGGGCACACAGGGGGTGTCAGGACCGGAGGTCATTCGGGCCTGCGGCCCGCTGGTGCGCCACACCCACGTCAAGGATGTGAAGGCTGCGGGCACACACCTGACCTGTTTGCTGGGCGAGGGCGTTGCCCAGGTGGCGGACTGCATCGCTGCATTAAAGGCAGGCGGGTACAGCGGCTGGTATTCCTGGGAGGATGAGCCGGAAGACCGGAATCCATTCGACTCGGCCGTTCGGAATCTTCATTGGATTGAGAAGGAAGTGGGCAAGAATCGCAGCGCATAGCTGAAAGCGGCCAGGGATCCATTTGCGGTGTCCACTTGCAGGACCCGCACGGTGCAAGAGAATTGGACATGTTGCTGGAAGCACTGCTTGTGTGGGTGCTTATTGCTGTGGCGGAAAAGCTGCAGGGCATTGTGCGCATGAGAACGCTGAACCGGTGGATTGGGGACCGCAGGGCGCGCCGTGTGGCCGTGTTTTCGGGGACCCTTATCATCCTTGCCATTGGCTGGTTTTCCGTTCCATGAATTGGCCCTTCCAGCCAGATGGAGCGCATGCTTGGCCTTGGGATGCTGGCTTTGTTTTTCACACCGCTGGCAATCGCCAAACTGCGGGGCTTGGTTTAGATTTGCGCGCTGGACGCGCAGCGGGAAAAGAACCAGCGCTTGTGACTGATGCCCGGCAAAGCCATGCAGCTCTGATAAAATTCGGCGGTTTCCACACCATGAAAAACGAAATGGGCGGATTTCAGCCCTGTCATCGATGAAGGCCGCCGCGCCCAGCGCTCAATGTAGTTGGATGAAACGCTGACATAAAAGGTGTGTCCGATGAACCATAGGGACAATAACTGCGGAGCTGTTATGACCATTGAGAATATTTCAGGCCGTGTTTTGTTGGCGCTATTCGCATTGAGCCTCGCGACGCCCATCGCGACGGCTGCTGCGCCAACCTCTGATGAACTGGGTGTTGCCCGGCAGTGGACGACGGACCACCTGGGGTCACCCACGGCCGCACTTCCCTTTTCATTTGTGTACGGCGACAAGGCGTCCTCTGAACTGCTGCCGCAGTGGGAGGTGCAATCGGACAGCCGGGAACTGGACAAGGCGAGAACGGAGCGCACGTTTACATGGCGGGATGCCCGTTCGGGGCTTCGGGTGCGTTGTGTGGCCGTTGAATACAATGATTTCCCCGCCGTGGAGTGGACGATCTATTTCAAGAACGAAGGCAAGGATGCCTCTCCCCTGCTGAAGGATTTTCGGGCACTGGATGTTCCATTCGAACGGGAAGCGGGTGATGAGTTCGTGCTGCACAGCACCAAGGGAGATTGGTGCGCTCCGGACAGTTTCGAGCCTACTGACAAGAAACTGGAACCGGGAACAACAGAACGTTTTGCGCCCTTCGGCGGACGGCCCACCAACGCGGCGTTTCCCTATTACAACCTTCAATCTCCCGGCGGGGGCCTGCTGCTGGCCATCGGGTGGCCGGGGCAATGGGCGAGTTCCTTTGTGCGGGACCAGGGGCGGGGATTGCGGATTACGGCGGGACAGGAGCTTTTGAAAGCATCCCTGAAACCGGGCGAGGAAATCCGGTCGCCGCTTATCGTGCTGGTGTTCTGGCGCGGGATGGACGTGGTGCGGGCGCAGAATCTGTGGCGGAGCTGGATGGTTGCGCACAACGTGCCGCGCACGGCGGACGGGAAACTGCCGCCAACGCAGATTGTGGCGTGCAGTTCGCACCAGTTCAAAGAGATGACCCAGGCGAACGAGGAGAACCAAAAATATTTTATTGATCGATATCTGGAAGAGGGGATGCAATTGGACTATTGGTGGATGGACGCCGGATGGTATCCGTGCAAGGGAGAGTGGCCGAACACGGGGACTTGGGAGCCGGACCGGACGCGTTTTCCCAATGGCCTCCGAGCCGTCAGCGACCATGCGCGGGCCAAAGTCATCAAGACCATTGTCTGGTTTGAGCCGGAACGGGTGGGTGACCCCGATTCCTGGATTGCGATGGAACATCCCGAATGGGTGCTGTACAAGAAGGCGGAGACGCCCCCCGCCCCCCATGGCGGGAACTTTGGCAGCGGACCGGGCGGCCTGCTGAATCTTGGGAACGACGAAGCGCGCAAGTGGCTTATTGACCATGTGGACCGGACCCTAACTGAGCAGGGCATTGACCTGTACCGCCAGGACTTCAACATGGACCCGCTTCCTTTTTGGAGGGGCGCCGACTCACCGGATCGGCAGGGCATGACGGAGAACCTGTATGTGCAGGGCTATCTGGGATACTGGGACGCGTTGCGCGAGCGGCATCCCGATTTGCGGATTGACTCCTGCGCTTCGGGCGGGCGCCGGGATGACCTTGAAACGCTGCGCCGTGCGGTGCCGCTGATTCGCAGCGACCACCTTTTCGAGCCGACGAGCCAGCAGAACCATCACTACGCCTTTGCATCGTGGATTCCGTACCACGGTGCGGGCTATGTAACGGGGAAATCCGCCATAGGACAAAATGGTCAGCCGGACATCGATTCCTATGCGTTTCGGGCGAACATGTCGCCCAGCCTGACGCTGTGTTATGACATGCGCCGGACTGATCTGAATTTCAGGTTGGCGGAACGGCTGTTTGGCCAATTGAAACAGTTGGGCCCGAACTACCTCGGGGAATTTTATCCGCTGACGCCGTACAGCCTTTCGAATGACAGTTGGCTGGCATGGCAATATGATCTGCCGGAGGCGGGTTCAGGGGTTGTGCAGGCGTTCCGCCGACCGGACAGCGGTGAGAGCACCATGAGCTTCAAGTTGCGCGGACTCGACGCGCAGGCGACCTATGCAGTGGAGAATCTGGACGGTGGCAAGGTGACCCGAACGGGCCGGGAATTGTTGGAGGATGGGTTGACGGTGACGCTGGGCGAGAGGCCGTCGGCGGCGGTGATTGTGTATGCGCGGTTGGCCGGTGCAGAGAGGCAGGAGTGAGGGTGTTCCGATGGCGGCGCGCGGTCCCGGCCCTGTTCGCCCCCTTCGGGGCCAAGAGTGCCTTGCCTGTTTTCAGCGAGGGTTTGAATCGGGAGAACCGGCTTTCGGTTGTAGCTCTTACAGGGGAGGTCGGATGGCATGGGCGCATCGGTACTCGCTGCGTCTCAGTAGCCATTGCCGTTGGGGACGTCTTCGGGCAACGCGAGGGCGAACCAGACGATGAAGAGGAAGAGCGACCAGATGGTGAGATTTTCCCATAGCGGGAAGGAATAGCGGGTGTTGAGGGCCGCGCCGAAATGTCCGGGAACGGGCTGTCCGGCGGCGATGGCGGCGGCTTTCAGGTTTTCGTAGACCGTTTCCCATTGGAGGAGGAAAAAGACACCGGTTCCAAAAACGCCTCCCAGGATGACATAAGGGGGAAGGAAGAGTTTGTGGTCGAAGTCGCTGTACGGATTCTTTAGCGCGTCAGCGACGAGCAGCACCCCGAACCAGATGGCACTCAGGAGGTATCCACCGGCACCGATGAGGGCCACGTACTTGTGAATCTCCCGGATTTCGTGGTTGCCGGAGGTCATGCCTGCCGCATCGGGAAAAATGCCGACCAGGGAGATGCCAATCCCCCCGAGCATCAGAAAGAAAGCCCCCACGCCGGCTCCGCGGGAGGAGATGGACGCGATGCGCCGGTAGTTGTAGAACACGACGGGTACCATGGCGATGCCCCAGAAGGTCATTGCGATGGAGAACAGCCACCACCACTGGGGATTGTTGTTTTGGTCGTAGCTGCCGAGGGCGCTGTAGGTGTTCGACATGATGGAGAACTTGTGCTCCGGAAACAGGTACAACGCGCCCAGAATCAAGGACCAGTAGAGCGCGCTGACCACGGCCAGGTATCGCCGCAAAACGGACCTGTCGAAATCACCCAAGGCCAGACTCATGCACGCTTCCATCGGATTCGGCGCTCCATTGATATTGCAGGGGAAGGAACGGGGGAAGGCACTCCCATTATGCCGCGTTCCCCGATTAACCGGTCAGTACGCAGTTTAAGCATAGCATGAAGTGGCAGGAAAATGACTCTTGACCCCGCATGTCGCCTCTCCCCCACTGTTGGCAAACGGTCTGGAGGAGGCACAACATCAGGACTGTGCGCAGAAGGAGCATTGCCTTCAGGAGCGAAGCGGCGAATTCAAGCCACGGGTGTCAGTTTCTTGATGGTGATTCCATCGTTAATATTGTTGATGGCGGCCACGAGGGCGATGAAGTGGGGCGTGGCCAAATGGGCCTCGAAGGCCTGGGTGTTTTTCCAGTTTTCTATAAAGACGAACAGGTTGGGCTTTTCGGTGTCCTGGTGCAGGTGGTACGAAATGCACCCCTCCTCGTTTCGTGTCGGCTCGATGATCTTGAGCAGTTCGCTCAGGACGGCGTCCACAGAATCCGGTTTCGCCACTATCTCTGCCACTATGGTAAATGCGGACATGTGCTGCTATCTCCTGTATTCCGTTGTTGGTTGCGTATTCGCCCTTACCGGCACCGCAATGCCCAGTAATCCTGTCGAAAAGGAATATAGCAAATCGCTGTCGTCCCCCGCACCTTGGAGGGGGCGGCAGGAGGACCGGGGACGCAGCGTGCAAGTTTCTCCCGGAGCGACTATTTCTACGTTAAACCAAGTTGTTCCTTGTGCCGACACGATGGGTGAAGCAAAGAACAGAATCGAAAGGACGGCTATTGTCGCGCCCGCATAAGTTTTCTTGTTCATGGTAAATCCTCCTTACCTTCTATCGCCTCCAATACGGCGTTGCTGTAAGGGGAAACCTGAATATTCCCAAAGCTATTCTGCATGAAGGCAGACCGCTTTAGAAATCGGGTCCGCCGAGGAGCATTCAGTAATATGCAGGACTGACCTGTAACAGTTCGTAAGTTAGAGTCGGACGAGGGCTGAAATGTTTCTTGGTGCTGGCGGGATTGGCCGTCGAGACGACAGCCAAACTCAGGGGGATGGTCGATCTGAACGAGTATGATACAAGGCGGCTTGCGTGAGACCGTACTACGCTGGCGGTGGCGGCTAACTTAAAAGGCCTGATGCGTAGAGAGCAAAAGGAAACACAGCACTTCTAAATACATAGCGTCGGAACCACTCATCGCATGGTCCCGCCTCCCAGCTTATGCCTACTTGAACTCAATTTTCTGGAACGCAATCGTAATACTTTCTGAGGGACGGCTCGATTTCTTCGCGTTGAATTGGGGGAATACATACCGCGTCGGGAAACAGTCGTAAAACGTGAAGACACGATTGTTGCCTGGTTTTCCTCGTGGTGGAAGACTGGGACTCTCCCGCAGGCTGATGGCCGGCTGCCACGGTTCGCCATCAACAGCATTCTGGATCCACTGGAGCATATCTTTGCGATTGCCCGTCATGTGCCCCTGCAGCACCAGCGGTTCAAAAGCTAGATGCCCCGGCGTGTCGGTCCGAAAGTTGGCTCCAACATACGGCAACGAACTCAGGAGAGCCAATTCTCCGCCTGACCATGTGTCCCACACCGGATTGAAATTTGCTGCACTTCTGGCATTTAGGATCGCGAGCGAAATGCTGCCCGACGTCTTCGGGGTGCCTTCGATCCCGGGCAAGAGCTCGATGTTTCCAATTCCGACCTCCAGCGTCCCCCCGTCGCTTGCCACACCGTTTGACAGCGTTGGTGGTTTATACCCCACTGGCCAACATTCAAAAAAGTTGTACCGGCCCGCTTCCTCGCCGGCATCATTGTGAAAAATTACACTGATACTCCTGCGCTCGGTCTTTCCTTGCTTCGCTGTCGAAAACCAATTATAGAGGGCATCCGCCTCCGGCCTTGGCGCAAGAGTCAGGTGGGCGTTGCCCCAATGTGCCTGACCGGGGCTGTAAAGTCGGAAACCCGCTTTAGCGACCGCCGCCATATCAGGGGGAGCGCCTAGTGGCGGCTCCGCAACGGCTTGGTAGTCTAGAACGATGTCATCAATCTGGAGCTCGATCGCATCTGTGATGACCTGTGGTGCTTCACCGGGGTTGGCTATTTGCACTTGAAATGATGCTTGAGCCTGCGCTGATGCTCCAAAGCACGTAAAACTCAGAATCATGAGGGCGACGATTGTAGCGCCTGCATAAGTCTTCTTGTTCATGGAAAAAATCCTTTACGAGGTCAATGCCTCAAATACGCAATGCAGCCTGTAACCTGTCTACTTCGAACCTACTCACGGTTCGGAGTTTAGCGCCTCTAAAAGCATTCAAACTTTACCTCCTATCGCCTCCAATACGTCGCAGATATAAGACGAAACAGGAATATTTCGGGGGCTATTCCACCTGTCGGCAAATATCTTCCCGAATGCCTCTGGCTCATTGTCAGATTAGTGAGGCTGATGCCAGCGCATCGGCGGACCGCGATTGAGGCTGTTGCTTAAACAGTTGTTGGGGAAGATGGGGATGGCGAAGGCGGGGTGAGTTGGGCGGGGACTGGAGGTCCTTGCTGCTGGCTGTGATAAGTAAGGGATAAACTACTGTTTAGGGCAGGAGCCACACAAATGTCGCCAGCAACCCACCCCGTACAACCACGAAAAAGGCCTCACGAATTACTTCGTGAGGCCTTGAATTGACTGGCAGCCCGTCGGTATACATGAATATAACTCTTCATTGGTCTTCAACTTCAGCGATAACATGTTACCAGATAACGTCTTACGGTTCCACCACATCCAGATTGCAGAATGGATTGAAGAGCTTCTGCCCAAGAACGGACCCAGCAGGGAAACGGCAGTGGTCACCCTGGCTGGACAACTTGGAATCTCGCGGACCAGGGCATTTCAGTTCCTCAGTCTCTTGCGGATACCGGCGAATTTACGGAAGAAAATTACCGGCAGACCAGATTTGACCGAACGCCTGTTACGGCCCTTTGTCCAGATGGACTCGATGGGCATGAGGATGGCGGTTGAGCGGTTGCTGGGGATGAGGGGGATGGCGAAGGCCGGGTGAGGTACACAAGGGCTATCCAGCCACCTTGTATGCCAAACGGGTTGAAATCTTTACCGAATCTTTACGGTTTCTTTGCCGGAACTTTCCGTGCATCTGGTTAAATTCTTTTGTAAATGCGTCCCGATTCAGCACTCTTGTGGCATGGAGGCCCTTTTATGTGGAACGATGAACCGGTGGATATACTTGTGGTGGAAGACGGCGAGAACGAACGGGCCTCCATCGTGGAGATACTGCGAGCCTCTATCCCCGATGTCAATGTTGTCGCCGTTTGCGATGGCACAGAGGCACTGGACTTTCTTTTTGCACGGGGCGACTGGACTGCTCGTGTTGGGGCGGAGCCCCCCAGGCTGATTCTGCTGGATTTGGCGCTGCCAGGCGCGGACGGCTTCTCTATACTCGGCCAAATACGGTCACTCGATGCTGAAAACACACTGACCCTCACCCCCGTTGTCATCTTTAGCGACTCCCAAGACACCCGCAACATAGAAAAAAGCTATCGCTGCGGTGCTAACAGTTACATCATGAAACCGTTGAGTTTCAGCGATTTCAAAGCCGTCGTAAAATCCGTTGGCCAATACTGGATGCAACACAACAGAATATTTTGCTAACCCGCCGGTTCCGAAGGCTTCACAGGGGATGGAACCTGCGGTGATGCGGGTAGAGTTTGGACGATTGTTGGGGGCCAGGGGAATGGCCAAGGCCGGGTGATTCCTGTTCAACAGCAAGCGAAGACCTATGTCTATTGACTGAACACTCTTTCAGTATTATACTCTTGGGGGATGCTCTCTGGAACGGGTCAATACGGCAACTGAAAAAGGTTCAATACCATGGTGGTGACGGAACGGTGGTCCTGTTCGGAAAACGTGCCGGACTTATCCTGCCTACTGGCTGCGGTGCCGGTGGAGGCAGGGTTTCCATCACCGGCAGACGATTATGTTGAACGCCCATTGGACTTGAACGAACTGATGGTAAAGCGGCCCGAGGCGACCTTCTTCGTGCGGGTGAAGGGTGATTCAATGGAAGGGGCAGACTTGAGGTCAGGGGACATCTTGGTCGTGGACCGCTCGTTGGAGGCACGAGATGGCCAGGTAGTGGTGGCTGTGCTGGACGGCGAGTTTACCGTGAAACAGCTTCATTACCGAAATGGCCGGGTGACGCTGTTGCCCGCGAACCGAAAGTTCTCCCCCATCCCCGTGACACCGGAACAGGACTTCCAAGTGTGGGGTGTGGTCACCTATGTCATCCATGCCGTCTGATGACTCTAGGGTGTGCGGGCCGGTCTATGCACTGGCCGACTGCAACAATTTCTACGCCTCATGCGAACGAGCATTCGACCCCTCACTTTGCGGCCGTCCGGTGGTGGTGCTGTCGAACAACGATGGCTGCATTGTGGCACGGTCCAGTGAAGCCAAGGCACTGGGAATTCCAATGGGTGTCCCCTATCACGAATGGGAGCCGTTCATCCGTCGCAACAGGGTATGTGTACGTTCCTCAAACTACCCGCTGTACGGGGACATGTCGCATCGAGTCATGCGTGTTCTGGCCCAAAACGTGCCCATGATAGAGGTGTACTCTGTGGATGAGGCGTTCCTCAACCTTTCGTCTTTTCCCTCAAAGGGCCTTACTGACCGGATGCGGACTCTGAGCAATATGGTGTTCCGTTGGACGGGCATACCGATAAGCATAGGAATAGGCCCCACCAAGACGCTGGCCAAGGTAAGCAACAGACTGGCGAAACGTAGTCCGGACCTTGGCGGTGTGATGAATTGGCTGGAGGAATCCGTGCCGGAAGAACTGTTGGGAACCCTCAACGTGAAGGACGTTTGGGGTATTGGAAGCCGGTTGGGTCGGTCACTGGGCTCTATGGGAATACATACGGCACTGGACCTAATGCGTAGTGACCCACAGCGCATGCGGCGACATTTCAGTGTGTGCGTAATGCGGACGGTAATGGAGCTGGGTGGCACGGCCTGTTATCCGCTCGGAGATAGTCCTGTACCCCGGCAAACCGTGGTCTGTTCACGGACCTTTGGCGCAGATGTGTCAGAGTATGCGGTCCTGCGCGAGGCTATTTGCGCCTATACATCGGTGGCGGCAGAGAAATTACGGAAGGAACACTTATTGGCACGGATGGTGCAGGTGTTCCTGATGACCAATCCCTTCCATAACGACCAACCGCAATATGCCAACAATGCGGTACGAATGCTTCCCCTGCCCATATCCCACACTCCGGCGTTGATTCAGGCAGCAACTGATGGACTGAAGGAGATATACCAAGGTGGATACCGTTACAAACGTGTCGGGGTGATGTTGGCTGAGATTGTGCCAGACCATCTTGTCCAAACGGACCTGTTTGCCGAAGAGAATCCCAAGTCGAAACGGCTCATGCAGGTTGTGGACGGCATCAACGGGGAATGGGGCCGAAACACTATGGTCTTTGCCGCAGCCGGTATCGAACGTCCGTGGAAGATGCAACAGCGCAGTCTCTCCCGGCGATTTACCACCCGCTGGGATGAACTGCCCATTGCTCGGGTGTGACGGTGTAACTTCGGCCATTCCTTGATTGTGGTGCTACCGGTGGCACGGGGTTGGCGGCGTCTCGCGACGGTAGACGGTTGCTGGGGATGAGGGATGTGGCCAAGGCTGGATGACAATACCATCCAACATAGTCGATGTAGGTGAGCGACTTCCGACATGTCACATTCTCAACAGTCGGATTGCACTTGCACTACAACAATATTAGCGATTGCAGTTAAGCAAGGTCTATTTCAAAGATTCTATCACTGTCTGTTTTTGCCACGATGGGCCTATCGAGAATCCTGCTACCCGCTGCGATTATGGTTATCTCTTCCACGGCGCATAGACTGTGGTTAAGGCGTATATCATAAATGACAGTTCGACCTACTTGCTGTCCTCTTCAATGGGTGAATAGCTGGGAAATTCGGTATCATTCCACTCACTTATTAATTCTCCACAGTTATTACAGTGAAAACTGTCCTTATCTCGGCACGGCAATCTTGTTAATGTTACCCGGTACTTCGCACCACACTTGGGGCATATTTCAATGCCGCCATCAGAAGAACCCCATACAGGCGTAGACATTAAACATTTTCCTTGCTTTGTCGTAATCATTCGCTGCTTAGGATATCTGGCCTAAGAACGGTCAGTTCATATGCTCTGGCCAATACCGTAACTTTGACTACTCATTGTAGCTGTCTTGGCCTGTTGATTCCATTTTCAAACTTGCGCGACCGTGTGGAATGTTGAATATCTTCGTGCCACCGGTGGCACGCCACATAGCCGTTCTTACATAACCGACACCAAGTACTTCCAGCGTTCATAAACCTCTTTTACTGGTAAGTACTCCAGGATTCTTTGCACGAAGTCGCATAGATTTATTTTATGATAACCAAACATAAGGCAGTTGTCTTCACACCTATACCAATCCTTATTCCACTGATGATTGCTATCCGCCACACATGACCATACAGCATTCTTGAGTCGTTCTAGTATTTCCCCATAGGGATGGGTTTCTATGTAGGTGGAATCATCACAAATGTCACCAATTATTCGCTTGCATTCAAGTATTGCAAAACTGACCGCCAATTTGTGCCTATTAATATTCGCTCCACAGTTCCAGCACCATCCCAGACCTGGCACATGAAATACATTTCTCGCAGCCCCTTCTGCTGGGCGAGGACCGTGCCCCCAGGAATTCTTAGTCCACGCTGAATACTCTATGAATTCCTTGGCAAACTCCTCAGACACTCGACCGTCAGGGCAGAAGTCATCAATCGCGTGTAGCAGTTCCCGCCTTTTAAGGACATAAGCGGTGCTCGCCTCCGTCTGCAGCTGCTCCACCCGCGCCTTCTCTTTTGCAATCTTTTCTCGCCGTCTCCTGGCCTCCTCCCTGTGGAACTGAACCTGTTCATTGCACTTGTGAGCTTCCTTCAGAAAGGCGGCGTAGAGTTTCCTGAGATATGGAAGTGCAGCCTCCATTGCTGCCAACATGTCGCTATTGACTTCGAACGCTTTGGATTTCCAGTTAGCCGTACTCTCATAGACCTCTGTTGCATTGTGAAGACCATCACTGAAGAGCGTTGCCTCAAGGTTCTTGGTGCCTCGCACAGTAAGATTTTGACTTCCGACGGATACAAACCGTCGGTCCACGAGGAGAATCTTCGCATGAAGTTCGGCGAGTCCGAAAAGACGCAATCCAGGACGTGCAAAGAGTCGTTTCACAACAGAGAATGACGATGCTCCCGACGCAAATACTTCAGCATCAAATCGCGTATACAATTGGATTGGTACGTGGTCCGGAATCGCGCTAGCCAACTGGCACGACGACACGTATGGGAAAAAGGCCTCGACACCTTCCTGTGCTAACCGAGCCGCCTTGTACCACTCTGGCGACACATCCCTGACAGCACATTTCCATACTTCCGTAATATCAATCTCTTCCTTTGATTTCATTAGTCGTACCCCACATCAGGAAAAGGAGTAAGTAACGGAATGTGCATTCACGTTCATCACTAATGACTACTCGTCAGCCGCGAAGTATTCGGCCAGTTGTTCCAGAAAATCGGACTTCAGCGAAGCAGCAAGTCCAAGCCTCCGGACGCCTTCAATCTTCTCTGTAAGGACAGAACTGGAAAGAAAACCGCACATTTCTGCAAGCGGCCTTTCTCTGAGCGTGAAAGTTGGCCGGAGGATTTCCTGTTGTACCTTCGATGCGCGGTCGTCCGGCGCGACGATATAGAGCTTGATGTTGAGGTTAGGCTGCAACGCAAGAAGGTCGCTCATGCGCAATAAGCCTGAGTAGATTGCGGTCGTCCATTCCACCTCAAAAGCCGCGACAATGGAGTTTCCCTTGAGCCACAGAACGTCTATAAGCTCGATTGTCCGGTTCGTTGCTTCATTGAACTGTGTGGGAAGGTCGTCCACCATGCCTGGCAAGCTACCAAGCAATGTTCCGTTGTACGCCTTGCTTCTATCGTTCTTTGCGACCCATATGTCAAACCCCATTTCTTTGCCGAGAGTGAGAAGAAGGTGCTCGATTCTGGTATGTTCCGTGGGTGTAGCGGATGACTCAGTGATTTCTGGCTCACTTACCTGGCCATTCTTCTCTTCAGAGTCTGGCACGCTCACAAGAGTCTCAACGAGTCTTTTGCCTTTCTTTGCACTCACCTTGAAGAGCGGCTTGCGGGCAAGTTTTGCAGGGTCAACTGGCCGGACGACAGGCGTTCTCTCTGCCTCCCGCATTAATCGCATTATGTATTCACCGTCAGCCGGACTCTTGAAAAGCTTGGGACTACCCCGCAGGAAGCCCTTGAAACCTCCTCGGTCAGTTGGTCCTTCATAGAAGGCAACATGGCCCTCAAGCTCGCTCATGGGCACACCTGTTTCAGGGCTAAGCATGACCACGGGTTTCACGCTAAGACGTTCAGGGAATTCGCGAAGGGACCAGATTGCGGAATTGTCACTACTGGTGCCGAGAACTTCAAGAGCCCCAACCCAGCGCATGACCCCCGTCATATAGCACATCAAGATGTCACCCTTCTGAATGGCCGCCACCTGCTTCCGCATTCTGGAACTGAAGCCGCTGGTTTTGGCTCCATTTTTCTTGAACTCATCCCATGTGGTCCCCGTAAAGAGGTCTAACCAGTAGTTCATGCTTTGTTATCCTTCCAAGTCTTCTGGGTCCAGGGCCTTGGAACCTTCACAGACAGAACAAAGCCCATCCACAAGTGCTAGAATTTCGGGGACAGGCTATTTGCGTTTACGCAGGTACGCAGCCAGCGCGGGCGCCATAGTGCCGTACGGGTTCGATTTCAACTTGAGCACCTTTTCAACAATCTCAACGACTTCCTTGTCGTTAAAACCAGCGGCGCGGCTTTCGCAGACCACCTCATTGAGGCGGATGAGGACCCGGCGTCGGCAGTCATCCTTGCACTTCTCTTCGATGTCCTTGCTGACGAAGACACCCATGCCGCGGCGGGTGTACAGCAGGCCCATGACAACTAGGTCGCGGTACGATTTGGAAACGGTGTTTGTGTTGACCTTCAGGCGCTCAGAAAGTTCGCGAACAGCCGGAAGTTGGTCGCCCGGCTTCAGGCGGCCGGAGGAGATGGCATACTGGATGGAATTTTCGACCTGCGTGTAGACGGCCACGCTGCTTTGCAGGTCCACATGTGAAAGCAGGTCAAGCAGGTCGTCAGTAGACTTGTATTTTGGTCTGGTCATGGTAGCGTTTCTCCTTGAACCCGTAGCTTTTGCCTGGAAACCCTAGCTCTTCTCGACGGGATACTTCGCCCCGTTCAACTTGATTCTACTCCCTACAGCCTTCCTAACGTCAATTCACGACGTTGCAGTTGATAACCGGGACTTGTAGGCTAGCCCCCGTCAATGATGGCTTCAAGATGAGGAGGCCATTAGATGTGCAACCGGTTGCACGTCAGGTGGACTAGCAGGGGAACTGGCGGCAATAAGGGTGACGGTTGGAATAACACAAGGACCAAGAACTTATGCTGCGGGTGTAGAACCGCATACAGTGCTCGCGTAGAATTCCTTAAGCTGGTACATTTTCTTGCAGTATGGGATGAAAAGGTTGAGCAAGACATAAGCCTGTTCACGCTCGATAATCTTGCCTGTGGGATGTCCAGCTTCATTTCGGTAGTTGCGGATAATTGATTGGATTCCTGAAACATTCAAATCAAGGTCCTCGGCGACTACCGGCGGTAAATCTTTGATGTGCTGAAGGATTATGTTCCTGAACTTCGTCGTCTTCCGAAGGATTGTTCGCTCTTTTTCAATCTCTTTGAAGAGCAGAGCCTTTTCGGGATTGGTGTTGACTGTTTCCATCAACTGCAAGAACGTGTGTTCAGCCGCAACGCCCAACATTACCGAGCACGACAAGATGCAGCCGGCATGAAACGCTTGCATAGATTCCTTTAAATAGAGCAAAGTGACAGGGTTCATAGATGGTACGTTCTGAAGGATTACTTTCTCATACGTCGAAACGTCATGGAAGAAGTAAATGTCGTGAGAATCGAGTATCCTCTTCCCAAATGAGGATACTCGAAACCAGGGGAACTCTCTGTTTGAATCATTTACGCCAAGGGTAATTATGCCTTGGCGAAAGAGGTCCCAAAAGACTTCAAGGAATATTTCAGTGTCGAGTGTTGAGCGGTTTGTCTGTCCACCCCAAGGCAATGAATGGGGTTCTTGTGTGCAACTGCGTTTATCAAGGACTTGCAGCACTCCCAGGAGCAGACTTTGATACTGTGTTGGCTCATGCGATGCGCGTTCACGTCCAGCAAGAATATCTAGAGAAACATCTCTGATTTCTTCGTAAGTATGGTCCATGATTATCTCTCCCGTGTGATTTGCCGGTCACCGACCACCCGTGTCCAGAGAATACACCCGAATCACCCTCTTTTCAAGCACCCCCTTGTCCTTTTGATGCACAGACGGACTTTGGGTATGATGAAGCCTGTTCTGGGCGAGGTGTTCCTTAATTTATGGGGGAACGCCACTCAACACGTCGTGATGGGAGCCATGCTGACGGAAGCTGATACATGCAGGAAGTTCGTTACGCCTAAACTGCTGAACGCAGGTTGGGACGTGGAGCCGCACTCTCTTGCTGAACAACGGGCCGTGACGGACGGCCGCGTCATCCTTGTCGGCGATAAGGCCCAACGGCGTCAACCCAAGCGGCCCGATTATCTCCTCCGCTATACGGCGGATTTCACAATAGCCGTTGTCGAGGCCAAGTCCATTGACAAACAGCCCACGGACGGTTTGCAGCAAGCCAAGGAATACGCCTTGATGCTTGGCCTTCAGTTCGCCTACTCAACCAACGGCGAGGAAATCGTCGAGTTCGATTTTGCCACGGGCCAAGAATCCCGTATGAAGGAGTTCCCCACCCCTGACGAGCTTTGGACTCGCTACCGGGCCGCCCAAGGAATCACGGATGAGGGTGTTGCCTCTCGTCTGCTCACCCGCTGCTTCGGACTGTCAGACAAGAAGCCTCGTTTCTATCAGGAAATTGCCATTAACCGGAGCATTCAAGCTGTCCTGCAAGGCAAGAAACGGGTGCTCCTGACAATGGCCACTGGCACTGGAAAGACCTTCGTAGCCTTCCAAGTCTGTTGGAAGCTATGGGAATCCCGCTGGAATCGAACCGGTGATTACAGACGCCCCCGAATCCTGTATCTTGCTGACAGGAATTTCTTGATTGATGACCCCAAGGACAAGATGTTCGTTCCTTTCGGCGATGCCCGGTACCGGATTGAAAACGGCGAAATCGTCAAGAGCCGGGAGATGTACTTTGCCATCTACCAAGCCATTGCCCAGGACGAACGGCGGCCCGGACTCTATAAAGAGTTTGGTCGCGATTTCTTTGACCTTGTGATTGTAGATGAGTGCCACCGTGGGAGTGCCAACGACGAAGGTAACTGGCGGGCCATCTTGGACTTCTTTGATTCGGCCTATCAACTGGGCATGACAGCCACGCCCAAACGTGATGACAATGTTGACACTTATGCCTACTTTGGCAATCCGATTTATCAATACAGCCTGAAGCAAGGGATTGATGACGGCTTTCTTGCCCCCTATCGTGTGCATCGGGTGATTTCCGAGTGGGATGCTGCCGGATGGAGGCCCAATGTCGGCACCACGGACCGTTATGGACGTGACATTCCCGATGATGAATACCATACGAAGGACTTTGAGCGGACTGTTGCGTTACGGGCCAGGACTCAAGCTATTGCCAAACATCTTACCGACTTTCTCAAGAGAACAGACCGCTTCGGCAAGACCATCGTGTTCTGCGTGGACCAGGAACATGCCGACACAATGCGAGAAGCCCTTTCCAATTTGAATGCCGACCTTATGCAGCAGTACCCGGATTATGTCTGCCGCATCACATCCGATGAAAAGGCAATTGGCCGCGGCTATTTGGACAGATTCAAAGAACTTGAGACGGTTACACCCGTCATCGTGACAACAAGCCAACTTCTGACAACCGGCGTGGACGTTCAAACGTGCAAGAATATCGTGCTGGCCCGTGTCGTTGGGTCGATGACGGAGTTCAAGCAAATTATTGGGCGTGGAACCCGTATCCGTGAAGACTACGGCAAGCTTTGGTTTAGTATTCTCGATTACACCGGTTCCGCAACGGCCCATTTTGCAGACCCGGATTTCGACGGAACGCCAGCCCTCCTGACAGAGGAAGACATCAACGAAGACGGCGAAACCATTCCCGACACCTACGAGATTGTTGCGGAAGACACATCTCAGGAATCCGATGAGTCACCGGATTATCCCGAGACTATTCTGGGTGACGATTTCGGTCAACCACGACGAAAATACTATTTCGACGACGGACTTGTTGAGATTGCCGCAGAAGTTGTCTATGAACTGGACCCAAATACCGGCAAGCAGCTTCGTGTCGTGAAGTACACGGACTATGCCGCCGAACAGGTACGAACGCTGTATTCGGATTCGGATACTCTTCAAGAGGAATGGGCCAACCCCGAACAACGGGCGGCCATAAGAGACATGCTGGCAGAACGAGGGGTAGACTTCGGGCATCTTCAAGAAGTTGCCAAATTACCTGATGCGGACCCTCTCGATATGATTTGCCATCTGGCTTTCAATGTTCCGCTGCGAACACGCCGGGAAAGGGCCGAACGGCTGAAGAAGAACCGAAAGGACTTCTTTGACCAATACGGGCCGGAAGCACGGGCCATATTGGAGGAGCTCCTTGAGAAATACGCCGCTCATGGTCCAGAACAACTTCAGTTGCCCGAAGTGCTTCAGGTGCCGCCCATCTCTGTACACGGGAATGTGATGGAAATTGCCGAGAAGTTCGGCGGGGCAGAGAAACTTAGAGACGCTGTCTGCGTACTACAGTCATTATTATATGCGGCTTAAGGAAAGTCATAATGGAAAAGGACCGAACTGAAACTTGTTGGCAATGTGGGGCACAATGGGTTGAAAAGCATCCTCAATTGGAGAATTCACCTTGCCCCAACTGTGGTTCTACTGAAGGGCGAACAATCGGGCTTACGGTTGAAAGTGGCATGACGTTTCATGACCGAGTTGAGGGTAAGGTTGGACCACCAAGAAAAATAAGGCCGACATCCAAGAAGAAACGATATCCTCGCGAATTCATTGCGGGAGATGACTTCTGTATTAAAACTAAGGAGTGGATGCACAAGATTCGTAATGTAGATAACGAAAATGACCACTATCAGGAAACTGTTACCGACCCAAAGACGGGTGAAATCATTCACCATTGCGATGAACCCCTTAGCGCACATACGGGTCATGGGAGTGACAAAGCACCACCTAGTATTTCAGGTGACGCTAAAACAGAGGAAC
This sequence comes from Candidatus Hydrogenedentota bacterium, assembly GCA_903893795.1. Taxonomy (GTDB): domain Bacteria; phylum Hydrogenedentota; class Hydrogenedentia; order Hydrogenedentales; family CAITNO01; genus CAITNO01. Next base: position 14,846 of record CAITNO010000102.1, on the reverse strand, counting down.
CAGTACCGCATGGCGATTAATCGCGCACAACGTGTCGGTGTCACTACTGCTCAACAACTCGGTGGCCTCGTCAAGTCCGCCCGCGATATCATGCGCAAGGACAAGGGTCTGAATGGCGACTTGGACCGTTTGCCGATGTTGACCTGGGTGATGTTCCTTAAGTTTCTGGACGATATGGAACAAATTCGGGAGCAAAAAGCTGTATTGGCCGGGAAAAAGTTCAGGCCCGCAATCGAGCCGCCGTATCGGTGGCGTGATTGGGCCGCAAGAGAAGATGGCATAACCGGTGACGAATTGATTGCCTTCATCAACAACGACGAAGCCAGACGCCCGGACGGAACAAAAGGCCCCGGACTGTTTGCCTACTTACGGGGTCTTCAGAGTGACAATGGCGGCGACCGGCGGGATGTTATCGCCACTGTGTTTCGCGGCACCATTAACCGGATGATAAACGGCTACCTGCTTCGGGACGTTATCAACAAGGTTGGCGGTATCCACTTCACGTCATCCGAAGAGATTCACACTCTTGGCCATCTATACGAATCCATGCTGAAGGAAATGCGTGATGCCGCCGGGGATTCTGGCGAGTTCTACACGCCCCGTCCGGTAGTACAGTTCATGGTAAAGGTAACGGACCCCAAGTTGGGCGAAACCGTCATGGACCCGGCATGTGGCACGGGTGGATTCCTCGTTGAGACGTATTTGCACCTCGCCGCCCAATGCAAGACGGTTGAACACCATCGAATTCTGCAAACAGCCTCAATAATTGGCGGAGAAGCCAAGTCCCTGCCGTATCTCCTCTGCCAGATGAATCTACTCCTGCATGGGTTGGAATCCCCCCGGATAGACCCGTTGAACAGCCTACGGCATCCGCTCAACGAAATCGGCGACAAAGACCGGGTGGATGTTATCCTCACAAACCCCCCGTTTGGCGGCGAGGAAGAGCGGGGTATCTTAGGCAATTTCCCAGAAGACAAACAGGCGTCCGAAACAACCCTATTATTCCTACAGCTCATTATGCGGAAGCTGAAACGGCCTGGTCGTGGGTCCGACAAGGGTGGCAGGGCCGGAGTCGTCGTACCTAATGGTACGCTCTTTGGCGACGGTGTCTGTGCTCGTATTAAGGAAGAATTGCTGACCTCATTTAACCTGCACACTGTGATTCGATTACCAAATGGCGTCTTTGCTCCGTACACGGGCATCCCCACAAATCTGCTCTTCTTTGACCGTTCCGGCCCGACCAAGGATATCTGGTATTACGAGCACCCGCTGCCAGAAGGACGCAAAAACTATTCCAAGACGAATCCTATTCAGTTTGATGATTTCGCCGATTGCATCATTTGGTGGAAGAAAAGAAAGGAAAACAAACGGGCTTGGAAGGTTTCGGCAAAAACGGTCATTGAAGGTGGCTATAACCTCGACATCAAGAATCCCAATGCCCTGACCGACCTTGAGCACCTACCGCCGGAGCAATTGGTGACAAGCATCCTACAGAAAGAGGCCCGAATCATTGAACTCGTGAAAGAAATTGAGGGCTTGTTGAGGACCAAGTCGTGACAATTAGCAAATGGTTGTTCACGCCTCTTGGCGGTGCCATAAGGCAACGTAAGGAGCTCATCAAGATTGACGACGCCAGAAGATACAAACGGTGTCGTGTCCAATTGCACGCGCGAGGAATTCTTCTCCGAGATACCGTGCACGGAACGGAAATCAAGACGAAAAGCCAGCAAGTATGTCAGCATGGTGAATTCCTTGTTGCAGAAATTGACGCCAAAGTCGGCGGGTTTGGCATCGTGCCTGAAGAACTTGATGGCGCGATTGTAAGTAGCCACTACTTTCTATTCACGATTGACGAGAACAAACTCGACAGGCGTTTTTTGGATTACTTCATCCGTACCGACGCATTCCTTGAACAGGTGACCGCTCAAGGCTCCACTAACTATGCCGCGATTCGCCCGAAGGATGTAATGGATTATTGCATTCCTCTGCCGCCGCTCTTTGAACAGAAACGAATTGTCAAGCGGATAGACATGGTTGCGGCGAATGTCAAAGAAGCCGAATGTTTGAAAGTCGAACTTCGAGAAGAGCGGGGAGCTGTGCCTGCGGCTCTTAACGATTATCTTGCTAAGGGTGATGAGTCTCGCCTCTCCAGCTTTCTCCAACTGAAAGAGGAGAGAGAAGTAGTCCGTCCCGAAAACGTCTATCCACAAGCTGGCTTGCGGGGCTTTGGCGGAGGGCTTTTTGCCAAGGATGCTATTTGTGGTATAGATACTGCTTACAAGTCATTCAATCGGCTTTACAAGGGCGCAGTTGTTCTCAGTCAAGTAAAAGGATGGGAAGGCGCGATTGACATAGTTGGTGCCGAGTTCGATGGTCTCTTTGTGTCGCCAGAATACAGAACATTCAGTTGCGTTAAAGGCAAGGCAATTCCTGAGTATCTCGCACATCTATTCAAGTCACCATGGTTCCTTAACCGCCTAAAGGGGCTCACAAGGGGTATGGGCGGACGTAGAGAAAGGACCCGCCCGGAGCAATTCTTGGAACTGGTAATCCCATTCCCGTCTCTTCAGGATCAACAAAAAGCCATAACTGCTCTTCGCGGATTTATGGAGGTAGACAGCATTAACGAAACGACGATACCTGACCTTCATGCCCTGCTCCCGTCCATTCTCGACAAGGCTTTCAAGGGGGAGCTGTGATGGATGAGTTCTTACAGACTGACCAGGAGAAAGTCACGTGTCTCAAGAATATCGCAATGGCCCGAGCAACCGGCGGACGCTATCAGACTGGATTATACGAGAGACTTCGTGAGGAACTGCTCCACAAACCGCAGTTGGCACACAAACTACCCTCTTGGCTACGAACACATCGTACTCCGGATGAATTCTGGCAGTTCATCAAGCCGAAGTTCGGGACCTATGCCGAAAGACGGGCATTTCTCATAGAAGAATTTGACACGGTCCTGACATTTCTTGAGACTGGAGAAAATGGCCCCGCGGCCGAGATAGTCTCAAGAACGCTAGACGGCCTCGACGCCGAACATATCCGTGAGCTTTGGACAAAAGGCCTTGACAGGCGTGTTGATGACCCCGAAGGAGCTATTACAGCAGCGAGAACCCTTCTGGAAAGCGTCTGCAAGTGCATCTTGGACGAATCCGGCATTGCATACGCTGACGATGACTTGCCGAAGCTGTATGCAAAGGCCGCTACCTCTCTGAATATTGCCCCAAGTCAACATACCGAACAGGTGTTCAGGCAGATACTCGGGGGATGTCATGCTGTTGTAGAGGGACTTGGCTCGCTCCGCAATCGTTTGGGCGATGCCCACGGCCAAGGCAAACGTCCCATCAGACCCGCTCCAAGACACGCTGAACTAGCGGTCAACCTGGCCGGCGCGATGGCCACGTTTTTTGTGGCGACCTTCAAAGCAAAACGAGGGGAAGGGAGTTAACTGTATGGCAGTGCAGTTCGTACATCATGACTTAGGCCAACGCGGCGGGGGTGAAGTGGTCGAAATTACACTTTCTGGAAGTGCTGCAAACGTCCGTCTCATGGATAACAGTGATTTTAACAATTACAGGAATGGACATCGCCATAGGTATATTGGTGGTCTTGCAAAACAGTCGCCCGTACGCCTTCAAATTCCTCATTCGGGACATTGGCACGTTACAGTGGACATGATGGGATTGCGAGGAACAGTACGCTCTTCCGCGCGAATACTGCCTGCCCCCTTACCAACAATTAGAGAAGCACCGTTATCCACTGTGCCAAGCTTGGTTCAGCCTGACTCTCCACCTGATACGTCTAATCCACGTTTTCGGAATTACGATGTCTTCATTTCTCATGCCTCCGAAGACAAGGAATCGATAGTACGGCCTTTGGCAATCGCCTTACAGAATGAAAGGTTGCGGGTGTGGTACGATGAATTTGAGCTTCGGATTGGTGATAGCCTGCGTAGGAAGATTGACCAAGGGCTTGCCAACAGCAGAGCAGGTTTGGTCGTGCTTTCGCATGCGTTTATTTCCAAGGGCTGGACGAACTATGAGCTTGATGGGATTATTACCAAGGCAGTAACGGGTGAACAGGTCCTACTTCCCATTTGGCACAACATTTCCAAACAAGAAGTGATTGAGTACAGCCCGTCACTTGCGGACAAGTTGGCAAGAAGTACAGCCACCCATACCGTCGAGGAAATTGCAAAGGAAATTGCAGAACTCATCCGGGGTCATCATGCCTAGCCAACGTTTCACACCATTTTCCGGCACCGTCCAAAAGCAGTTGGCACACGACGCTATGTTGGTACGTTTTGTGCCGTGATGAAGATGTGAAAAAAAGAACGGTCCCCGCCGCCGTTCCTTTTCCCCATCCGTCATCTTCACTTGCCAGTCGTAACCGCCGGAACGGCCACAACCGTAGGTCCAGTCTCCCGGAACTCCACCGTTCGGAATCCTGCCGCCTCGAACCAGTACCGCAACAGCATCTTTGCCTGCTTCTGCGCCTGCTCCAACAACCCGGCCTGTACCGCAGCCTCCCGAATCTCTTTCAAAGCGTCTTTTTCGGCAGCCGATTGTAGGTGAATGGCCTTTGGACTGAGCACAAGCGATTTCTTCACGTCGAAAACGTAGGACCGTTCCACGTCGATTTTAGTGTCCAACACCTTGCACGGCGGCAACGTCACCGTCACCTTGTCACCACTAACGGACAAGGCATTTTCGTCCAGTTCCATCAAGTTCAATCCGGCCCGAATCTGTCCAACGCCGACGTAAAGAAGCTCCGTGGAGCCGACCTGGAGCCGGAGCCATTCCCGGACGTCCGAACTGCGAACGACCGTTTGGACACAACCTACGGCGGTCACAAACTCCCCGGCCATGCGAATGTGCTCCAAGACGGTATTCGTCGCCGGAGAGACAACATCTTTGGGCTTTGGTTCGTCGTCTCTCTGGCCTTGCCACAGGATGAGACCGGCAATCAAAGCCAGTATCAGTACCACCTCAATGAAAACACGAGCCATACAGCCTACCCTTGGAATCATTATCACGTACTCCTTCCGATGAAAAGTAAAGAGGCGGGAAACCCTGTGTTGGGAGTCCACCTCAGTTGAGAATCAATCTGTCGTAACGTTACGACACTTTTCCGAACAGGCCACGGAGCCAAACCCAGAATCTCGGCTTAAACAGGGGGCAATCATCATTCGGGTTCAACACCGAAGACAGCCCCGGCACCAATTCCAGCTCTTGGACAGAACGGGTATGCCGACACCGTTGCATCAGTCGAATACGGCACCGTCGTTCATTCAGTGGGAATGACGAGTAGCGGCACTTTCTGCATTGCTTCATTGGTCAGCCTCCTCAATTAGCCCATACATGGGGTTTGCTAGAATCTGCCGGACAGTCGAGGCAAACCACCGGCCCTTGTTCTTGGCCGGAACCTTCATCTCGTTTAACCATCTGGCAATGGCCCGTAACGTGCAACCGGTTGCACGCCAGTCCTCCATCTGCCTCACCATGCCCAACTCGTAAACGTTCACAACGAGCAAGTCGCCCTGACGGTCAAAGCCAAAAGGCAGTTGTGCATAGGGTTGAAGATGGACCTTCTTATGCTGCAATGCGGCCGCAGTCCGTTCCGAAATCAGGTTGCGCTCGAATTCAGCGAACGCGGCCATCATCGTGAGCATCATCCGGCCAACGGCTGAGGAGGTACAGAGCGACTGACCACCCATATCCACCAGATGCAGCGTTACCCCGGCTGTATCCCAAGCCGATGTTTGCCGTAGAGCGTCTTCGGCGTTGCGGAAAAGCCGGTCCAGTTTCAGGGCTACGATGTGCCCGGCCTTCTTCTTCCGCAGCAGTTCCAGCATCTCCATACCCTTGGGCCGGGTGTTCAGTGCCTTGCTGGCGGATACACCCTCTTCCCGGAACGTTTGGACGACTTCCAACCCCTGCATCATGCAATAGGCAGCAATCCGTTCCTCCTGGGCATTAAGGCTCACCCCGTGGAGAGCTTGCTCTTGGGTGCTGACGCGGAAATAGCAAACCGCCTTTTTCGTCATTCTCCTCCTTTCCAGCTCGAAAAAAGCTGTAAGTTGAACGCCTATTTGCAGAAAACCTGTACATCACTGTTCCGTGGTGTACAAAACAGTGTGAAAAGTAAGATTTGGATGTTCGGTGCCACCGGTGGCACGGAGGTTCAGGGGGTGTCCTCTTTCGCCTTCTCTGCCATGTCCAAAATCAGCGCCACACAACTACATGCTCGGTCCAGCACGTCAATACAGGCCCGTACAGGAGGTTTGCCGGCGGCTGTCGCGTAGTGGTGGATATAGGCGTAGGCACCACCCAAATCAGCCTCGTATGAGTGGCCGATTGCCTCAAGCAGGATGGCCGAACCCAATTCAGCGATGATTTCCAGCAGATTCCGGTCATCAATGAGTTTGGTCAGGTGATGGTCAGCAGCATGGACAAGTTCGTGTGCCCAGGTACTCAGGTTCTCCGTGCCCAGCATGATTGCCTTGCGGCCCGTACCGAACTGGAAATACCCGAGTGCATCCCTATCCTCGCCGGAATACGTACCAACATGGATGCCCCAACCCTCAGCCACCTTCACCAAGGGCAGATTCCGGACCCACTCGTCATATCGCTCATTGCCGGGAACTGGATTGCCCTCCGTATCCTCCACGGCAAACACGGGAATGCCCTTGAAACCATATACGAGGTTTTTCTTTTGCTCCTCTCCCTTATCGTCTTTCTCCCTGATGGTCTTGATGCACGGGGCCAAAATCCAGATGCCCTTGCAGCCTTTCTTCAGTTTGCGGCCAACCGTGTTCCATTGGCGGATACCACGGGCATCGGAAGTGCCGGACAGGGCAACGAGCAGTTGGTTATGCCAAGACCATTTTCGGCAGGGCACGTCATCATTACGCCGGATGAAAATGGGCGCCAACGCTTTTGGCAGGTTTCCCGGCTCCTTGAACGCATCCACGATTCTTTGGGCAATGTCTGTTGCCCGGCCAATCATCTTCATTTGAATCACCTCCTTAGATGATGAAAGACCCGACAAGGCATGGCTATCCCTATCGGGTCTTTCATCGGTTTGGTTTGAGTGACGAACTACTGGCTGAAATCAGGCAGGAACGCGGTAGGCCACGATGTACAGGTATCCGTAGCTGGAATTGGGATTCCCACGGACAATGTACCCCTCACCGCTGAATTCGACAATGCGGGATTCATCGGGACCAAGGCTCACCTTCTTGCATACCGCTTGGAGTCCCTTGATACCGGACTTATTCAGCCAGGCACACAGGTCTTTGGCCTCTTGGCTCTGATTCTCCCCGTACATGAACTGCCTGTCATGCAGGATGTCAATGAACGGCTCCGGCTTGATGGTGTAAATGGCCCTTGCAGACCACATGGCCACCAGATTCGGCGGAATCTCGAACAAGTACTGGAACGATGGTATGGGCTGGGGCATGTCTACTCCTCGCCACCGACCAGTTCCCGGTTCAGTTCCTGCCGTTCCTCCCACAGGCTGGAGATTTCCTTCTGGGCGGCACGCAGCTCGTCTTGGGCCTTGCGGACCTTTACGGCCAGCATGGACTCCTTGCGCAGCAACAGGGCCAGCCTTTCCGAAGGGTTGACAACCTTGCCGCCGGGTTTGGGCTTCACTTCCGGCTTCACGGGTTTGGCCGCAGGCTTTACTTCACGCATTTTCTTCATCGGACTTCTTCCCTTTCTCTTTCCGCGCTTTCATGTCGCGGATGGTTTGTTCGGCCTCCTCCTGGCTGTCCACGGGGAAACAGATTCCTTCCCCGACAACATAGAGGCCATCATGCAGGCTCAGGACTCGCAATTCGCCACTGGTGTCGATGTTGACACCATCAGAGAATCTCAACACGGTTGTTCCTCCTCGTCGTTGAATGTTACGGCTGGCCATCCAAGCCGCTGCCTTGCTTCCTGTACGAGTCCCAACCACTTACAGGGGTCCACTTCGGTTTGGAAGTCTTTCAGCATCTCAAGGTCCACCAACGTCACGAGCGCGGCCACCGGCTTACCTTCATGGCTGATGAGAAACCGGACTTGTCGCTCGTACACGGCTTCGGCGTGCTGGAATGGCTCTTCGGCGAAATCCGTCAATGTGGTCGGCAGGACACTTTCGATTGCTGCCGTGATGAGGTTCGGCGGTTTGGCGAAGAGCGTTGAATAACCTATTGGGTCGGCTAAGACCATATTCAGTTCCGAGGCCTTCCTATGGGCCGTCGTTGTCCAATCCCAATTCGTTGAAGGGCCACGGTTGGCATGTTCGTCAACCCAACGGTTTACCAGACCATGGTCATACGCCGCGTCAAATAGACCACGTACCTCCTGAGCTTTGGAACTGACATCTTCCTCCGTTCCCTCAAACCAGCCGGGAATCTCATCAAGGTCGTCAATGGGTCGGTTTTGGGCGGATACTTCCAGGAGGACTTCATTGAGACGTTGCCACTGGTGTCTATCCATCGGCGTCCTCCTTCTCTTCCTGCTGTCGGCGTTGCTGTTCAATCTCGAAGGCACGGACCATTTCCATGCCTCCCTCTCCGAGGCCATCGGGTTCCACTTCGTATTCCTCGCCGCATTCCGGGCATTGGACGAGAATCGTGTCCTCCCAAGCGCCCATGCCGGTGATTCGCAACATGCCCTTCCGGCACTCACGGCAGATTTTGCTCATTCGGCGTCTCTCCTTTCGGTTCCTCCTGTTGTTGAAGTTTCTGGTAATCCTCCATGGACACAACACACCCAAGCGCTTTGCCGTCAAAGGTCAAGATAAGACGAGTGCCGCCGTGCGTGACATCTGACAGAAATCCAATGGCGCCTTCGATGAAGACCCAAAGGTCCACGGATTCTGTTTCGGAACGGGTTGGTTGTCTTGGTGTGAATGGCATGCGGCACCTCCTTACCAACCGTAGCGGGCAAGAGGGAAGGCTTTGCGGAGCATTTCTGTCTTATCCTCAAGAGACAGTCGGTTGAACTCCGCTATAGCTTCCTCGTCCCGGCCATAGTCTTGGATGTAATCAATCACGGCCTCGATGACTTCCTCTTGGGTCACAGAATCGGCTTCCGCAACCTGAAGGATGTCCCCGCCAATGGCTTGCCATGTATTGCCAGCGGCACGTGTGATTCGTTTCTGCAAATCGTCCATTGGGTGCGCTCCTCAGATGTGGCAGTCCACGGCAACGGCCAAACAGTCGGGGTGTTGGGCAAAGAGGGATTTCACGGTGTCATGCCAGACTCCCACATCCATCTCATTGGCAACCACGGCCCACCAGCCCATCTTGCCCTGTTCATGCCACTGTCCATCGGGCGTGACCACTGCAAACGGCAAGTAGTACATGTCGTCAATCGGAATGTCCCGTACGAACCGGCAGTTGTTTCCCGGACGATGGTGTTCCTCCCCGAAGTTGAAGCCGCCTTTCCCGTCTTGGGATTGCTCTTCTCGGGCAGGACCATGTATCCAACCATCCCACCGACCGCCGATGTTCCATCCGTCCCATTTGCTGTTTGGACTGTACGTGGTGATACGTTCGCCGATACCACCACATCGTTGACACTGGGAATCAGGCTTGTCTTTCATGGGGTGTTCGGCCAACAGTTCATTCCACCTGTCCACGCGGGGTTGAACAAGTGCTTTCCACCGACTTTCGGTACGCTCATCATCCGGCAGTGCCGAGAACTGCTCACGCAGAGGGCCAATGTCGAATTCCGCGTTAACGGCAGCGGCAACTTCTTCTTGCGCCTTCTTCCCGACACACCAGCACGGCACCAAATGCTCGGGGACTTGGAGCCCTTCGTCGAAAGGGGCCATGAGCTTTGCAATAATGCTCTCGACCTTGTTCATCGGGGTATCCCCAGGCAGCAGGCATATGACGTTGAAATGACTCATGCGTCACCGTCCTTCCCGGACTGGGGTTCCTCAATCGCGAAACCCTGAAAGATGCCATGCGAATACTCGCTCTTGTTGTTGCGGACCCATTCAGCCGCTTCGTCAAGGCCCATCTGGTCCAGAATCTGGATGACGCGCGGCCGGTCCAACATATTTGTCGCGCCGGAATCTCTCACGGCAAGAATTCCGTCGTACACGGCTTGCGGTATGGCGATAGCCATAGAAACACTTCTCCTTTCAATGGTTACTTGGGTATGTGCAGACACACTTATCCCGTCATGCAATGGGCTTGGCGGGGGTTTCAGGCGAGACAAGGCAAAGGGGTGGGAAACTGGCCTTGTCTATTTCCTCCTGGAGAGAGCATGGAGGATTTTGCGGAGTTCGTTGTATCGGGAACGTAGTTCTTCAAGCCTGACCAGTGCATCGTGACACTGCTCAACAGGACCGGCTTGGAAGTCTGGTATCGGGAAGGTGGTCGGGTCCAGGTGACGGTGTTCTATTTCGTGGTCCCATGCCGCCTGCAATTCATCAACGTTCTTCTCGACTCTGGTTGCGGCTTTCACGGCATGGTCTATCCGGTTTCGCACGGTGTTCAGGGCTGATTGGATGGTGGAGACTTCACTCCGCATGGCTCTTATCACCAATGCCTGTTGGCTTCGTACCAGTTTCTTCGGATTCTTCTCGGCACACGGGTAGGCTGGCTTGTCTTCCGGCATAGGCAGAGTTTCCTTTCGGTGTGTTTCTGGGTGAGGAGCCTAAAAGGCGTGATTGGATTCAGACGGAATAGTGTCGTAACGTTACGACACCCGATATGGCCCTTATCAGTAGTCATCCGGCAGGAGGAACGTTGTGGCTTGACGTGCATGGTCATCGGAAATTTCCGCGTCAGTTATTACCCATATCTTGGTGCCATCGGGCAATGTGTACACGGACATGATTCGAGCGCCGGTTTGAAGGGCATCGGCATTGGCTTGCTTGTCCTCATCATCCAATTCACCCCAATCGCCGCGACAGTGCCGAGCCAACAGTTCCAGACCCGTCATGCCATTGCGTTGCAGTGCCTCCAGTGCGCCGGGCGTGGCGACAATCGGGCCAAGGTCAAAGCGTATTTCAGCCATAGTCTTCCCTTTCGGTTGAGTTGGTGTTCAGATGAGTGGCACTTTTGTACCGCCGGGAAATAGCGACATGATTTCCCGGCATTTCAAGATGGTAAACGCATTTCTTGCGTCGTATTGCTCGGCCTTTGCCCATTCGGCGATGCAGGCAAGCATGACCTCGAACATCTGCTGTTGAAGGGTCCGGTGTTCCTGCATGACAGCTTGGACGAACACCTCATTCTTGTGACCCATGTCGTTTACCCAGTCGCTCAAGACTCTGGCCGCTGTACGGGCCTTTTCATTCGCCTCCTCTCTCCAATCACGCGGTTCCGTCATGTTGACCTGCCTTTTCTGGAGTGGCTTGGCTGGTTAAACCTTCAATTTGGATGGTGACGTGCGGGTTGCCGTTCCAATCCACTTCCAGTCCGGCTTTCCGCAATGCTGCCGCCACCTGTTCGCCGATTTCGGTTTCCACCCGTGTGGTATCGCCTTCAATTCCCTTGGGCGGCAGATAACAGAAGCGGATGTACAACGAGCCTCCCTTACGGAAGTGCGTCTCATCCTGTATGTGCCAATACACGGCACGGTTGCGACGCCGTTTCTCCGCTATTTCGCCCAGTTCGGCGACGGCACAGTTCATGCAGCAACTGAAGTTGGACTTCGTGAGAAAGCCCACTTTCCGAAGTTCGCCAAAGGCCATTTGGACACGGCGACGGACCGCGGCCACTTGCTCAGGACTCATCTTCTCCATCGTTTTCGGTTCCTTTCTCTTGGTTTGGTCTGCGTTCCGGGTAATCACGCCAATATTCCTCTTGAATGTCAGCCTGGAATGTTTCCCTCAGAGCATCCAGCATCAATTCAGGCAGGAAAAGCTCCAGGCTCTCGCCAGAATCGAAGGACATGGTCACCAAGACGCTGTCCACGTCGTTTGTGAAATCGACTTTCGCGATGGTCTTGCCGACAAAAGCAGCTTGGATTTCAGCAAGCCGTTTGCGGCCGTTTTCACAACGCATAAAACGGTCTACGTCACGCATGTCACTGAAGTCACCCACGATTTTTCGCTCCTTTCTGGTTGATTTTTCGGTTTCTGTGGCAAGAAGTTTCTGATGCTGAAGTTTTATATATATAGAGATGGTTCAGGCGGGTGTGTGGCGGGAGTGTCGGGTATGTTCCAAGCATGAATGGTCCGGTGAACGTGAAAGAGCAAAGCCATCCTGAGGCAAAAAAGAATTTCTGTAAAAATATTTGGCGGTCACATTGGTACAGACTCGGATATCTGTCTGGAAAGTCGGCCTTTTTGAGGGCGACCAAACTGCGAACACCCGAGTCATCAGATTATTCGACTACTAGCGGGCTCTGAACGAAACGAAGAACAAAAACCACTTTCTGCTGCTCGACGACGGCAAAACAAGTGCATGGCCGCGCGCGTTTTCCGTGAGGCTATACAGGCCAACAACTTCTATTGTGTCGGCAGAGACAGTGCTTGGTAGGAGGTGTTGGTCCCATGGACCTGGACCTGGATTGGCGGTGAAGATATGGACCGGAAAGGATAGGGACTGATTGGGTGGAAAGGTGGGATAGGATGGAGGGCGATAGAAGAGATTGAAAGGAGGGGGGTTAGCTGTGGTCGCGAATTTTGACTCGTTCAAAACTCAGAGCCAGAACGGGCCGGACGTTCATTTCCTGACAATAAATGGCAATTAGCAGGGTGTATCAGGAAAGGTCCGTTGGCAACGGGTAACTTGTCTGAGTGGACATGAACAGGTGCTGGATTAAGGAGGTAATTCGAAAGGCCCGAGGAGAAATGTGCCTCAGTTCCCTAACGGTCCGTCCAAGCTGCTCGCCTTACTTGAAGGGTTACTCCGGATGACGCCCGTTTCATCCACGTAGAAGTAGCGTTGCCCTGTTTCTCCAGGAATTTCCGGCGCGGCGTTGACTCGAAACTTGTTGGATGAACCCATGAGGCTGAATCTGTAACCAGAGAAGGCATTCCCCGTGATTTTGCCCTTCAAGGGTGCAAGGGACTGTAGGCTTCCCGCGTAGCGTCCATCGGCGGCAAGCGTACTTTCTTCCGCAGCAACAATTTCTTTGAGTGCTTCTACAACTCGCGTTTCATTTTCCCTTATGGCCTGTGATAAATCTTGCCTGACAGGTTGCTGGACCGGCTGAAGAGCTGGTTGAGAAGGGTTCACCAAGACTGAGGGCACCTTGAGTGGCTTTTGGGATGGCTTTGGCAGATTGAAGGATGGAGGTTGTATGTTCTTTGCGTGTCGCTCAATATCCCCCGTGAGTCTGTTTAGCGACTCATCGGCATCGCGTTCTATCTTGTCGCCTGCTTCCTTTACTCCCCGTTCAAAGTCCCTCATTTGGGCCGGTAGAAGAAAGGCAAAATAGCACCCCAAGAGTATGCAAAGAATCAACCCAACGTAACCTGTGCTCAGGCCCCCAATGGTGAGCCCGGCTCCAGACTGTTTCTTCAATCCACGGTTAATTCGCTCCATCGAAAGGTGTCCGATGAACACTGCCGGTGCGGACAGCAATACACCAGAGACAATCAATGCAGCAGGGGAATAATCCGCAATAAGTATGGGTCCTGTGGTTGAAAGAAGAATCCACAACAAGATGAACATTGGGGTAATCAGAGAGGCTATCCCCAAGACCAGACTTGCTACGGCTGTCCCATTGATGACTGTGGTGGGAGTGGTTGGCTCTTTGGGTGTCAAGTCACGGTCATACTCCTCAGAAAGCCGTTTCTTGAAATCCTCCGAAGGCCTGTAACCTGTCCGATATGGTTCGAGCATGACATCCCCTGCTTTTGTATCTGACCAACATGATACAGCAGTTGGCGGAAAAAGAAAAACGACACCATGGACTTGGAAGCTGCCTTGGGTTATGCTCATGACATGGCTCGAAACCATTACATCAACTTGGAAACCATAGTCCGCGACTTCTTCAAAGAGCGCGACATATCGGTCATTATTGAGCCAAGGGGTTCACGCGGCCCGGACATCGAGTGTTTGAACCCGGCGATGGTGGGTGAGATTAAGGCCCAGAGCGAAGTGCTGCGTGACCTGCGGGGATACTGGGGACAATGGAACTCCAACGAACGTTTCGGCGGCAAGACCCGTGAATACAAACTGCGTTCCGAATTTCCCGATGACGTTGAAGCCCTTGACCGTGCCGCGAAGGGTTGGATTGCTGTCATCTATGGGCAACTTCGGAATTATTGCCGGGTAGCCGGACTGCCAACGGGGTGGTTGGTCGTTGAGGGTGTTTCAGAATCCAGCGAGGCCGTGAAACAAGCCGTTGACTATCTTGTAGCCAACGGCAAAGTTGCCCTGGAATCTTGGGCGGAGATGGAGGGGATTGGATTCTTGGAGATACGGTTTCTATGAAGTCCAACTGCATTCACTGCGGAATGTCTGTACGGGCAAAACAGGCAGAGAAGGGCGGATAATGTGCGTCGGAATGAAAAAGACCGTCAGGATTGTCATTCCTAGTTTGCAGTGATGACGTTAAGCAACGACTCTGGCCAATCATTTTCAAAACATCGGGGCTTGATGCTTCTACTTGAAAAAAGACCTAATGGTTCCGAAGCCAAAACCGCTACCACTGCTGATTACAATGCCCTTTTCCTTAAAAGGACGGTCTCCATATACTTCTGAGAGTAGTTGTGGAAGGCTGTTCTTCAGAAGAATCAGAATTCTCATAGCCCTCCGAGCATCTGGCACAGTCTTGATACTTGTGCAAGAAGCGAATATGTTCTGAAAACTGGAATCCTCTTTCTGTAGGTCTTCGCTTACTCCCTTTATAATTGGGTCCTGGAGTACAGCCTTGATG
>CAITNO010000101.1 GCA_903893795.1 Candidatus Hydrogenedentota bacterium | reverse complement strand
TTCCTGCTGTTCTCTGTTTGCGCGTCCCATTGCCATGCGTGACGTCTCCCACGTTAACTACGCGCCCATTGTAACATAAGTACAGATTAATATCAATACACATACCGTAAACTCGGCCGACTTTTGCCACGGGCTGCTAGGACTCAATCGTGTTAAACCCGCCGTGAAGCGGCGGGCGTCCAACCGTCTATTGTGCGTGATTTGCACGCGAGCGGACTGGTAAAGAGTGCATAAACACCCACGTCTACGTAGTACTTGGTAGTGGAGGAAGGGTAAGCAGCGTCTTAGTACGGTTGTAAGATGCTTGTAATTATATGAAAATAGATTCATTATGTCATGTTGACAATATCGCTGGCGTGAGCCGGCAAAGGAGTACGTTTGATGAGAAGAATGTCATGGGTAATAGGGGTGGGAATGCTGGCCTTGTGTCTAATGATCACGGGGTGCGGTTGTAGCCCGATAGTCCTTCCCGTTGTCGTGCCCAATGTGGTTCCCATGCAGGAAAGTGCGGCGAATACGGCGATCATCGGTGCGGGACTGGTTATCGGCACGGTAACCAAGCAGTGCAGCAACAGGGCGGTGGGAACAGTATTAAGTCAGACCCCGCCGGGGGGCGCATTCGTGACTCCCGGAAGCCCTGTCAATATGGTGGTTTCGAGCGGGCCGTGCCTGAATCCTGTGCCCGACGTGGTGGGCGAAACGCTTGGCGGGGCGGGCGCCACGCTTGTTGGCGCGGGATTTGTCACCGGCAATGTAACCCATCAGTGCAGCGACACCGTTGCCGAGGGGATTGTCATCAGCCAGGACCCGGTTGCGGGCACACAGGCGGCCCCGGGCTCCACTGTGGACTTGGTGATATCGACAGGGCCGTGCAATGTTATCGTGCCCAACGTGGTGGGCCAGACACTGACCGCTGCGGGCACCACGCTGACCGGCTCGGGCGTGGTCACGGGCGTGGTCACCTACCAGTGCAGCGACACGGTCAAGGCGGGAGTGGTTATTAGCGAGGACCCGGTGGCGGGCACATCTGTGGTGCCTGGAAGTGCCGTAAACCTCGTGGTGTCGACGGGATTGTGCCCCGTTGTGCCCAATGTCGTCGGAGAGACACAGGCGGCGGCGGGCACGGCCATTGCGGGCGTGAATTTGACCACCGGCACGGTGACCCAGCAGTGCAGCGACTCCGTTGCGGCCGGACTGGCGATAAGCCAAAGCCCGCTGCCGGGCACACAGGTCGCCCCGGGCAGTGCCGTGGATTATGTACTGTCGACAGGACCCTGCCTTATAGCCGTTCCCGCTGTGATTGACCAGACTCAGGCCGCTGCAGACACCACGCTCACCGGTGCCGGACTCAGTGTCGGCGCGGTGACGCAGGAATGCAGCAACACCGTTGCGGCCGGTTCGGTGGTCAGCGAGACTCCTCCCGCAAGCACACTGGTGGCGTCCGGCACGCCGGTGAACCTGGTCATATCCACGGGACTCTGCAACGTGATTGTGCTTCCCGGCAACGTGCCCCTGGAAATGGTGTTTGTGCCCTGCGGGTCATTCCTGATGGGCCGGTATGCCGGTGAGCAGGGTAGTTACTCCAATGAAGACCCCCAACACCCGGTGACCATTGCGAACGGTTTCTGGATGGGCAAATATGAACTGACGCAGGCGCAGTGGGTGGCCGTGACGGGCACCAATCCCTCCTATTTCACCGGCGACCTCCAGCGCCCGGTGGATACAGTGTCCTGGAATGCCATCACGCAGACTTTCCTGCCGGCGTTGAACACGGCCACGGGCCTGACATTCCGCCTGCCCAGCGAAGCGGAGTGGGAATATGCGTGCCGGGCAGGAGACCAGACTCCGCCGACCCGGTATTACTGGGGCGATGATCCGGGCTCCACGCAGATAGGGTCTTACGCATGGTACGTGACCAACAGCGGTCTCACCACGCACGCCGTGGGCACGGCCGGCACCACCGGTCATCCCAATGCCTTTGGCTTGTATGACATGAACGGCAACGTGGCCGAATGGTGCCAGGACTGGTTTCACGGCAGCTACTCGGGCGCGCCGACGGATGGGAGCGCATGGGAGTTGCCGGTGGGCACTGGCCGCGTCGCCCGGGGCGGGACGCTTAACGACAACGTCACCGCCTGTCGCTCCGCGACGCGCATTACCTTTAACCCGGTGGGCGCGGGCTTTTCCGTCGGGTTCCGCGTTGCCATTTCAACGAATCTGTGCAGTCAGAATACCGCTGTGCCCGATGTGGTGGGCCAGACGCAGACCGTTGCCGGCACCACATTGGCCGGAACGAATCTGAGTACCGGCACAGTGACCGGCCAATGCAGTGATGTCGTGGCGGTGGGCCTGGTCATCAGCGAGAATCCGCCTGCGGGCACACTGGTGGCTTCGGGCAGCGCCGTGTCCCTGGTCGTATCTACGGGACCCTGCCTTGTGGCCGTTCCCGATGTGGTGGGTCAGACACAGGCGGGGGCAGGCATCACGCTCACCGGCGCTGGATTGGGCACCGGCACGGTGACGCAGCAATGCAGCGACACGGTTGCGGCGGGATTGGTTGTCAGCGAGGATCCCCCTGCGGGCACGCTCGTGGCCCCCGGCACACCGGGGACTCCCAGCACGCTCGTGGCTTTGGTGGTGTCGACAGGGCCATGCCCGGTGACGGTTCCGGGGGTGGTGGGTCTGTCTCAGTCGACCGGCGGCATCGAGCTGACCAGCGTGAATCTAACCGTTGGAATGGTGACCCAGCAGTGCAGCGACACCGCTGCACCAGGCGTAATTCTGAGTCAGGCACCTCTGGCGGGTGACCAAGTGCCGCCTGGCAGCGCCGTGGACTTGGTGGTGTCCTCTGGACCGTGCAATGCGACCGTGCCCGATGTCGCCGGCCAGACGCAGGCGGCGGCGGGCACGACCATCACCGGCGTGAATCTGACAGTCGGTACGGTCACAGAGCAGTGCAGCGATACCGTTGCTGCGGGATTGGTCATCAGCCAAGACCCACTGGCAGGCGCGCAGGCCGTTCCCGGAAGCGCAGTGAACCTCGTAATTTCGACGGGCCTGTGCAATGCCGTCATCACGCTTCCCGGTGGTGTGACTCTGGACATCGTGTGGGTGCCGGGCGGAAACTTCCAGATGGGCAGTCCGGACGCGGAGCAGGAGCGAAACGCACCGGAAGGTCCGCAGCATCCGGTGACGGTGAACGGTTTCTGGATGGGCAAGTATGAACTGACCAAGCGGCAGTGGCAGGCGGTGACCGGGGCGATGGTGACGCCGCCCTGGGCCGGACAATCCTCCGTGCTTGCCGACCCGGACAGCCCTGCGGTCTTTGTGTCGTGGGATGCTGCGCAGTCTTTCGTGACGGCGCTGAACAATTACACCGGCCAGACTTTCCGCCTTCCCTCCGAAGCGGAATGGGAGTATGCGTGCCGCGCGGGGACATCTAGCCGCTTTTATTGGGGCGACGACCTGAATTCCATTGACATCTCCGGCTATGCGTGGTGGCATGGGAACGCGGATGCGGTCGTGGGGCAGCAGTTTGCCCATATTGTGGGCACGAAAACGGCGAACAGCTTCGGTCTCTTCGACATGAGCGGAAACGCCTGGGAATGGGCGCAGGACTGGTATCACGACAATTATGCAAATGCGCCGTCCGACGGCAGCGCATGGGAGGTCCCCATTGGCACAAGCCGCGTGCTCAGGAGCGGCAGTTGGACCTACTGGGGTGGCAACTGCCGGTCTGCGACCCGCTTCGGCATGGCCTCCTCCTTCGCGGATGCAGGCAGCGGGATGCGCCTCGCCAAGTAGTTGGCTGCACCGATTCTTTACCGTTCAGCCCCCGAACAGTCTTCTCAAAAATGCCGGGCAGGAAGGGCCAAAAGGCCTTTCCTGCCCGGCGTGCATTCAGACTGAATTACCTGCTCCGCGTAAAGTCTATTTCACCGCATGCGGCGGGGTGCGCAGGACCATGAGCCGGATTTCGGTCATGTCCTCGATGGCGTAGCGGATGCCTTCGCGGCCGATGCCGCTGTCTTTCACGCCGCCGTAGGGCATGTGGTCCACGCGCCACGAGGGCACGTCGCCAATGACCACGCCACCGACTTCGAGCGTGTCCCAGGCTTGGTGCGCACGGTAGATGTCGCGGGTCAGCACGCCTGCCTGCAGGCCGAAACGGCTGTCGTTGACCTCGTCCAGGGCGGCGCTGAAATCGCTGAACTTGGTGAGCAGCGCCATGGGTCCGAAGAATTCCTCAGCGTAGGCGGGTTCGCTCTTGGGCACGTTCTCCAGCACCGTGGCGTCAATCATGCGCCCGTTGCGTTTGCCGCCGGAGAGCACCTTCGCGCCCGCCGCAACGGCCGAGTTTATCCATTTTTCCATGCGCGAGGCCTCCGCATCGGAAATGACCGGGCCGATGAAGGTGCTTTCGTCCTTGGGGTCGCCCGCCTTGAGCTTCGACACGGCCTCCACAAACTTTTCGCGGAACGCATCGTACACGCTTTCATGCACGAGAATGCGCTGCACGCTGATGCAGCTCTGGCCGGACTGGTAGAAGGCGCCGATGACGCAGCGCTCCACCGCGTCCTCCAGGTTGTTCCAAGTCTCGTCGAGGATCACGGCGGCGTTGCCGCCCAGTTCGAGCACCGTCTTCTTCTTGCCCGCCCGCGCTTTCAGGTCCCAGCCCACTTCGGGCGACCCGGTGAAGCTCAGCAGCTTGAGCCGCTCATCCACGGTGAACAGGTCCGCACCGTCGCGGCGGCAGGGGAGTATGGAGAAGGCGCCTTCGGGCAGGGTGGTTTCGGAGAGCACATCGCCGATGATAAGCGCCCCGAGGGGCGTCAGGCTTGCGGGCTTCAACACAAAGGGACAGCCCACGGCCAGCGCCGGGGCCACTTTGTGGGCCGCCAGATTGAGCGGGAAGTTGAAGGGCGAAATGAACGAGCAGGGGCCGATTGGGACCCGTTTCCACATGCCGCTGTAGCCGCGCGCGCGGGCGCTGCGGTCCATGGGGATGACCTCGCCGCCGATATTGACGGCGCATTCGGCGGCCACCTTGAAGGTGTCGATCAACCGGGCCACCTCGCCCTGGCTGTCGTGGATCGGCTTGCCGCCCTCGACGCACAGCGCATAGGCCAGTTCCTCGGCGCGCTCCCGGAAGCGCGCGACGCAGTGCTCCAGCACGGCCTGACGCTCATAGCCGGCCAGTCTTGCCATCGGTTCTGCCGCCTTCACCGCCGCGGCAATAGCTTTGTCGATGGCGGGGGCGTCGGCCATGGCCACCCGGGCGGCCACCTCACCGGTGTACTTGTCGATGACTTCCAGGTCGGCGTTGGCCTGTACGGGCTTGTTCGCCAGATAGTACGGATATTGTTCCTTCAGCATGAATTGTTCTCCCGCGCCGGGTCAGACCACGATGCGCAATTTTTCCGCAAGACGCTCATTTTCACGGTAATCTATCGGTACGGCGATGATCGCCGGCCGTTCGGCGGCGAATGCCTCCTCAATCGCGGACGCCAGGTCACGCGACCGCTGCACCAGAATTCCCTTGCAGCCGAAACTCTCGGCCAGCTTCACAAAATCGGGATTCCCGAAGGACAGCTTGGTGTGGTGCCCAAACTCATTGGTCTGCTTCCACTGGATCAGGTTGTAGGCGTTGTCCACCCACACCATTACCACAATGTTCGTCTTGCAGCGGACGGCGGTCTCGATTTCCTGCACGTTCATCAGGAAACCGCCGTCGCCGCACAGCGCCATCACGCGGCGCTCCGGGTAGACCAGCTTGGCGGCAATGGCCCCCGGAAGCGATCCACCCATGGAGCAGAAACCGTTTGGGATCAGGCAGGTGTTGGGTTCGTCGCAGTGGTAATACTGGGCCACCCACATCTTGTGGGTTCCCACATCGCTGAGCAGAATGTCGTTAGTCCCCATCGCCTGGCGCACATCCCAGATGGCCTTTTGCGGCCGAATCAGGCCCTCGGTGTCGTCGTCCTTGGACTCGGCCAGCACCTCGAGCATCTTCTGCCGGGTTGCCTGGTTGAAGGGCGATTCCCAGCGTTGCGGATTCGCGCGGAAACGCTCGTTCATCATCCACAGCGCGTGGGCCAGATCACCCACCACCTCCACCTCCAACTGGTAGTTGTGGTCCACCACGGCGGGGAGGAAATCGATATGCACAATCTTCTTGTCGTTCCACTTGTTCCAGGCGCGCGGCGGATATTCGACCAGGTCATAGCCGATGGTGATGACCACGTCGGCTGTTTCAAAGACCGCGTTTGCCAAGGTTCGCGGCTGGAGGCCGATGGTGAACAGGCACTCCTCCGACTGGCGCGAGATGCAGCCCTTGCCCATGTAGGTGCTGATGACCGGAATGCCGGTCATGCTCGTAAACATGCGCAGTTGCTTGCTTGCGCGGGTGCGGACGGCGCCGTTTCCGGCGAGAATCACCGGGTTCTTTGCGGCCCGGATGGTCGCCATGGCCATGTTCACGATTTTGTCGTCCGAGACGGAGCGCCGCAGATAGTTCACCTTGATGGGATTTCGCGTGGCGGGCAGCGCCGCAATGTCATCCGCAATTTCGATGTGGCAGGCTCCGGGCTTTTCCCGTTCCGCCGTCTTAAATGCCCGGCGTACCACTTCGGGGATGTTGTCCGGGTGGATGATGGGGGTGGCCCACTTGGTGATGGGCCTGAAAAGCGACACAATGTCAATGAGCTGGTGGCTTTCCTTGTGCTGCCGTTGCGAGTCGGCCTGGCCTGTAATCACCACCATGGGCGCACGGTCACTGTTCGCGCTTGCCACACCCGTCACCAGGTTGGTGGCGCCGGGACCGAGCGTGGAAAGGCACACCCCCGACTCGCCGGTCAGTTTGCCGTAGGTTTCTGCCATAAACGCCGCAGCCTGCTCGTGCCGCGTCATGACAAACTGTATAGAGGACTTTTCCAGCGCCATCATAAAATGGGCGTTTTCCTCCCCCGGAAGGCCGAAGATGTATTTCACACCTTCCTGTTCCAGACACTTGACGAACAGTTCAGCTGCATTCATTCGCTCGTAACTCCTGCCTTGCCTTGTATGCGGGTGCTTACGTCTTGAACATTTATGACTAGATCGTTATTTCCGTAGATTTGAAGGGCGGGCGGGGTGTCGGAGTGGGGGAGGGGCTGCCTTGGGCCATCGACTCAAGGGACTTTTCCATGTCCTGCAGGAACCCCGATGACGGGTCGAATCGCAGTCCCTCGTGCGTCTGCCGCAACGCCTCCTCCAGCACGGGATAGAGCAGTTTTCCCGGCACACCCTTTCCGTCCCCCTCATAGAGGGCGCGCATCAGCGCCAGGGCCGTTTCCCGGTGCAGGGCGGACTGAAACTGGTCGGGGGTCATCTCGCGGGCCAGCACGCCCAACTCGTGGTTCTTTCCGAAAAAGTGCCGGGCGGTCTCAAATTCGCCCTTGGCCAGGGTGGTGTTTGCATCCTGCCGGTTCAGATAGCACTTGCCCAGCACGTAATGGGCGGACGCGTCGGCGGGATGCCAGGACAGATACGTTTTTACCAAAGGCAGGGCTTCCGTGACCTGCCGCGCCGCCGTCAGTTTCCAGGCCTGCTGCAGCAGTTCCGGTCCCGCCTCCCGGCGGCAGCCCGCGAGGGTTGCCGCCAGGGAGGCGATGGCCAGCACGTTGGCTGTTGCCTGAAGCACGCGTTTCATGGCCCTGTCACCACTTCGGCTTCAGCCGGAAGAATCCCGTTTGCGGGCCGACCCGCGCAAAGACAGCCAGTTCGGCCGGTTTGGTCTCGCGCAGCTTGGTCATCGCCTGCTGGAAGTCGGCAATGCCGGTCACGGGATAGTCGCCCAGCGCCAGAATAATGACGCCCGGCCTCATTTTGCCAATTTGCGCCGTGCCGCCGGACTTGACCTTGCGGATAATGACGCCCCGCACATCCTCGGCGATGTTCAGCGCGATGCGCACATCGCGCGTGATTTCGCGCACCGAAAGCCCCAGCACGGCATCCTCAAACTCGGCCGCCTCCTGCGCGCTGCGCGGGAGCGTGGCCAGCGTCACCTGCACGGTGAGCGGCTTGCCGTCGCGCAGCAGGTCCATCGGCACCGTCTTTCCGGTGCCCGTGTCGCGCACCAGTTTGGTGAAGGCCAGCACGTCGCGGTCCTGCGTGAATTTCTGCGGCTTGCCGTCAAAGGCCTTGATGATGTCGCCGGACTGCACACCCGCCTTGGCGGCCGGCGAGTCGGGCACCACCGTGCTCACGATGAGTCCGCCGGTCTTTTCCAGGCCCCAGTATTCGGCATACTCGTTCTTGAGCGGCTGGGTGAAGACGCCGAGCCATGCGGTGTCCTCGGCCTTCTTGGACTCCTCGCGGGCGGGCGGGTTGTCAATATACTTCTGAAACAGCTCCGCCTGGTACATCAGGGGATGGCCGCTGCGCGTATACAGTTCGCCGCCTTCGGCGCGGCTGAGGTCAATGCCCGACACGCCCACCACGGCCCCGCGCGTGTTAATCACCGGGCCGGTGATGCAGCCGAAGCGCAGATTGTTGGAAAGGCAGTAGGTGGTGCGCGGCTGCGTAATCACCGCGGCGACCCGGTCGGTGAACACCGCCGGTTCGAAATCCAGGGTCTCGCCCGCCAGGCCCACCACGGCCACCGGTTCACCCACCCGCAGCGGCTGCGGAGAGAATGTCACACAGGGCAGGTTGAGCGGCGTGTCCGACTGCGCCTGCAGGAAAACCACATTCACGTCGTTTGGCTTGTGCAGCAGGGCCGCCGGATATTCCTTTTCCGCGCCGCCCCGTCCCACGCGCACCCGCAGGTCAACCGGCGCTGAATTTTCCACGGAGAGGTGTCCCTGCGCCATCACCAGGCCATCCTTGCGCACGATCAGGCCCAGGCAGTCCCCGTTGCGCCGAACCGTCTCGCCCGTGCGGGGGTCAGTCACCTCCTGGGTGAACAGCACTTGGCAGATGGCCGGGACCACCCGTTCGAAATGGCTTTCCAGCGCCTGCGCGGTGAAATCATCCTGCGCCGCCGCCGTGAATGCGGCAACAGCCGACAAAAGTATCAACAGGGGTTTACTCCGCATGGCCGGCGTTCTCCTCTTCGGGCTGTGCCGCTTCCGGCGCCGCGTTTACAAGCACAAACCGCGTCAGCGCGCCCCGCTGCACGAACAGCATAATCAGTTTTTTCTGCGACTCGCGGCGTTCTTTGTAGAGTGCTTTGAATCCGTCCAGATCATTCACCTTCTGGCCGTCCACCGTCAGCAGGATGTCGCCCTCCTGGAGGCCCGCCCGCGCGGCGATGCCGCCCGGGTTGGCGCCCGAAACGAGGACGCCGGTCCGTTCCGGCAGTTGCGCGCGCCGCGCAATCTCGGGTGTCACATCGGTGGCCGTGAAGCCCCATTCGCCAAACTCGGCCTGGCTGCCCTTTTGGGCAGTCTTTTCCTCCGTCTTCACCGAAATGTCCACTTTCTCCTCGCCCCGTTTGACGGAAAGCTCGGCGGTCGAACCCACCGGCAGGTCCGCCACGGACTTGCGCACGGCGGGCAGTTCCTCCTCAAAGCGGGCGTTGACCGCTTTGCCGTTGATGGCCACCAGCACGTCGCCCGGCTTGACGCCCGCCTCTCCGGCGGGGGCCAGCCGCTCCACATCGGAGATGACCACGCCGAGATGGGACGGGTCGTCGGTCTTGGCCATCATTTCCTGGAAGGTGACACCGATCCAGCTTCGGTGCACCCGGCCGTCCCGGATAATCGCCTCCACCACCTCCCGCGCCGTGTCTATGGGGATGGCGAAACCGACGCTTTCCGCGCCGTTCAAAATGCGCGCATTCACGCCCACCACCTCGCCCCGGATGTTCACCAGCGGCCCGCCGCTGTTGCCGGGGTTGATCGCGGCGTCGGTCTGGATCCAGTCATTGAAAGGCGAAATCATCTGGCCCTCGTCGCCCAGATAACGGTCTGTCACGCTCACGATGCCCTTCGACACCGACCGTGCCAGTCCGTGCGGGCTGCCCAGCGCGAGCACGGTCTGTCCCGCCTGCAGGTTTGCCGAACGGCCCATCTTCACCCAGGGCATCTTTTCCGTCGTGTCCAGCTTGAGCACGGCGATGTCCGTGTCCGCGTCTGTGCCCACCACCTTGGCGTTCACCTCGCGGTGGTCGCTCAGCACGCACTGCACCGAACTGCTCTCGCCCGCCACATGTTCATTGGTCACCACATAGCCGTCGGGGCTGATGATGAAACCGCTGCCCACTGCCAGCATCTCCGTCTTCTTGCCTCCGGCAAAGACCTCTTTCACCGGCCGGATGTGCACCAGTGCCGGGGCCACCCGTTCCTTGGCACGGATGACCGGGCCGTCCTGGCCACCCAGCACCGTGGCGCAGCCCGTCGGCAGCAGCACCGCGCAGACCGCCCACGCGGCAGCGGCCCGCCGCAACGAAATTCCCTTTTTCAAATGCATCATTAGGTCTCCCTGTTCCTTAACACCCTGATGGAACACCGGATTATAGCCAACCCTTCCCGAAGGAATACACGTCAATCCTCAAACTGTCACCGCAGAATGGATTTCGTCCATGTCCTTCCGTGCAGGTCGGTATCTGTCCGTGCTCCCAAAATCGGCGTCTTCTGTTATTCTTTTTGCGTCATGCCCAAAGACAACGCACATAATCCGGAAAAGAAGGACATCCCTGCTGTCGCGGGACTGGACCCTGCCGCGTTCCGAAAGATGGCGGCGCGCTACCGTGCGCGCTGGGGTCTGCCGCTGTATGCCGTCTTGCCCGACGGTACACTTGTGGGGGGGCGCCCCACCTGCGGGCGGGCTGGAGGCGAATCCTGCTGCGAGGCGCGCAGTTTGGCCGTGTCCGAGTCGCTGCGCTGGGGTGAACCGGCTGTCGAGTTCTGTCCGCGCCGCCGTATCATTTGGGCCGTGCCCGTCATGCGCAACCAGGAACTGTGCGGCGGGCTGGTCTCCGAAGCGGAAGAGTCCCGCGTTTTTCCCGCCGACCCGGTCACGCCGCCGCTCGACGTGCGCGGTGCCTGCGCCGACCTCCTGGCACTGGCGGAGGAACACAACGTGCTCAATGCCGCCCTGCTCGCCGCGCACCGGGCGCGTCACGGGCAGGAGCAGCTTCGCGCCGAGGCCATCCACGCATGGAAGGCCCGCGGCGCAGACGACATGCGCGAGGTCTGGCTGCGCGAAGAACCGGCGCTGATCGACGCGGTGCGCCGGGGCGACGCCCCCGAAGCCCGCGCCGCGCTTAACCGGGTGCTGGTGGCGATTCACTTCAGCGCCGGGCGCAGTATCGAGGTCATCAAGAGCTACTGCATGGAACTGGCCGTTACCCTGTCGCGCGCCGCCGCCGAGGCGGGCGGCAGTCCGGCCGTGCTGCTGGGCGCGAATTACGAACAGATGGCTGCGCTGTCAAAACTCAATTCCGAGGAGGCCCTGCTGGCATGGCTCATCGGCCTGCTCCAGCGTGTCATGGACAGTCTCGCCTCGCGCGCCGCTCCCGACCAGTCGGCCCAGTGTGCCCGAGCGCTGCGTTTCATGCGCGAGCGCTGCGGTGAAATGATTACCCGTGACGATGCGGCCCGCGCGGCCGGGGTTTCGCCCTCGCACTTCTCCCGCATCTTTAAGCGCCACGCGGGCCGGGGCTTCGCCGACCTGCTCAACCAGATGCGCGTGAACCGTGCCTGCGAACTGCTGGCGCGCTCCGACCGGGAGCTGTGCCTCATCGCGCTCGACTGCGGCTTCAGCGACCAAAGCTATTTTCAAAAAGTGTTCCGTCGCTACACCGGCCAAACCCCGGCACGATACCGGGCTTCCCGCCAATCCTCGTAACCCCCGCACTTCCGCCCCATTCATTTCATTTCCCTCTCTGCGCATCTCCGCGTCCTCCGCGCCTCTGCGTTAACTTCCCCTCGCCTTTCTCTGTCTCTTGCGCATGGTCGAGCACAAATATACAATCCACTATCGCCCAAGTGCAGGAAATATTCTCCAACTCGGCGTACCTTCCTATACCGCGACCATGAAACACAAGGCCGCCCAACGAAAGGACACTCCATGACCGCCCATTATCGCCAGCTTGCCATCGCCGACTCCGACAACCTTGTGTTTGGCCATGCGCCGAAACCGGTCACCACTCGCAATGGGCTGGTCATCGGCGGGGGAAAGGTTTACCCCGAGCTCAACTTCACGCTGCCGACGATGGAGCTTTCCGAAAACACCTGGACCCAGGTGCGCAGGCACTACGAGCAGATCGTGAAGGGCGCGCTCAAGCGCGCATCCGAACTGGGCGCGCCCGGCATCGTGCTGGAATGCGAAACACTGCCGCCCATGACGCACAACCCGCTCTGGGCGGAGGAAATCTGCAAGGTCCTGCTCGACGGCATCGAGGATGCCCACGCCAAGCACGGCCTGGTCGGTGCGCTGCGCATGACCCCCAATGACAACCGCGAAATGGTGCGCCCGCCCGTCATGCGTTCCGGCCCCTACTGGGGCAACATGATGGACTCTTTCGAGCGCTGCGCGGTGCTCGGCGCAGACTTGCTCAGCATTGAATCCGTCGGCGGCAAAGAGGTCCACGACGATGCGCTCACCATGTGCAATATCCGCCACGTCATTTTCGCGCTCTGCATCATGGGCACGCGCGACATGCGCTTCCTCTGGTCGCGCATCGCCGAGATTGCCAAGCGCAACGGCGTGCACGCCGCGGGCGACACGGCCTGCGGTTTCGGCAACACGGCCATGGTGCTGGCCGAGCAGGGCATGATCCCCCGCACCTTTGCCGCCGTGGTGCGCGCCGTCACCGCCGTGCGGTCCCTGGCCGCCTATGAATGCGGCGCGGTCGGTCCCGGCAAGGACTGCGGCTACGAGAATCCCATCCTTAAGGCCATCACCGGCTGTCCGATGGCCATGGAGGGCAAGTCGGCCACCTGCGCCCATCTTAGCCCCGTTGGCAACATCGCCGCCTCCACCTGCGACCTCTGGAGCAACGAGTCGGTCCAGCACCTGCGCCTCCTCGCCGATATGGCCCCTACCTGCTATTTCGAGAGCTTGGAATATGACTGCCGCCTCTTCAACCGCGCCTCCGCCGACGGACCTGCGGGCGCGGCGACGCTGCGCCGCTGGCTGGTCGAGTCCGATGCGGCCCTCGACCCGCAGGCATGGGTGCTTACTCCCGCGAACGCCGTGGCCTTTGCCAACGAAATCGTTGCGGCGCCTTCGGACTACCTGGCCGGGCGCAACGTGGCGCTGGCCGCCGTGCGTTCGCTGAGCGGGGCCTATGAGGCAGGCCTGCTCCGCATTCCTGACCGCGAAGTGCCCTATCTCGCCATGATCGAGGCCGACCTGCTCGACATGCCCGAGGATGAGGAGGCGTTCATCGCCGGGTGCATGGATGAGGTGGACAAGTCCAAGTTTGTGGCCGCCGAATACGAATTGTAATGCCGTCGCCCCAGTAGGGTGCCCGCAGCGAAGCGGAGCGCACCGGCTTTCACTGGGAGCGCCGGCATCCCTGCCGGCATTTCGGAGCCAAAGCGCTGGACTTCGTCCCTATCCGTCCGTGTTTGTCCGTGCCCCGTCCCTTTCATTATCATGGCGTGTCGCTGAAAACGGGTTTACCCAACCTTCGGGAGCACACATCATGCGCATGCCTGCATTGGCCCTTATCCTGGCTTCGTTCGGACTTCTTGCCCAGGCGGCAGATTTCAAGATTGCCGCGGACCGGATGGCGGTCATCGACGGTCAGCGGACCTTCGTCCTGGGTCTTTATGAGAATCCAAAGGAGGATGCCGCGCTGGACGAGGTGGCCAAGGCCGGGTTCAACCTGGTTTTCACCGGACCCGACCTGGCTGCAATGGACCGGCTTCAGGCAAAAGGACTGAAGGCGTGGGTGAACACCGGGGGCGCCATCGACCTTGACACGGGCGGCGACGATGCCCTGCGCAAGATGGTCGCCAAATGCGCCGCCCACCCGGCGCTGATGGTGTGGGAACTGCCCGACGAGGCGCTCTGGAACTGCTGGTATGGGGCCACCGAATGGCGGCGCGGGGCGGAGCCGGTCCAGCAGCGGGACAAGATTGCCGCGCTGACGGACAGAGCGCTCGCCGAGAAGCTGGACAAAGACCGCGCCCAGGTGGCAAAACTCTTTGCACAGGGACGCCCGGTCGAGGCGGAGGCCGTGGCCGATGCCATCTGGCTGTCGCTTGGCGGGGAACAGCCCCACCCGGACTGGAGCTATTCCACGGCCCAGGAACGTTCGGAAAAACTCGCCGCGGGCATGGTCAAAGGCTATGCGCTGCTGCGCGAGATTGACCCGAACCACCCCGTCTGGATGAACCACGCCCCGCGCAACCAAATCAGCCAGTTGGCGATGTTTAACGCCGCTGCGGATATTGTCGGTTGCGACATTTATCCCTTACCCAAGTGCGACTACGTGGGCCATTCGGACCTGCTGGAACAGACAGCGGCGTCCGTCGGCGCCTACACAGCGCGCATGCAGGAGGCCGCGCCGGGCAAGCCGGTGTGGATGGTGCTCCAGGGCTTCGGCTGGGCCGACATCCAGCCCACCGCCCCGCCCGAGCGCAAGAAGGAAGAACGCAGGCCCACCCGCGCCGAAACCCAGTTCATGGCCTACGACAGCATCGTGCGCGGTGCCCGGGGCATCCTGTACTGGGGCACCATGGCGATCGAAAAGGACTCGCAGTGCTGGAAAGACCTGATGTCGGTCGCGGCCGAACTGGCCGAACTGCAGCCC
This sequence comes from Candidatus Hydrogenedentota bacterium, assembly GCA_903893795.1. GTDB lineage: Bacteria > Hydrogenedentota > Hydrogenedentia > Hydrogenedentales > CAITNO01 > CAITNO01. Next base: position 62,501 of record CAITNO010000101.1, on the reverse strand, counting down.
GTGCTTTCCGCGCCCGATGCGTCGCTTTCGCCCAAGGTCACCCTGGCTCCGACCTGGGGCTCGGTCGACCGGGGCGTGGTGGTGCTGCCGAAAGAGGTCAACGGCGCGACCTGGCTCATCGTTGTCAACGAGTGGACGGATCCGCTCCAGTACAGCGTGGAGGGCTTGGAGAAGCTGAACGGCACGAAATTCTCCGATCCCGCCATGGAGGTGGAGGCAAAGGTCGAAAACGGCAAGTTCACACTGCCGATTCCCGCGCAGTCTGTTCAGGTGCTCAGGCCGAGAATGTAGGATGCCGTGGATGCCGTTGAAGAGCGTGTTTCAAATGCTGGAGGCCGTGGACGGCCGGGCTCACCGGAAGATGGGGCAAACTGACTCCAGTGTGGAAGCCGTTGCGCGGGGGGCATGCCGTGGGCAGGAAGAATAACAGCGCTTCCGGCAGCGCCGGGAAGCTTCGGGCAGCCGTGGCTCCAGGCGGTACGGCGGCACCCTCCTTTCTATCCCGTCGCAACACCCTACTCTGTCTTGTGTTGCTGACCCTGGTCACCGTGGTCTTTTTTCACCAGCTCCTTTTTCGCCCCGACAAGGCGCTTTGCACGAATGACATCTACACGGCCCACAGTGAATACAAATTCGTGCAGTGGCACAGCCTGTCGGACTGGGGGCGATTTCCCCTGTGGGACCCCACCGTCTTTTGCGGAAAATCCATCGTAGGGGACTCGCTTCCCGCCGTGTTGAATCCCCCCCAGTGGCTTTTCTGGGCAACCCCGTCCCCCGTGCTCTTTGGATACATGCTCTGGTTCTACGTCACACTGGGCGCATGGGGCATGTTCCTTTTTGCCCGAAGGAAGGGGTGCGACCCCTGGGGAGCCGTCCTGGCCGCCGTGGTGTTCACGCTTGGGGGGAAGGTGGCCGGACATCTGTACGCGGGGCATCTCGAAGTGCTGGCCACCATGCTGTGCCTTCCTTGGATCATGCTGGCCGTCGAAAATGTGCTGGAGACCCCGACCCTGGCTCGGGCCGGACTGCTGGGCGGCGCGTTCGCCCTCACCTCCACCTGCGGAAGCATTCAATTCATCTACTGGCATTTCTTGTTTGTGGGTGCCTATGGCCTGCTGTGGCTGGCGGTGGCGATTCGTGGTAAAGGGTGGCGGTCTGCGATCCGGCCGGCCTTTGCCCTTGCGGCGGGCATGGCCTCGTTCCTTGTATTCGCAGCGCCGTGGTGGATTCCCATCATCGGCCAGACGCTGCTCCTGGTTGCCCGCGCCCAGGGAACAGACTACCAGTTTGCCTCCTCCTACAGTCCGATGTATGTCGATTTGCTCCATCTCATTTGGCCTTTCCACGGAATACTGCCGCCGGTTTCCGCCGAATTTGGCAGGGGCTTGAATGTGGACGACGCCTGCTTTTGGGAGAGGACGATTTATCTGGGCATCATTCCCCTGGCCCTCCTTCCGTCCGCCTGTCTGTGGACACGGAAGAATCGTTCCGGCGGTGCGATTATTCTTGCCCTCCTGGTGGTCAGCTTTCTCCTTGGGCTGGGAAACCACGGACCGCTTTTCTGGCTGGCAACACGCGTGATCCCCGGTCTGCAAATGTTCCGCTGTCCGGGCAGATTCTTCCTGTACACCGGATTCCTCGCGGCGTTGCTGTGCGGGATGTTTCTGTCGGGAGAGGGGCCGCAGGCGGCAAAACGGACCCTGCTGGCCATGTCGGGGGCATTGCTCGCGGTGGTGGCCGCAGGTGCGCTGTTGTTGCCGCGCATGGAGGGGGCGTCCATCACCCGCGTCTCGCTTCCCTTGATTGTTCTAGCGCTTTTCGTGCCGGGCACACTCTTCTGGGTGCGCGGCGTGTTGCCGCTCAACTTCTGGAAGGCGGCAGTGCTGGTGCTTGTGTGCTGTGATTTATTTGTCATTTGGCAGGACCATGTCGTGGTTGCCGTGGCGGAAACGCTCCACCCCGCAGGGCCGGTCCTCGACCACCTTACGGAAAAGCATCATCAGGAGGAATTCAGGATTCTGGCATCGGGCGGGGCCGTTAACCAGGCCACCGCGGCCAAGTACGGTCTTGAAATGGTTGGCGGGTATCACCCCGGCATCTACAGCCGCTACATCGAACTCTACAAAGCCATTTGGAAGGCGGACAACTCGATAACCACCAAACTGGAAGACCACTTCGTCAGTGATGTGGCCCGCCCGGTGATTCTTGACCTCATGAACGTCAACTATCTCATAGCGGCGCCGTCCGAGCCCGCTCCGGTGGGGACGACGGCCGTTCCGATTCCGGGTGAACCCCGCGCCAAAGTCTACCGGCGCAACTCTGCCCTGCCCCGCGTGTGCATTGTTCCCGGGGCTGCGATGCCCCCGCCGGGTGTTTCGCTGCTTGATGCGGTGTGCGCCATGGACCCGAGGGCGGGGTGCCTCGTGGAGGACCGGTCCTTTTCGGGCGGGGACGCTTTCAGGCCCCTGCCTTTCGAACGCAAATCGACCAGCGATCTGACCGTGCGCTTTACGAGCGAGAAGGGCGGGGTGGTGCTGCTCTCCCAGGCATGGCACCCGGATTTTAGGGCCACAGACCACGGGCAGCCGGTGGAAGTGCGCCGGGTCAACTACGATTTTGTGGGCGTCTGCGTCGGTCCCGGCGAGCATGAGCTTCGTGTGTGGTACTGGCCTTGGGACTTTTATCTGGGCTGTTACATAGCACTGGCGGGCTGGGCGACCCTTGGCGCTCTCGGGGCCTGGGCTGCATGGAAGAGGTCGCGTCCCGCGCAGGCACTTTGATTGCACGTCACCGCAGAATTTTCGCCGGGACCTGCGGGGCGCTTCACCCCTACATTCCAAACACTTGACGTCCTTTTCTCTCACCCATTACCATTGTGTCCGCTGACGGTGGCAATAGTTGTGGTTGGTTGTGTGCAAGAGGGACCTTGAGGCTGTAAGCCTTCTTAACAGGGCATCGTATGGACATGAAGAGGCGTTGTGCTTTCAGCGCATCAGAGAAGGGCCGGGTGGGTGTGGCCGCCGCTGGTGCGGAGAACATTGGGATTGAAACGGGTTCCCGTGGGTCGGGATGGGGCACCGTTCTTTGCCTTCTCCTTCTGGCCCTGGTCTCGGCTGCATTTTTTTATCAGGTGCTGCTTCATCCCGACAAGATGCTGGTTGCGGGGGACATTGTCCTTATGCACAGCGAATACCGGCTCGTGCAGTGGCACAGCTTTTCGGACTGGGGGCGCTTTCCGCTGTGGGACCCCACCATATTGTGCGGCAAGTCCATTGTTGGCGACTCGCTTCCGGCGCTCTTAAACCCGCCCCAATGGATCTTTTGGGTGCTGCCCGCTCCGGCCCTGTTTGGCTGCATGCTGTGGTTTTACGCCACGGCGGGCGCCTGGGGCATGTTTCTGTTTGCACGAAGGAAGGGGTGTGACCCCTATGGCGCCCTGCTTGCCGCTGTGATTTTTGCGTTGGGTGGGAAGACGGCCGGCCATATCTTTGCGGGGCATCTGGAATTGCTTTCCACCATGCTCTGCCTACCATGGATCATGCTGGCGGCCGACGGCGTTTTGGAGAAACCCTCTTTCCTCCGGGCCTGTCTGCTGGGTGTCGCCTTGGCGTTCTCGGCTACCTGCGGGTGCATCCAGATCATCTACTGGCATTTCCTGTTTGTGGGTGCCTATGCCCTGCTGTGGTTGCTGGACCGCGCCCGTCGGGGCGGGTGGCGTGACACCGTCCGGCCCGCACTTGCCTTTGCGGCCGGGATGGGTTCCTTTCTGGCCTTCGCGGCCCCCTGGTGGTTTCCCATTGTCCGCCAGACCGTGCTCCTGGCTGCCCGCGCCCAGGGGACGAACTATGCCTTTGCCTCCGAATTCAGCCCGGCCTATGGCGACTTGCTTCACCTCCTCTGGCCTTTCCACGGCACCCTGCCGCCGGTGTCGCCCGATTTTGGCAAAGGCATGGACCAACTGGCCTACTGCTTCTGGGAAAAGACACTCTATCTTGGCCTAGTCCCGTTGGCCCTGTTGGTTCCCGCGTGTTTATGGTCGAGAAAGCATCGGACTGTCGTTCTGACGATGGTCATTCTCGCGGGCGTCACCTTTGCCGTGGGCTTGGGAAATCATGGCCCGCTCTTTTGGCTGGCCACGCGCATCATCCCCGGCTTTGGCATGTTTCGCTGTCCCGGCAGGATGTTCTTCTACACCGGTTTTGCGGCGGCGCTGCTGGTTGGGCTCTTTGTCTCCGAAGGTGGGGCTGCTGCGAGAAAATGGATGCTGCTTGTTCTTTCGGCCGCATTGCTGACGGCGGTGAGCGCGGGCGCAATGCTGTTGCCGAGGGTCGAGGGTGCGACGCTCGCACTCCCGTGGCTTCCCGCCATTATCCTGGCTCTATTCGTGCCGGTCGTGGGCCTGTGGACAGGCGGTATGCTGCCGGAGAGGGTCTGGAAAGCCGCAATACTGCTGCTCGTCTGCTGCGATTTGCACGTCATTTGGCAGGATCATATCGTGACTGCAAAGACCGAGAGGATTCTCTCGGCAGGACCGGTCACGACCTATCTTGCACAGCAGCGAAAAGGCGGGGAGTTCAGGGTTCTGGTGCCGAGAGACACCCTCAACCAAACACAGGCGGCGAAATACGGACTGGAGCTTGTGTCCGGCTATCACCCCGGCATCTACGGCCGCTATTTGGACCTCTATAAGGCCATCTGGAAGTCGGATATTTCGGAGAGCACAGCCCTTCAGGAGCACACCCTGGCTGACATTGCCCATCCTGTCATTCTTGACCTCATGAATGTGGAATACATGGTGCCCGAACCGGCCGAACGCACGCAGGACGCGAAGAAGCCGACCGTCAGGCATGCCGAGGACAGTATCACCATTTTCCGGCGCGAGTCGGCGCTTCCGCGGGCGTGCATTGTTCCGCGCGCGGACACGCCCGCACCGGGGACGCCCCTGCTCGATGCGCTCTGCGCCATCAATCCCAAGGCGGGGTGTCTCGTGGAGGACCGCCCTTTCCAGGGCGGTGACCCCTACCGACCCCTGCCGCTTGAACGAAAATCGCCCAGCGACGTCACCCTGCGTTTCAAGAGCGAGAAAGGCGGCGTGGTGCTCCTCTCTCAAGCATGGCACCCCGACTGGCGGGCCACGGACCACGGCAAGTCGGTGGAGGTGCGCCGGGTCAACTACGACTTTGTCGGCGTCTGCGTTGGTCCCGGTGAGCATGAGATCCGGGTGTGGTACATGCCTTGGGACTTCTATCTGGGATGTTGTGTTGCTGCGCTCGCCTGGGGCTTGCTTGCCCTTGCGGGGATATGGACGGTTTGGAAAAGACGGAATCTGGCCACTCCCACAGCGGAAGTCATTTGACTTGGTAGCGCCGTAAAACGATACTTTCCCCGCGGCAACCGCCCAGGCCATGCAGTCTACCGGCGGTAGCCCAAGCCTGAACAAGTCACCAAGCAGCGCACTGTGTCGGAGGCACATTTCGTGGTAAGTCCCTCGCGTTCCTCTCGAAATACGGTTCTCTGCCTTCTCCTGCTTGCCCTTGTCACAAGCCTGTTTTTTCACCGTGTTCTCCTGCATCCCGACCAGACCCTTTGGACCCTCGACATCCCCGACGCCCACAGCGAGTACAAATTCGTTCAATGGCACAGTTTCGCCGATTGGGGACGCTTTCCCCTTTGGGACCCGACCATATACTGCGGCAAGTCCATCGTCGGAGACTCACTCCCGGCCGTATTGAATTTCCCGCAATGGCTCTTTTGGGTGACGCCTTCCCCGGTTTTCTTTGGCCTCATTCTGTGGCTCTACGCCACCCTCGGCACTTGGGGCATGTTCCTTTTTGCGAAAAGGAAGGGCTGTGACCTGCACGGGGCCATGCTGGCCGCGATGGTCTTCGCCTTGAGCGGCAAGACGGCCGGGCATCTCTTTGCCGGGCATTTGGAAGTGCTGGGCACCATGCTCTGCCTTCCCTGGGCCGTCCTGGCCGCCGATAGGGTGCTCGAAAAGCCGTCTTTCCTCCGGGCCTGCCTGTTGGGGGCGACCCTTGCCCTGGTGTGCACCTGCGGCAGTGTTCAAATCATGTACTGGCATTTTCTTTTTGTCGGCGCCTATGCGGCGTTGTGCCTGGTTGCCGGAATGCGTTCCAAGGGAAAAGCCGCCACCCTCCGGTCCGCGCTCTTTTTCGCGGCGGGCCTGCTGGCCTTTCTTGTGTTCGCCGCCCCCTGGTGGTTCCCCATCGTGCGCCAGACCCTGCTGCTGGCCGCCCGGGCGCGGGGAACGGACTACCAGTTTGCGACCTCGTTCAGCCCGCAGTATGACGACCTGCTCCACCTGCTGTGGCCTTTCCACGGGGTTCCCCCGCTCACACTGGGGCCCAGCGGCAGGGCCTTCTGGGAGAGAACGCTCTACCTGGGCACGATTCCCCTGGTCCTGCTTCTGTCTGCATCGCTGTCTTCCCGAAAGAACCGTTCCATCATCATCATCTCGGCCCTGCTCACCGCGTTCAGCTTCCTGCTGGCCCTTGGGAAAAACGGCCCTGTGTTCTGGCTGGCCGCGCAGCTAATTCCCGGTGTCGAGATGTTTCGCTGTCCCGGAAGGGTGTTCTTCTACACCGCCTTCTCGGGTGCCCTCCTTTCCGGGTTGATGCTGTCCGAGGGGGGCGCAATGAAAAGGAGGTGGCCGCTCCCGGTCATCTCAGGCCTGTTGCTGCTGGCGGCAGGCGCTGGGGCGCTCCTGCTGTGGCGGAGCGAGCAGAAGACCATTCCTCATGCCTGGCTTCCCCTCGTGCAGTTGACCCTGTTCACGGTGCTGGCCCTGGTCTGGACGGCTAGGCGCTTGCCGGACGCCCTGTGGAAGGCGGCCATCCTGCTGCTGGTCTGCGGTGACCTCTTTGTTGTCTGGCAGGACCACATGGTGGTCGCCAGGACGCAGGACCTTTTCCAGAACACGCCGCCTATGAAATTCCTTGCGGAGCAACGCCGAAGCGAGGAGTTCCGGGTACTGGCGCCGAAGAGCATCGTGAGCCAGACCACCGCGGCGAGGCTGGGTCTTGAAATTGCCGGCGGATACCACCCCGGCATCTATGGCCGCTACCTGGACCTCTACAGGGCCATCTGGAGGTCGGACGGGTCCACCTCGACCCTGCTCCGGGAGCACTCCTCACAGGATATTCTGCATCCCGTCATTCTTGACCTTATGAACGTGGCCTATCTCGTTGCGGGGCCCTCGGACCGGGGATTGGTCCGGGCCCAGCCGGCGGAATTTGTCGGCGGGGAGGGGGCGCAGCGGGCAAGAATATACCGGCGCGACTCGGCGCTGCCCCGCGTGTGCATCGTCCCCGGCGCCGCCCTGCCCGCGCCGGGCCTTTCCCTGCTCGATGCGGTGTGCGCCATGGACCCAAAGGCGGGTTGTCTCGTGGAGGACCGTCCCTTTAAGGGCGGGGAGCCTTTCCACCCGCTATCCTTCGAGCGGCAGTCTCCCAGCGAAATAACCATCCAGTTCAAGAGCGAAAAGGGCGGCGTGGTCCTCCTCTCCCAGGCATGGCATCCCGATTTCCTGGCCACGGACCACGGCCAGCCCCTGGAACTGCGCCGGGTCAACTATGACTTTGTCGGCCTGTGCGTGGGTCCCGGCGGGCATGACATCCGGGTGTGGTACCGGCCTTGGGACTTCATTCTGGGATGCCGTGTGGCGGCGGCGGCCTGGCTGATGCTGGCGGTCGCCGGAGCGCGGGCCTTTTGGCGGCGGCGCACGGCGGCGCCCCTTGATTCCGCGGCGGCATAAAACGATACTTTCCAGCGGCGGCCCACCGATCAACCCGCCAACAACGGAGAACGCACCATGAACGGCTACGAACGCATCCGCGCCTGCATCGACGGCAAAGCGCTCGATGTCATCCCCTACATGCCCATCACCATGATGTTCGCGGCCGACCACATCGGCGTGCCCTACGGCAAATACGCCGCCGATTACCGCCTGCTGGTCGAGGGGCAGTTGCGCGTCGCCGAAGACCATGACTTTGATTTTGTCTCCTCCATCTCCGACCCGGCCCGCGAATCGGCCGACTGCGGCGCGCCCGTCGTGTGGTTTGACGACCAGCCGCCTGCGCTCGACGAGGGCAATGCCCTGCTGGCCGACAAGGCGGCCCTCGTTGCATTGAAACAGCCCGACCCACTGGGCGGGGGGCGCATGACCGACCGTGTCAACGCGGGCGCACTGTTCCGGGAAAAGACGGGCGGGGAAAAGTTCATCGAGGGATGGGTCGAGGGTCCCATCGCGCTCGCGGCGGACCTGCGGGGCATCAACCACGTCATGATGGACTTCTTTGAGGACCCTGACTTCGTGCGCGACCTCATGGCCTTCACGGTCGAAACGGGGCTCGCCTTCGCCAGGGCGCAGATCGACGCGGGAGTCGACATCATCGGCGTCGGCGACGCCGCCGCCTCGCTCGTCGGTCCCATGGTGTACGAAGAATACGTGTGGCAGTACGAGAAGCAGTTGGTTGACGGCATCCACGCCGCCGGGGGCATGGCGCGGCTGCACATCTGCGGAAACACCTCGCCCATCCTTGAGGGCATGGGCCGCCTCGGCTGTGAGATCGTCGACCTGGACCATATGGTCAGCATGGCCGACGCCCGCACTGCCATGGGTCCGGACCAGGTGCTGCTGGGCAACATTGACCCGGTTTCCATGTTGCGAAACGGCACCCCCGAAGGCATCCGGGCGATGCTGGCCGTCTGCCACGCCGCCTGCGGCGACCGCTATATCGTCAGTGCCGGTTGCGAAGTGGTCCGCGACACGCCTTTGGAAAACCTCCGCACCATGCACGACTTCGCCCGCACCCGGTAGGGTGGGTGAAGTGCCGCGAAGCGGAACGCAACCCACCGTTTCCCCCATATCGGCGTCTAGCATGGTGCGTTGCGGGGCGCTTCGCACCCCTTTACGCACCTACTTATGCGTATTCCTGTTAGAATCCAATTATGATCTGTTAAGATTGATGGGAAGTGCATGAATAATAGATTAAAGTATAGTAAGAATGTATAGAAGTTTATAAAAGTATTATTGAAATGCAGAAGAAATTAAGTGAATTCTTATAGAATTCAACAGCAGTCTATTGACAAGTTATCGAAGATCGGATAGAATGAATGTGGATTTGGCGGTTGCAGGCCCTGTCTACGGAGGATGGGGCCGGGATTGGCAGGGCTTAAGCCCAGTTATGGCAGGGAGATGCAGCCATGGCACGTTTTCCCTATCGGGAGGATGAGATTGCGGCGTTGGCGCGGTCCTTGGTTGGTGGGTTGACGAATCAGGCGGCGGCTTTTCCCGCGCCGCCGGTGGGACCGAGTGCGCTGGCAGCGACGCTGGACGCGTTTATGACCGCGAAGTCTGCGGTGGATGCGGCGGAGTCGGCCTATGACGAGGCGGTGAAGGCGAAAGTGGCCGCGTTGGCGGCGTTGAAGGAGGACTTGCGCAGTGATTTGCGCTATGCGGAATTCACCGCGCGCGGGGACGCGGCCAAACTGAAGGGATTGGGCTGGGGTGCGCGCGATTCGCGGACCCGGCTGGCCGTGCCGGGGCAGCCGCGCTTGCTGGTCATGACGGAGCAGGGCACGAACCGGGTGGTGCTGCGGTGGAAAAAGCCGACAGACGGCGGAGCCGTGTCGGCGTACGCGGTGGAGCGGCGTGTGCTGCCCGAAGGCGTCTGGGAGAGCGTCGGCCTGGCGGTGCTGCCGTCGGCCACGCTGGAGAACCAGCCGCGCGGCAGGGAATTGGAGTACCGGGTGTCGGCGGCGAACAAAGCCGGGACCGGTCCGCCGGGAGACACGGTTCGGGCGGTGCTGTGAGGCCGTCTTCGTAGGCTGCCCGGAGCGAAGCGGAACGCACCGCGATTCGATACCTTTCGCGCCGTGCAATACTTTTCCCGCTCCCGAAGTCAATTCAACCGCTTGCACGGAAGCCACGCAGGGTCTTTCCGGTGTGGGACGGCTGTCCAACTGCTTTGGAAATCACTCCTTTGGAAAGTGTGTGTGGGGCCTCTTTTAACTGCGTTCCGTTCCCCTACAGTGCCCCCGCCACCTGCGGCTGCTGCCGCACTTGTGGTGGCGCCACCGTAAACGTGATGTCCCCCTTGGCCCACCAGTCTTTCATTTCCTCGCCGTTCTCATCGGTCTTGTTCTTGCCGAAACTGTACACCACAAACTCACCATTGTCCCTCACCCGGTATGACACGGGATTCCCGCCATTCCATGGGTCCGTTGGGAGCCGGTCCAGAAACGCGGGCACCACGTCCTCCAACCGTTCCGGCAACCCTCCGTTTGCCAACCGGAACCGTTCCACGGCCAGCGCTGTCCTGGCCAGGTCCAGTTGCGCGCGGATGCGCAACTCCGACGTGAAGGCACGGTCGAATGCCGGCATGAGCGCGTTGACTATGGGTGTTCGGAACGCCAGAAAGGAGTTCTCTTTCCAGCGCAGTGCGGCCATGATGTCAGGCGGAGTGCCTGTCCGGGCCGCCTCGTTCGAAGCGTCTTGAATCAGTCTGAAGGAATTAGCGAATATGGCCCGTTCAAAGGCGTCCGAACCCAGCAAATTGATCAGGGGCAGCCCAACGCTGATGGCCGGAACCACTCCTTCGACTGGTTCCGCTTTGTCGTTTGCCGCCAACAACAGATAATACTCCCCTGCATAGTCGAGGGACATCGCGCGTTCTCCCGTCAGCGCCCTGTTTATGATCGGCCCCTGCCACAACGGCGGCACGGCACTGGTCAGGCATTCCTGCATGCGGGCCAGCAGCGGGTCAGACAGTTCACTGCGATTGACCACATTCTCCAACCCTTGAACGGCCAGCCCCAGGATTGCAAAGCGCACCAGTTGGGATAGGCCTGTCGGTTCATCGCTCAGGGAGTTGGCGATGGGAAAGACGCAGGACAGTGCGTTCACTGCATCTTCCGGACGACGCTCCGCCGCCGCTATCCATCCTTCGAGGACCAGAATGCCGGCCAGCCTGCGCAGGGGCGAGTGATGAAGGAATTCCTCCGAAAATCCCCGTTCCAAATGGACGGGATAGCGGCTCTTCCACAGGCCGGACCGAGCTATCTCGTGCAGCATTTCCGCCACTGGCAGGCCAACGAAGTTCCAATAATCTTGTGTGGAATCCCACACTTCCGCCGGGATGGGCTGTGTGCGCTCCACTTCCGGGTGTCCGCACACCAGCACATTGTCTTCCAGTGCTTTGCGTTCCGGCGTTGCTGCGGTTCCTGCCTTCGCGTCGAGAAACTTAATCCACGCCTTGTATTGGCAGAATTCCGTGTCCGCGGCCGCCTGATATTTCAGCGCCAGGTTCTCCTCCGGCGGCACGGTCGCATACCAGCGGTCCAACTCTATCGAATCGGCGGGCAGACCCTGGCTTCGCAGCGTTGACTTTGCGGCCGGTTCTACGGGCCAGCGCAGCCAGGTCCATATCGCTGCGGCCAAGACCACCATAAACACGCCTCCCAGTTGGCGGGATGTTGAGTGCGGCACTTTGAACCGGGCGTGCTGCTCCGGATTCTCCCGCTGCACGGACCACACTTCGTTGCCGCGCATCCGGAACACGATGCTCACCCAGCCGAGAACGACCCACGCCGACAGGCAGAGACAACCGATGGCCAGCCCGGTCGGATTTACCCAAGGAGCGGACCAGGACGGGCCGGGTAGCTGGGCAGAGGGATATAGCGCCAGGGCAAGCAGGAGCCATGCCGCTGTTGACAGCCATGCTGCGCGGCGCGAAATCAGGCCCCGCCAGACTCCCGTGGGCAAGCAGGACAATATGAGCAGCGTGGGATACAGCAGGGTGAACCAGGCGGCATATCCAAACAGTGCCATTCCAGATTGGCCGCAGTTGCCGCCATTTGCCTTGCAGACGAGCGGCTGGATCATGGATTGAAATCCCAACACAGCGGTGTAAAACAGGGCAAAAACACCCCAAGCAGAGGTCATTGCGATCCAAGCCAGCAGCCCGGTGACCAGCACGGGCCCCAAGCAGATCATTACCATCTCGCGCAGGCTTGTTTCGCCATGTTTCCAGGCGCCGCCCAGCAGTCCGACCGCGGCTGAATGTTCCGCCAGCAAAAAAGACAGCACGTTAAGTGCGGCAATTCCGCCCAGCATGATGCCCAGGTTCACGGCGGCCGCCTGCATTCGCGCCCGCGCTCGTTCCTGCTTGGTCACCGGAACGCGTGCCATCCAATCCAGACCGCGGAGTTTCTTCTTGGGACGCGGGCGCCATTCCATATAGAACTGCCATGTCAGCGCCGAGAGCAGCAGGGACAGCGAAGGCAGCACTTGCGTGATAAAGAAGAACATATACGAATGCCAACTGTCCCGGTTGGCTGGATCGGCCAGATAGGCTGAGGCCGGTCCGTACAGCGCCGCGCCGATGGCCCAGAAGACCAGCGTCAATGTGGGCAGGTATAGTCCAGACCGGCCCATCTCGTAGGAAAACAGGGCTGCGCGGGTGGATGCAAACGGCGGCGCATTATCATGCCTCCGCCGGATTCTCTCCCACACAGACGCCCTAGCCTTGCTGTTCATAGCCGCATTTTACATCTCGCATCGCCGCCTGATCCATGCAGTCGCCCGCGGTCGGAGGTCGGGGCGTGCCGCTTGCGGCGACCGCTATTATCGTCAGCGCCGGCTGCCAAGTGGTCCGCGACACGCCTTTGGACAATCTTCGCGCCATGCACGACTTCGCCAGAAACCGCTAACTACCGGGAGCGCCCGTCACTCCCGGGAACACGGTCCGTTTCGTTTTGCTTTGCAAAACTTCACGCACCCTACCGCGCTGTGTTATCATTTCGCCTCGCTGAACCAATCAACAATCATCAGTCCTGAGGTCGTATTCATGTCCCGAAAAGACAAGATTTCCATCATACGTTCCGAGGAATTCGCATCTGTCGAGGATGAACTCGCGGCGGCGCTCGACATGCTTGAACAGTCCAATTCGCGCATTCAGGCATTGCTTGAGTCCGAACGGAGCATCTTGGCCGAGTTGCCGCTGGAATATGCCGGCGAAGACGCCGAAGCGGCCGTTCCGGACGCTCCCGAACCGACCGCCTAGACCGCCGTCCTCAACCGGGGGAAAGTCAGCAGTCCATGGACGATTCGCGACTGAACATTCTCATCGCCGACTTCCACCTGCAGGGCGGCGGCCAGGTGCGCTACCTGCTGAGCCTCGCCCGCGAACTCGTCCGCTTTGGCCACCGGGTGACGGTGGGGTGCCGTCCGGGCAGTGTGCTGGTAGAAGGCGCCCGCGAGGCCGGATGCGAGGTAATCGGCAATTTCAATTTCCGCGGCGGCTTGCGTCCCTTTTCCTGGGCCGCCGACCTGCGCCGCGCCCGGGGCTTCATTCGCCGGGCAAAGCCCGACATCCTGCATGTCAACGGTTCCCAGGACCATTGGTCGCTGGCCCTGGCCAACCGGGGGCTCGGGTTCCCCGTGTGTCTCGTGCGCACCCGCCACAACACCTACACGGTGAAAGACCATCTGCCCAACCGTCTGCTCAACCGGGACTGGACCGATTATCAGATTGTGGTCTGCGACGTGGTCCGGCGGACCCTGTCGGGCCAGCGTTCCTTTGAAGCCACGCGGCTTTGCTCCATCCACAACGGCGTGGATGCGGAACGGTACAAGGCCGAGCCGGAACGGCGCGCCGCGGCTCGGGCGGAGTTTGGCTACGGCGACGCCGACCTGGTCTGCGGCATTGTTGCGCGCATGGTGCCCGCCAAGGGCCATCAGTTTCTCTTTCGCGCCGTGGCGCAACTGGCAAAACACTATCCCGCAATCAAGATACTCTGCCTCGGCCAGGGCTCGCTGGAGGGGGAACTGAAAGCCCTCGCCGCCAGCCTGGGCATTGCCGACCGCATCACCTTTGCCGGATTCCGCGAGGACATGGACGCCTGTCTTCAGGCGGTGGATATCGGCGTGCAGCCCTCCATCGACTGCGACACCTCCTCTTTCAGCCTCAAGGAAATGATGGCGCTCGAAATCCCCGTGATTGCCTCCGATTACGGCGGCCTGAAAGAGATTGTCTCCGACGGTGTCGAGGGGTTGGTGGTGCATGCGGGAACGGTGGAACCGCTCGGCGGGGCGTTGCGGCGCATGGCCGAATCGGCCGACTTGCGCGCACGCATGGGCCGCATGGGCCGCCAGCGCGTGCTCGCCGACTTCACGCTGGAGGTCTTTGCCCGGCGGACCGAGCACGCCTACCGGCGCGCCATCGAGATTCACCGCCAGCGCCGACCGCAATAAATGCAGGTCAGGCGCCCCCGCCTGACGTTCCGAGTATTGGTCACAAGCCGACAGCCGAGGACGGCTGTCCTACATGGGAACGACAACCTTGAGAATCCTTCACCTGGACGAACAAACCGGCTGGCGCGGCGGCGAGCAGCAGGCCAGTTGGCTCGTTCAGGGATTGGCCGAGCGCGGCCACGCCGTCTGGCTGGCCGGAAAGAGCGGTTCTCCCTTCCTGACCAATGATCACGGCGGCGCAAAGGTCACCCGGATTTCCCTGCCCCTGCGCGGCGAATTCGACCTGTACAGCGCGTGGCGTCTCGCGCGAATCTGCTCCCGCGAGCACATCGACATTATCCACGCCCACACCAGCCATGCCCACAGTATCGCCGTGCTGGCGGGGTTGTTCTTGGGCAAGTCCCGTCCGAAAATCATCGCGGCGCGCCGCGTCAGTTTTCCGCCCAAGGGCCACTGGCTTAACCGCTGGAAATACGCCCGGCCCGACCGCATCGTCTGCGTCTCCTACAAGGTGGCCGAGGTCATGCGCGAATTTGGGACTGTGGGTGACCAACTCACCGTCGTGCACAGCGCTGTCGACCTTGCCCGTGTGGATGTGGAACCGCTCTCCCGCGCCGAAATGGGCGTGCCCGAAGGCGTTCCGCTGGCCGTGTCCGCCGGTTCGCTGGAGGGCCACAAGGACCACGCCAACCTGCTGGACGCCCTCGCCCTGGCCCGAAAGTCTGTTCCGGACCTGTGGCTGGTTATCGCCGGGGGCGGTTCCCTGCGCTCCGATTTGGAAAAGAAAGCCGCCCAATTGGGCTTGCAGGATTGCGTCCGCTTTTTGGGCCAGCGTAAAGACGCGCCGCGCGTCATTCGCGCCGGGACGGTCTATGTGTCGTCAAGCTGGTCCGAGGGCCTCGGCACCTCCATTCTCGAGGCCCTTGCCGCGGGCACGCCCGTGGTGGCCGCCCGCGCGGGCGGTGCCGACGAGATGGTGGTTCCCGGCCGCACTGGCTGGCTGGTGCCCGTGCGCGATGCCGCCGCCTTGGGAAATGCGCTGGTGGACTGCCTGCTGCATGGAGACGAGGCCCGGCGCATGGCGGCCGAGGGGCGCCGCCTGGTGGATGAGGAATTCACCGCACCCCGCATGGTGGAACGCACCCTGGCGGTCTATGCACAATTGCTGGAAGAACGGACCCACGGAGCCCTCGCGCCTTGAACGACCTGACCGTGCTTATACTCGTGCCCAACGCCCGCGACCGCATCGAGCGCTGTCTCGAAAGCGTTCGCTGGGCCGATGATATCTTCTGCGTCGTTGATCCCAAATGCTCCGACGGTTCCGATGAGGCCGCGCGCAGCTTCACCAGCCATGTGGTCGTGCACGAATACATAAACGCCGCCGCGCAGCGCAACTGGGCGCTGCCCCAAATCACCACCGAATGGACCCTGGTGCTCGATGCCGACGAGTTCCTCTCCGAGGCGCTCATGGACCGGATCAAGCGCGTCATCAAGGATTCCACCAGCCTCGACGGCTACGACATCCTGCGCCATTCCTACTTTTTCGGCAAACTCATCAAGCATTGCGGCTGGCATCATGACTACAATCTGCGCCTCTTTCGCACCGCCAAGGGGCACTATCTGGACAGGCGTGTCCACTCCAAGGTCGTGGTGGAGGGGACGGTCGGCAAGATTAACGAGGTCATGTATCACGACACCTACCGCACCTTCGACGAGTATTTCGCCACTTCCATGCGCTTCACCACCTGGGGCGCACAGGATGCCTATGATCGGGGCAAGCGCACCCGCCTGATCGACCTCACCCTGCGTCCCGTCCAGAAGTTCTTCAAGATGTACCTCTGGCGGCTTGGTTTTCTCGACGGATATCATGGTGCGGTCCTGTGCGGCCTGTCCGCCTTCAGCGTATTCCTAAAATACGCCAAAATCTGGAATCTTCACCGCACCGGCGCTCCAAAGACTCCGGTCAACGACTGAGGGGCAACGCGGTACTGCGGACGAACACAGCCCTGCACGGACGGACACGGACTCCGGGCGAGGAGAATAGCCGGTGCCGGAGTCCGCGCAATCCTGCCTTCCAATGCCCATTTACAGGCTTCCGGTTCCTCCCGTTATTCCCATCGCTCCCGTTGGTTTTCCGCCTGAACCAGTGCCCCGCGAAAAAGGTTTGCATCCCAGCCCCGGCATTTGTTAATATACGCGCCCCGTTACGTTTATACGCTATAAGTCGATTGGTGTGTCTTGGCTTGACCAGGAGGATAGCCTTGTGAGTACCTATTTCCCCAAATTGGGGGACGTGAAGAAAGAATGGCATTTGATAGATGCCACCGGCAAATCGATGGGCCGGATTGCCGTTGAGGCAGCCAAGCTGCTGCGCGGCAAGCACAAGCCCCAGTTCACCCCGTTCTTGGACTGCGGCGACAATGTGGTCATCATCAACGCCGAGAAGATTCTGATCACCGGCGGAAAACTGACCAAGAAGATTTATTACAACCATTCCGGGTATCCGGGAGGCCTCAAAGAGACGAAGCTGGGTGAATTGATGCGCAAGCATCCGACCCGCGCGCTCGAGACTGCCATCCGTGGCATGCTGCCCCACAACCGGCTGGGCCACAAACTGGCCGGCCAGTTTCGCGTCTATGCGGGCGCGGAGCATGAACAGGCCGCCCAGAACCCCAAGCCGTACGAGTTTTGACCCGCACGATTGCAGGAGATGATCACCCGTGAATGACCCCAACACCAAAGAAGTTGTGACCAGAGGCCGGCGCAAACGGGCCACGGCGCGTGTGCGCATTCAGCCGGGTTCGGGCAAGTTTCTCGTCAACGGCCACCCCGTTGAAGTCTATCTCGCCCGCGAGACCCTGGTGCAGTTGGCCACCCAGCCGCTTGACCTCATCGGCATGCGCGAAAGCTTTGATATTCGCGCCCGTTGCGATGGCGGCGGACTGTCCGGACAGGCGGGTGCCCTGCGCCTCGGCATTGCCCGCGCACTGGTTGAGAACGACGAGAATCTGCGGTCCGTCATGCGCACCGCCGGTTTGCTGACCCGCGATTCCCGCGAGGTCGAGCGCAAGAAGCCCGGCCAGCC
Organism: Candidatus Hydrogenedentota bacterium; assembly: GCA_903893795.1. Classification (GTDB taxonomy): domain Bacteria; phylum Hydrogenedentota; class Hydrogenedentia; order Hydrogenedentales; family CAITNO01; genus CAITNO01. The sequence continues at coordinate 45,141 of CAITNO010000101.1, read as the reverse complement.
CGGCGCCCGCAAGCGCTTCCAGTTCTCCAAGCGCTAGACCGAATGCCGCTTCCCCACGGGAAGCGCCCAAAGATACGAAAAAGGATTTTCGCCCGAATCCGGGCGAAAATCCTTTTCTGTCTTCACTGGGAGCGCCAGCATCCCTGCCGGCTCGGGGGCGTGCAACCATGGAATTCCGGAGCCGGCAGGGATGCCGGCGTTCCCAGTAAGGTGCGTGAAGTGCCGCTTGGCGGCACGTAACGCACCATTCCGGAGAGGGGAAGATGCCTTTTCCCTTACTTTGCCTTTGCCTCGTCCACCATCTTCTTGATATCCCCCACGGCCTGGTCCACGACCTTTTCGCCGGTGCCCACGGGCAGCCAGGACATGGTCGCATCGGCGCCGTAGCCGCCTTCGGCGACGGCTTCACGGGTCGGGATATAGAGGCAATGGCCGTTGCAGTAGCCAAACACAAAGGTCACCGGCGCGGCCGACTGGGCCTTGATCCGGTTGGACAGGTCGGAGAACAGTTCCCCGGCCGCGCCCACGATGGCAATTTCGCCATTCAGCAACAGCGTTGACCCGCGCAGTGTGATGGTGTTGTCCGGCATTTCGACGAGCATGGCCATCAGTTCAGGATAGAAGAACTGCTTGAACGTGCCCAGCACGACCGGGTCCTTCAGGTTCATCCGGGTGGGGCCGGAAAAGGACCAGGGATTTCCCGCTACGCCGGGATGCTCCGGGCCCTTGGTCTGGATGCCGTTCGCCATTTCGACGACCTTGGCGCCCACCATCTTCCCGAAACTGTCCACCCCTCGGCTGCCCTCTTTGGTTTCAGGCGACATGTCGCCTGAAGCGCCCTGCATAAAGAAACAGGTGCCGCCCAGTTTTTCCTCGACCGTGCCCTGCATCACGCCCGGCCACTCGCTGCTCCAGCGCCGGTCCATGATGTTCTCCATCACCGGGTGGGCGGCCATGTTTGCCATAATCGCGATGGGTTTGCCGTCCATGCCGTCCACGCGCAGCACCGACAGGGTCTTCTCCCGCACTTTCGGCTCTTTGTGGGTTTGGCGGTTGTGGTTGAAATCGGTGTCCTGCACGGCCCAGCCGATTTTCGCCGGAACGGTATTCTTTGCCGCCTCATTGATGACGTCAATGAACTGCTGTTGCAGCCATTTTGAATAGGCCACCGACGCATCCCATGTGCCCTTGCCGTAGCCTGGCTGGTCCAGCAGTTCGATGGTCGGCCCGTGGTGCGTGTGCGACCCGACAATCATCACATGGTCCACACCCGACTGCTCCTTCACCGCCGCCGTTATGGCATCCATCATTGCATAGGTTGGGCTGCGGCCCATGTCCACGCCAACCAACGCCACCTTCCCATTGCCGCAGTCCAGCACCAGCGCCTTCGCGAAGAGCGGCGCCTTCGTGCCCGTGGCCGCATAATCATGCCGTGCCCCGTATCCCCACATCGGGATTGGGTCTTTGGGGGTAACGTCGCGGCGCGCCGCGCCCGCCTTGAACTCCTGCGTCCAGCCGCCGGCGCAGGCAAGCATAAAAATTATCGCAACGGCAAAGAATTTCTTCATGGTCATGAGTCTCCTTTTAAGCAGAAAGCACCATTTCGTCAGACCCTGCGCAGTGGGGGAGGGTTTCACCTCTCCTGCGTCGCCCCCCATTCCCTGCCTGCCGGGCATCAAAAAGAATCGCGGCGAAGGCGCATTCCACACCTTCGCCGCGCACAGTCTCAAAGAGGCCCCCGGTTACTTCTCCGGATAGCTCTGAATGTTGATGTTCTTGAAGGAAAGGTCCGTTGTTGGGTCGTGGCCCTGCAGGTTGATGGTGCCCGCATCCGCAACATAGCCGGCTTTCCCGTCCGAATCCTTCACCGGCGGGCGCGTGTCGTAGAAGTCGCTGACCAGATAGCCGTTCAGCCATGCCGCGTAATGATTGCCGTTGACCACGGAGGTCATGGTGTACCATTCGCGGTCGCTCGACACCACCTTGCGCGACGGGCACAGACCATACAGGCCGCCCGAGCCAAAGTCCACGGCCTGGGTGCGGTCGTCGCCTTCCCACTGGTTGCGCACCTGGAACTCATAGCCCTTCCAGAAGACTCCCGGAGGCGTCCGGAAGAACACGCCGCTGTTCAAATGGTCGCCATTGGAGAAGATGTCGATCTGCAGCATGAAATTCTTGAAGGTGCCAGCCGTTTCAATCTGGCCGTTGCCGTTCTTGATGTTCAATGCGCCGTCCAGCACGGAGAAAACCGACTTGTGGTCGGGGATGGGTGACCATCCGGTGAGGTCTGTGCCGTTGAAGAGTGAGGTCAGACCGAGCGGGCGCAGCTTCACCTCGGAAACCTCCACCTTCGTCTGGCCCTTGTCGCCGTGGTAGCGCTGGTACTGCAGCGCGACATGGCCCAGCGCACGGGTCACCGTCACCGGTGCCGCCTTGCCGTCCACGGTCACCTCGACGCTGGAACCGACTGCCTTCACGTGGATTTCCTTGAACTCGGCATCTTTGCGGAAGGGCAGCTTTATTGCGCCGCCGCCCGTTTCGGCGGCATAACCGTCGAGGCCGGCACGCACGGCAAATCCGCCGCTGCCCGCACCGGTGACCCGAATCTTGGCGGTCAATTCAAAATCCGCAAATTCCGAATTCGTGGCCAGGAAACCGCTGTTTCCCTTTTCGCACACGATGGCGCCGTCTTTCACTTCCCAGCCGGCATCGCCGAACGCCGTCCAACCATAGAGGGTTTCGCCGTCGAACAGCTTAATCCAGCCGCCTTCCGCCACACTCTGCGCCTGCCCGGCGCCCGCCGCCAGAAGGATTGCCGCCAACACCGCGGCCGCCAAAATGCCTCGAACTTTCAACATCGGTTGTTTCTCCTGTACAAGTAGGGGTTTTGTGGATTCCGGTGCTCCCGCCGCAGGCAGTGCCCGAAACAGGCAACACTTTACGCCATGGGACCCGTCAGCGCAAGCCTTTGGTTTCATCCACCGCAGGCCAAGGGGGCTGTCTCCCGGTTGCGCCGGCTGCTTCGTTTATAAAGGGTCGGTGCGGTGTTTGGATTTTGGCCCCCGTGGTGCTAGAATCAGGCCTTTGCAGGGCGACCCTGATGGGTTGTTTTCCTTAAAAAATGAATAAGGAAGGATGTCACAGACATGAAACAAGCTCGAATTCTGATGTATGTGTGCGCTTTTTGCGCCCTCTTTTCAGTGGTGTTGTTGTCCGGTTGCGGCGCAAGCGGCACCACGCCCGATGAGACCAAGGCCGCTCCGGCGGTAGAAAAAGCACCCGTTCCAGCCGTGGAAAAGGCTGCTCCGGCACCGGCACCCGCGGCGGCAGCGCCTGCCGCTCCTGCGGCTGCGGCCACGCCCGCGGCTGCCGCGACCCCTGCGTTGTCGGCGGCTGCCGCTTCACAGGCACCCACGCCAGCCACGGGCATTCCGTCAGAACCGGTCCCGCCGACGCCCCCGGCTGCTCCGGTGGACCCCAATGCCCCCCAGCCCAAGTTTATCGTTCCCGAGCCTACCTTTGATTTTGGTGACCTGGACGCCTCCGAAGTGGTCAAGCATGACTTCGTTCTACGCAATGAGGGTGCGGGCGTGCTGGAAATCAAGGATGTCAAGCCCGGTTGCGGCTGCACCACGGCCCAGTTGGATAACAAGACCCTTCAGCCCGGCCAGGAAGAGAAGCTGAACACCACGCTGAACCTCAAGGGCCGCCAGGGCAAGCTCACCAAGACCGTCATGGTCACCACAAACGACCCGGCCAAACCTTCCATCACACTGACGTTGACCGGTTCGGCCATTGCCCCCATTATGATTGACCCCGAAGTCATCACGATCCCGCGCGTTGAGGATGACAATCCGCGCAGCGCCACGCTCAAAGTGATGGCGAAGAAAGAGGGGATTACCTTCGCCATTCAGTCCGTGGAAATCACCGGCATGGACTTTATGGAACAGGAAACTAAAGAAGTCACCCCCGGAAAAGAGTACACCATTGAAATCCACAGCAAAGGCGCAATGCCTCCCGGGTTCCACAATGGCCGCCTGCTCATCCGTACCGACTACCCGGACCGTCCGGTCATCTTCTGCTCGATGAATGCCCAGGTTATCGGTCCGCTCCTCGTCATGCCGCCCACGGTCAACCTGCGCGCCTCCGAAACACCCGGCGAAAAAGAATCGCAGCAGATCAGTGTTGAGCCGGGCCGCATCAAGGAGTTCAACCTCACGGGCGTCGTTTGTCCCATCGAGGGCATGAAGGCCGAAATCAACAAGCTGTCCGACAACCGCTACGCGGTCAAGCTCACGGACATGCCGAAAGACGACACGCTCGACGGCAAGAACCTGATACTGAAGACCGATGTGGCGTCCAATCCTGAAGTGACCGTTCCGTTCAAGGTCTACAAGATGAAGACCGGCGCGGAATTGCTCAACAGCCAGAAACCTGCGGCACCGCCTGCGGTGGGCTCGACCACACCGTCTCCCGCGCCTGTTCCAGCCGCCGCTCCGACCCCGGCCCCGGAAGCCGCCCCGGCAGCAAAATAGCCCCTAGTTGGAAACATGCTTGATTTCGGGCTCCGCTGGCACTGGTCAGCGGGGCCCGTTCATTGAAACCAACACGCAGGGCCGGATGTCCAAGAAATGCGCCATCGGTGCCGTGCCGTCGGTGTATGGTTTTTCAATCAAACCCATAGAAGGGGAACACATGGTAGCCCTGAAACGTTTTCAAACCCTTGTCTCGGCACTGGCGCTGGTGGCAGCGCTTGCCATGGTTTCCGGCTGTTCCACTGCGGCGCCAAAAGCCCAGGGACATGTAAGCAATCTGCGGGCCTCCTCCAACCTCACCCCGCTCGACGAATACATCGCCAAGCCCGACCCCAATTATTCCTATAGCCTGGTCAGCACTGTGGAAGGCAAAGGCTATACCGGTTACGTGATCCAGATGACCTCCCAGCAATGGCTGAGCGCAGACCTGGTGGACCGTCCCGTATGGAAGCACTGGGTGACCATTGTCCGCCCCGACAAAGTCACCGGCACCACCGCGCTCATGCTGATTGACGGCGGCAGCAGCAAAAGCGACGCCCCCAAGGGCGCCGACCCCAACCTGCGCCGCATCGCCCTGGCGACCAACAGCATTGCCGCCTCGGTCAAGAACATACCGAACGAGCCCCTTGTCTTCTCCGACGACAAGAAAAGCCGCACCGAGGACGGCATCATCGCCTACTGCTGGGACAAGTTCCTGCACACCGGCGATGCCCTTTGGCTGACACGCCTGCCCATGACCAAGGCCGTGGTCCGTGCCATGGACACCGTGCAGGAATTCTGCGCATCGAAACCGGGCGGCAAACTCACGGTGAATGATTTTGTGGTGGCAGGCGCATCCAAGCGCGGCTGGACAACCTGGACCACGGCTGCGGTGGACAAACGCGTGGTGGCCGCCGTGCCCATCGTCATAGACCTGCTCAATATCGTTCCGTCGTTCAAGCACCATTATGAAGTCTACGGTGAATGGGCGCCCGCGGTCGGCGACTATTCGGGCATGGGCGTCATGGACTGGATTGGCTCCCCTGAATTTGATGCGCTTGCCAAGATTGTGGAGCCTTACAGTTACCGCGACCGGCTGACCATGCCCAAGCTCATCATGTGCGGCGCAGGTGACCAGTTCTTCCTCAACGATTCCTGGAAGTTCTACCTCGCCGATCTTCAAGGGCCGACTTGGCTTCGCTACGGTCCCAATTCCGGGCATGGTCTGGAAAGCAGCGACCCTGTTGGCACCGTCACCGCCTTCTACAAGCGTATCGTTGAAAAGAAGCCCATGCCCAAATACGGCTGGACCTTCCCCGATGCCAACACCATCCGCGTCACCTCTGACGAAAAGCCGCTTGTGGTAAAACTGTGGCAGGCGACCAACCCCGAAAAGCGTGATTTCCGGGTTGACACACTCGGCCACAAATACGCGGCCACCGAACTCCAGCCCCAGGCGGACGGTTCCTGGGTAGGCAAGGTGGACACCCCCGCCAAGGGCTGGACTGCTTATCTCGTTGAACTCACCTACGGCGTACCAGGCAACGAGAACAATCTCGTGCTCTCCTCTCCGGTGCGCATCGTGCCCGATACCGTCGAGCACAGCTTTACCCCAAAGAGCGACTGGCCCGACGGCTTCCTCCATAAACAGGGCGACAGCAAGTAAGATAAAGTTTCCTCAGCAGACTCCAGAGGATGGATTCCAAGCCATCCGCTGGAGTCTTTTCTTTTTTGCGCTGTACGCAGATTTCATTCATCTGTCAAGACAGTGAGGTGCTTGCCCAACCAGATTCTCCAACGGACTTATTTGGCGGTTCTGTTGGTATTTCGGTTTGGCAAGCGGCAGACGGGTGTTATGTATTTGTTTATAGTGGAATTTAGTTCTGTCGGCATGTTTACGGAGGGGGATTATGTAAAACTCTTGACCGATTTCACTTTTATCATTTTATTTTATTTTATTGTATAGGTGGGTGGAGGTGGGTATAGACCCAAAAATTGCAAAAAAATGGTTGACAATCTGACTCTAGAGTGGTATGGTGTGGGCGCGAAAAGGTTATGAGAACTATCGGGGTTACAGGCTGTGTACTACGGTGAGTCAAACACTTCGGTCGATGATAAAGGGCGGCTAAACCTGCCCTTGCATCTGAAGACCCGAATGAATGATTTGAATCATGAGCTGTGGTATGTGACTAGGGGGTACGACGGCGCGCTGTTTATGTTCCACGAGGAGCGTTGGAGGGAAGTGGTCCGGACGCTGGAGACCTTGGAGACACCTTCCGGACTGCATCCCAGACTGCACGACCTCCGGCGCTTCATCTTGGGAAGCGTGGCGGTGGTCAAGTCAGACAACCATAACCGTTTTAGCATTCCCGCCCCGCTGCGCCAATATGCGGGGATCGAACGGGACGCTGTGATTCTTGGTTTAGGCGATCACCTGGAACTTTGGAGTGCCCGAGGCTGGACGGCATTCCAGGAAAGTCAGGCGGAGAATTTCAAACGGGCGGCGGAAGAACTGTTCCGAAGCCCCCGTGCCGGGGTTGGGCTACCCAAAGAAGGATTAGAATCATGATCAGCATTGAACGTCTTGAAAGCGGTTCGGTTACGGTGCTTAGGGCTCACGGCGACGTCAATGAAGAGGGCGTGAAAGTGTTGCGCCTCGCACTGATGGAATGCATTGCACAGGGCCGCACCAACGTGGTGCTCAATGTGGCAGGCGTGGCTTTTGTCAGCTACATGGGCGTCGGTGTGTTGGTCGAGCGTCTGGGCCAGTTGCAGGCGGTCAAGGGCGACCTCAAACTCGCCTGCCTCAGTGTTTATATGCGCAGGCTGCTGCGGTTGATGGGGCTGTCCCATGTGTTCAACTGCTACGAAACGGAGCTTCAGGCGATCCAGGGCTGCACGAAACAGGCGGCCGCCTGAAGTCCGACCGCAGGGTCTGACGCGGGGGAGTGTGGTTCGTGTCATCCCACCAGCGAGCACCCCATATACCCGTAATGGCGCAGGAGGCGCTCCATTGGCTGGCGATTCGGCCCGATGGAACCTACGTGGACGCGACTGCGGGGGCGGGCGGGCATTCGGCGCTGATCGCCGCACTCCTTGACACCGGACGGCTGGTCTCGCTGGACCGTGACGCGACGGCGGTGGCGATGGCGGGGGAACGGCTCAAGAATTTTCCCCAAGCGTGCGTGGTGCACGCAAACTACAGTGATTTGAATCAGGTTCTCCGTGATGAGGACATTCACGGTGTGGACGGGGTGCTAATCGACGCGGGCGTGTCGAGCATGCAGATCGACCGTGCCGAACGCGGTTTCTCTTTTCAGGAGGACGGCCCCCTCGATATGCGCATGGACCCAGGCTCGGGGCCGAGCGCGGCAGAGTGGCTGGCTTCGGTTTCAGAAGAGGCATTGGCGGCGGCACTGCGCGACCTGGGCGATGTGGGTCCGGCGCGCCGCATCGCCAAAGTGATCCTGGAACGGCAGCGCGCGGGCCGCATGAACCGCACCGGAGACTTGGCGGCGGCGGTGCGCGACACGCTCGATTTTGTGCGCGGCGAGCCCGGCGAGGTCCGGACGGTCTTTCAGGCGGTGCGCATTGCGGTGAACCGGGAACTTGAGTGCCTGCGCAGGGGATTGGAAGCAGCGGTGGACGTGCTGAACCCCGGCGGGCGTCTGGTGGTGATTTCGTTCCATTCGGGCGAGGACCGCGTTGTCAAAGACGCATTCCGCGCGTGGTCGCGGCTCGAAAAGGAGCTGACACGGGACGGGCGGGTGCGCTCGGTGCGCGGCCCGCGACTGCGATTGCCGGTGTCCGGTCCGGTCACACCGTCCGAGGATGAGGCAAGGTTAAACCCGCGGGCGAAAAGCGCCAAGATGCGGGTGGCGGAGCGGCGCGCGGCGGCCGCAATAGAGGAGTAGGAAATGGCTCCACCCAAGAAACTGACCATTAATGAGATTCGGCGGGCGCTGTACCGGTGGCTGGTCTGGTCACCGTTGCTGGCGGTCTTTGCGGTTATCGCGAAAGACACGCTGCTCGGCATCACCATCCGCCACACAGACTATGATTTCGGCAGGCTTGTCTCGCAGCGGAGGCACCTCACCGCCGAACTGGACAAGGCCAAGTTTGAACAGGCCATGTGGACGAATGTCAGCCGGGTTACTGAAATCATCAAGCAATTCAACATGGTGTTTCCCGATCCGCAACAGATACAGAACGTCATCGCCCATCCCGACACGCCGATGCCTGGGACGGGGGAACGCGCCCCGAATGGAGGGCTGGAGTTGGCCGCCACAGGGCCAGCGCCCATTGGCCGGACGCCCACTCCATCCGTGTCCATCGTGTCGGCCGTGGCTGTGCCCGTGATTAAGTCAACGCCCCCTCCGGCGCCGACCGTATCCGCGTCCATGAATCCCCCCGCACCGACGGTGGTGCCTGCTGTGGCGGTGGCCTCCCTTTCTGGCGGAAATACCGCCGTGAAACCCACCGTGCTTGATCTTCCCAAGGAACAGATAACGGACCTCGATCCCCCCGACACGCCGTCGAAAGACCTGCGGCCCAGACTCTAAACGGGGCATGCAGGCCGCCGCTGAACGGCGGGCAGGGGCACAACCTGCGCTGAACGGATGCAATGCCATGAAAAAACGCCGACTTAATCTTGACTTTACCCCCATGGAAGGACTGGACTACCCCATCACCCTGGGGCACCAGCAAAGCGTGCGCTGGCTGCGCGTCGCCTTCTTCGCCGCTTTCGTTTTGGTGTCACTGCGCCTGGTCATGGTGCACCTCAATCCCGGCAATCTGCTCACCGATGAGGAACGGAAGCATATTGCCCTGATTCATCCTCTGGAGCCGCGCGGCGAAATCTTTGACCGCAACGGAGTTGTTCTCGCCACCAACAGCAATCCCGCGCCCTCACTGTGGGTGGATCCCCGCCTTGTCGCCGACAAGAACAGCGACGAAAAGCCTGCCGACGAAAAAACGCCTTCAGGAAAGAAACCGAGGATATTGGTCGAAAAAGAGGACCTGATTACCTACCTGAACGGAAAGATCGGCATGTCCCGCGAGGACCTTGACGAGAAGCTCCGGAAGAAAGACAAAGAGGGGAACACCCGCAAGCTGAACATCATCCAGCGGTGGGTCCCAAACCTGCAAGACCCCGATTTTGCGGAAATAGACAAGAAGAGCCTTGGGGCCGTTTCCGTAGTCATGGACCCTGTTCGCACCTATCCCCAACACGACAGCGCCGCACACCTGCTCGGATTTGTAAAGCGCACCGGGGAGGCCGCCGAGGGACTGGAGAGAAGCTACGACAAGCACCTGGCGGCAAAGCCCGGGATGTTTCGCGCGAAGGTGGACAACGGCCGCAATATGCTCACCTCGGATATCCTCAATTACACCGAGGGCAGCGGTGGCGAGATGCTGCAGTTGACCATTGATATCGGCATCCAGCACAGCCTGGAGGAGGCGCTGGACGCCCGCATGGCGGAAACGCAGTCGAAGGCGGCCATGGGCATCGTGATGGATCCCCACGATGGCGCCGTGCTGGCCATGGCCACCCGCCCCGCCTTCGACCCGAATGATTACAACAAGACTCCCCCCGAACTGCGCAAGAACCGGGCCATTATCGACGTGTTTGAGCCCGGTTCCTCCTTCAAGATCGTGACCGCCGCCGCCGCGCTCGAACTTGGCCTTATAACGACCACCACCATGGTTGACTGTGAAGGCGGTTCTTTTAATCCCTACGGGCATTTGATCAAGGATTTCCACAAATTGGGAGTCATTCCGTTTTCGGAGTGCTTTGCCCAATCCAGCAACATCGCCATGATTAAAGTGGCCTCCAAGATCGGTGACGAGCGGTTTGAGTACTGGATTAAGAGGTTCGGTTTCGGCCGGAAGACCTCGCATGACTTCGTAGGGGAGAGCCGGGGCCTGCTCCAGCCGCTCAAGTCTTGGTCGCGCCTGTCCATGGGTTCCCTGCCCATGGGCCAGGAAATCTCTGTCACCATGCCGCAGCTTGGCCGGGCCTATGCTGTCATCGCCAACGGCGGTTACCTGGTGGAGCCCTATTATGTCGAACGCGCCGTGGCGCGCGATGGCACCGTCACCTACCAGCACGAAGCGGAGCCACCGCAACGCATCTTACGACCTGAAACCGCCCGCACCATGCAGGAACTGTGCCATGGTGTCGTGCTTCACGGCACCGGCACGGCGGCAAATATTATGGATTACCGCGCCTGCGGCAAGACCGGCACCGCCCAGATGGCCCGGCCCAAATCGGAGGGCGGCGGATTTGATCCAAACCGTTACACTGCGGTCTTCGCCGGATTTGCACCCCTGATAGACCCGCAACTGGTGGTCGTCATCGTCATCCAGGAGCCGGGCATAAAGCTGCGTTACGGCGGCTATGTGTGCGGCCCTGTGTTCGCCAACGTCATGCACAGCGCGCTGGTGAAACTCGGTGTGCCCAAGGACCCGGTGACGGATCCGGAGGTGGTGGCGGCCTACGAGAAGCAGCAGAAGACCGCGCTCGCCGCGCAAAAGAAGGCCGAACCCAAGAAGAAGACGGTTGACCTCAAGCCCTCCGAGCCTGCCGAAGAGGCCGACGCCGACACGGTCGCGCCGCCGCCCGACCCCGACTCGCTCGATGCGTCACTTGACGCGCTCATCACACCGCTCGACGGGCTGCAACTGGTGGCGCGGCATGACGGTGGGAAAATGGCAACCGTGATGCCCGACCTGCACGGCCTGAGCAAGCGCCAGGCCTGTGAGCGTCTGCAGCGGATCGGCATGCCCCTTGACGCCCGCGGCGCGGGCTGGGTGGTGGAACAGACCCCCCCGCCCGGAGCCAGTCTCGAAAACGTCACCGTGTGCGCGCTGCGCTTCCGTTCCAAAACAGAGATTATAGAGGGAAACCAGCCTCCGAACAAACAGGAAACACCCGGTGCGGTGCCCGCCGCCACCGTCCCCCAGCCGCAAACACCGCCACAGCCCAAGCCCGAACCGCAGGAAGAAAATGAGGACTCTGACACCATGCGAATTATGTAGCCTGCTCGGGATTGACCTTCCCGGCGGCGTCGCGTTCAGCCTGTCCTCGGTTACCGAGGACTCGCGGCGCGTGCGTCCGGGGGCCCTGTTTGTGGCGTCTCCGGGTGCGCATGCCGACGGCCATGATTTTGCCGCCCAGGCCGCCGCGTCCGGCGCCGCGGCGATCATTGGCGGCAGGGCGGGACTTGCCGAGCTTTGCGGTCTGCCCTATTTGCGCGTGGCCGACGCGCGCGCCGCCGCAGGCGTGGTCGCCCAGGCGCTGGCGGACGACCCCACGGCACGCCTGCGCGTGCTCGGCGTCACCGGGACCAACGGCAAAACCAGCACCTGCCACCTCGTGCGCGCCGTCCTCAACCACGCCGGTCATTCCTGCGCCAACTTCGGCACCATCGGCTACGAAATCGGCGGCACGCTTTACAATGCGCCCCACACCACGCCTTTTGCCGAGGACCTCGCCGACATGTTCGTCCGCGCCGAGACCGCGGGCCACACGCACGTGGTCATGGAGGTCAGTTCCATCGCGCTCGAACAGGAGCGTGTGGCCGGTCTGCGTTTCACAGCGGCGGCTTTCACCAATCTTACCCGCGACCATCTCGACTACCACGGCGACATGGAAAACTACCTCGCCGCCAAACTGAAACTCTTCCGCCGCATCGAAGCGTCTGCCGACATGAAGCACAATCCACGTTTCACCGTGGCCAACGCGGAAGACCCGGCAACGCCCCATTTTTCGGACGCGTCGCGCGTGCCCTGCTACCGGTACGGTGCAGGCGGCGACGTGCGCGCCGAGAAAGTGCGCCTCGATTTTGGCGGGGCATCGTTCAGGCTGGTCACGCCTTTCGGTTCTGCCGACGCCCGCACCCGCCTTATCGGCCATCACAACCTGTCCAATGTGTTGTGCGCGGCCGCGCTTTGCGCGGGACTGGGGGTGCCGGTGGAAACCGTGGCCGGGGGGCTCGGCACTTTGCCCAGCGTGGCGGGACGTTTCGAGTCCGTTGACGCGGGACAACCCTTTTATGTCATCGTCGACTATGCTCATACGGACGATGGGCTGTCCAACGTGCTGCGCGCGGCGCGCGCGCTGTGCACGGGGCGCATCATCACGGTGTTCGGATGCGGTGGCGACCGCGACAAGGGCAAGCGCCCGAAAATGGGCGGCGTGGCCGCCTCTTTGTCGGATTTCTGCATTCTCACCTCCGACAACCCCCGCACCGAGGACCCGCACCGCATTCTGCTGGACGTGGAGGTGGGCATGCAGCACGCCGACAGGCGCAAGGGCGACGACTACCTCGTGATTGAATCGCGGGAAGAGGCGATACGCAGGGCCGTGGCGCTTGCCAAACCGGGAGACCTCGTCATGATCGCCGGCAAAGGGCACGAGAACTATCAAATCATCGGCACGGAGCGGCATCATTTCGATGACCGTGAAGAGGCCATGGCGGCACTGAAGGCGCTGAATCCATGAGTTGGACCTATACATTGGGAGAGTTGGCCCACGCCGTCGGCGCAAGAGCCCCGGAGCACGGCGTCTCAACGCTCGCTTTCTCCGGCGTCTCCACCGACACCCGGACCCTGCGTCCGGGCGACGTGTTTTTTGCCCTGTCGGGCGAGAACTTTGACGGCAACACTTTTGTGCCGAAGGCTTTTGAAAAAGGCGCCTTGGCGGCTGTTTGTGAACGGCCCGACACCGGCGGCCCGTGCGTGGTTGTCGAGTCACCGTTGCGCAGCCTTCAGGGCTTTGCTGCGTGGCACCGTTCGCGGTGTTCGGCGACGGTAATCGCCATCACCGGTTCCAGCGGAAAGACAACGTCAAAAGATCTGACCGCGGCCCTGCTTGCATCCAAGTATCCCGTGGTGAAGACGCTGGGCAACCTCAACAATGACATTGGCTGTCCGCTTTCGCTGCTCCACATGGACGAAAGCACACGGTATGCCGTTATCGAGATGGGCGCCAACCATGCGGGCGAAATTGCCGACCTTTGCCGCATGGCCCGGCCTGACGAGGCGGCGGTGACCATCGTCGCTCCGGCCCATCTGGAAGGGTTTGGCACGGTCGAAGGCGTGGCCCGGGCCAAGGCGGAAATCGTTGCGGGCCTTGTCCCGGGCGGTCACTTCTATGTGAACGTGGACAATCCCTGGTGCCTGGCCATGGCAGAGAAGCACCCCGGACCCAAGACCTATTTTGGCACCCACGGCGATGTGGTGCTGCGCAACTGCTCCTTTGACGAGGCGGGGGAGATGGTGTTGGACATCGACCCGGTGGGCGTTTTGCGTCTGCCGTTGGCCGTGCGTGCCCATGCGACCAACGTGCTGCTGGCCCTGTCTGTGGCGCTCCGCCACGGCGTGGAGGAAATGGAGGCTCCGTTGCGCGCCGCCTGCGCGTCGCTGAGCCGCTTCAAGACACTTTCCGTCGGCCCGTTGACTGTGCTGGACGACTCGTACAACGCCAATCCGGCGAGCATGGCGGCCGCGCTGGAGGCGCTTGCGGACCGGTGGGTCGCCGGGGCGCGCATCGCCGTGCTCGGTGAAATGCTGGAACTTGGCGCGGCCGCGGGGGATCTACACCGGGAGGTGGGGCGCGCGGCCGGGCGTTTTGGCGTCAAACATCTGTTTGCCTACGGCCCCCACGGGGCCGAGATGGCGGAAGGCGCTTCGGAAGCGGGCGTGCCGCATGTGGAGGCGTTGGACGATCATGAGGCGATCGCACAGGCGGTGCGCCGGGTGGCCGGCCCCGGCGACGCGCTGCTGGTCAAGGGATCACGCGGCGTGCGGATGGAGACGGTCATTGAGGCATTGAAACGGTTGTACTGCGGTTAAACCCCGCTTCGGACAGGACCCCAAGACTCATGTTTTACTATTTGGCCGACATGCTGGAACCCTGGTTCGGCGCGCTCAACGTGCTGAGTTATCACACTGTCCGCGCGGGCGGCGCCGCCGTCACCGGATTTCTGTTTTGCCTGGTCTTTGGGCCGATGATCATCCGCCGGCTGCGCGAACTCAAGATCGGCCAGTTCATCAAGAAGGACCATGTGGCCGACCTGCACGCCCTGCACAAGGGCAAGGCGGGCACGCCGACCATGGGCGGCGTGATGATCATTGGCGGCACGCTGCTGTCATTGCTGCTCTGGGGACGGCTTTCCAACCGCCTGCTCTGGCTGTCCATGTTCGTAATCCTGATGCTGGGCACGGTGGGCTTTATCGACGACTATATAAAACTGCGCCGCAAGCACAACGACGGGCTGAGCGCCCGCGCCAAGTTCATCGGCCAGATACTCACCGGGCTGCTGCTGGGCGTCTATCTCTACTTCAACCCCATCACCGTCAGCGCCTCCGCCGTTTCCCCCCGGGATATCATCGACTGGCCGGGCCTGGAATCGGCGCTTTCAAGCGCTTCCGCCGCTCCTGACATGACGGCCCACAAGAAGATTTGGGACACTTTTTCGGCGGAGGTCAAGGCGGCGCTCTTCGAGGCGGCGGGCAAGGGGATGACCGCGGAGAAAGATCGGCTCGCGGTGGTGCAGGGGCTGAACGACACCCTGCGCCGACATGACCTCTATGATCCAAAACTCTGGCCGGAAGAACTGCGCAACCGGGAACTGGTCTCATTCTGCCAGCAGGGCGCGGACAAACTCAGCCCGCGCGACCTCATTCGCATGAACCGCCTGCTTGTGGAGGCGGCCTTTCCCAAAGCCATCGCGGCCAGCGAGCCCGACCTGCACACCAAAGTGGGCGTGCCCGGATTCAAGAACCTTTTCATCCCACTGGGGGTCTTCTACATTCTCTTTGTCATCATATTGATGGTCAGCATTTCCAACGCGGTCAATTTGACCGACGGGCTTGACGGACTGGCCGCGGGCGTCGGTGTGATCTCCATCCTGACCTATGCGGGGATTGCCTACATTGTGAGCCGCGCCGACTGGTCCCATTACCTCTACCTGACCTACGTGCCCGAAGCCAGCGAGCTCTTTGTTTTCGGCGCCGCACTGCTGGGCACGGGACTAGGCTTTTTGTGGTTCAACGGGCACCCCGCCGAGGTGTTCATGGGCGACACCGGTTCGCTTGCGCTGGGCGGGGCCATCGGCGCGCTGGCCCTGCTGACCAAACAGGAACTGCTGCTTCCCGTGGTGGCGGGCATATTCGTGCTTGAGGCGGCCAGTGTGGTCATCCAGGTGGCCTCCTTCAAGACCACGGGCAGGCGCGTGTTCCGCATGTCCCCGCTGCACCACCATTTTGAACTTTTGGGATGGGTGGAGACCAAGGTAACGATGCGCTTCTGGATAGTGGCGTTGCTGTTTGCCCTGATGAGTCTAGCCACCCTCAAACTGCGCTAGGCCGCCGCACCGCGGAGGACAGAATGAACGTTTCGGGAAAAAAGAGCGTACTGGTGGGCATGGGCCGGTCGACCACGGCCGCCGCCCGCCTGCTGCTTCGGGAGGGGGCGCATCCGTTTATCACGGAGTCGGGCGATTCGGTGCGTCTGGACCCGTGGCGGATGCAATGCCTCGAAATGGGTGTGCCCTTTGAGGTGGGCGGCCACAGCATGGATGCCTTTGAAAACGCCGACCTGGTGGTCACCAGCCCCGGCGTGCCGCTTGGGGCGGATTTCCTCGCGCCCATGCACGTGCGCGGCATTCCCATCGTCGGTGAACTGGAGCTGGCCTCCTGGTTCTGCCGGTCGCGCATCATTGCACTCACGGGCACCAACGGAAAGACCACCGCAACGGAACTGCTGCGTGCCATGATCGCCGCCTGCGGCCACACCGTTGATCTTGCGGGCAACAACGACCGTCCCCTGTCGCTGGTGGCGCTGCTTGAGGGGCAGCCTGAATACGTGGTCGTCGAGGCGAGCAGCTACCAGTTGGAAACGGCGGAAACATTTCATCCCTGGATTGCCGCCGCGCTGAACGTGACTCCCGACCATCTCAAGCGCCATGGCACCATGGAAGCCTATGCCATCGCGAAGGCCCGTGTATTCCAACGGCAGAGTGCCGGGGACATCGCCGTGGTCAACGCCGATGACCCGCTCACCCGCGCGATGGAAGTGCCCAAGGGGGTTGACCGAATTGAATTCAGCCTGAACCGGGAAGCGCCCGTTGATGCGTGGACGGCGGCCGACGGTTTCTATCTGCGCGGCGGGCGCATCGCCGGCATGGAGGACAATCCGCTGCCCGGACGGCACAACAGGGAGAACGTGCTTTGTGCGCTGGCGATGCTGGCGGCGGGCGGTTTTGACCGCGACGGCATGACGGCCGGTTTGCGCGCTTTTCAGGGCGTAGAGCACCGTATCGAGCACGTACTGGCCGAAGGTGGCGTGGACTGGTACAACGACTCGAAATCGACCAACGTGGACAGCCTGCGCGTGGCGCTCGAAAGCTTTACCCGGCCCATTGTGCTGATAGCCGGGGGCCAGGCCAAGGACAGCGACTACCGGGTGATTCGGGACCTGTTTGCAGCACACGTTCGGCACATGGTGGCCATTGGCGACGATGCGCCCAAGTTTGCGGAGGCTTATGGAGATCTTGCACCCTGGGAACGGGGTGAGAGCATGGATGATGCGGTGGCCCGCGCACGGCGTGCCGCCGCCCCCGGAGACGTGGTCCTTCTGTCGCCGGGATGTGCCAGTTTTGACTGGTACGGAAATTTCGAGGAGCGCGGACGGGATTTCAAACGCGCCGTGCGCACGCAGTGCGGCGGCTCACCGACTGGAGCGGACAGGCCATGATTAGAGAAACAACCGTACTGAACATGTGCGTCCTCGCACTGGTATGCCTTGGCGTGCTGATGGTCTACAGCGTCAGCGCGGTCAGCCCCAGGCTTGGCGGCAGCATCACCACAATGGAGCCCGTTCCCGTGGGCGGAGGCGTGAACGCCGCCAAGACCGCGTCATCAGCGTCCGATACGAAGACCGCAGCGGCCGCGCCTGACGCCAAGGCAGCCGAGGCGGCGCCCGGCGCCAAGACTGAAACGGCAGTGGCGGGCGATGCAGCGGCCCCCGCAAAAGCGCCGCAGGCTTCTCCAATCAAATCGAGAGATATAGGAATCTTTCCCAAGCATGTCTTCTATTTGGTGATTGGGCTGATCCTTTTCTTTCTGCTTTCTCACATGGACTACCATGTGCTCGGCAACCGGCGTGTGTTGAAATATGCCGTGGGCGCGGCGATTGTGCTCCTCCTTCTGGTGCTGGTGCCCTTCATTGGCAAGTACGTGGACGGCGCGCGCCGCTGGATTCGGTTCTTCGGATTTGGCTTTCAACCCTCTGAATTCGCGCGTTTCGCGCTGGTGCTGCTGCTTGCCGTCACCCTGACCCGGAATCATATGAGACTGGGCCGCTTCTGGTCGGGGATGATGCCGCACTTTGTGATCGCCGGCCTGTTCGCCGGCCTGGTCGTGCTGGAGCACGACATCGGCATTCCGGCCATGATGATGGCGACGGCCTATGTCATGGTCTATGTCGCCGGCGGCCGAAAAATATACCTGGGTGGCATCGTCGTGGCGGGCATTGGCGCGCTGGTGGCGGCCATCGTTTTTATCCCGAACCGGGTGGACCGCATAGCCGCCTGGCTGGACCCGTGGGCCTACCGGCAGGGATCGGGCTGGCAGGTAATCCAGTCTTTGTCCTCCTTTGCCCAGGGTGGACTGTGGGGCAAGGGTGCGGGCGCGGGCGAGCAGAAGCTGGGTTATCTTCCCGCCGCGCACACGGACTTCATCTTTGCCATCGTCGGCGAGGAGTTTGGGCTCGTCGGCACCATTCTGGTGGTGCTGGTGTTTGTTGCCTTCACCTGGGCGGCAATGCGCGTCGCGCTCAACGCCATTGACCTTTTCGGAACACTCCTCGCAACGGGCATGTGCGCCATGATCAGCATTCAGGCGGCGTTCATCATGGCAGTCACGTTGAGCATGCTCCCCAACAAGGGACTGCCGCTGCCCTTTGTCAGCTATGGAGGCACGGCCCTGGTTTCATTCCTCATGATGGCCGGCGTTCTTGTCAATGTCGGGGCGCAGGCAAGGGTGCATAAAGGACAAAAGAGAACGACAGTTGCCGAAGCACCGCGGCGTCCGGCCATGGCCGCATGACGCCCGCGCTGACAGGGAGCGGGACATGCGCATAATGATTACGGGCGGCGGCACGGGGGGGCACACCTCGCCCGCCACCGCCATACTGGAGGAACTGCGGCGTCGAGACCCGCGCCTGCTGGCCCTGTGGGTTGGCCACAGCGGCGGCATGGAGGAACGCGTCGCCAGGAATGCGGGCGTGCCCTTCCGCGGACTGCCCGTTGAGGGGTGGCCGCGCCGCAAGACGCCCCGCATGGCCTGGACCCTGGTCAAACTTGCCTGGTCCGGTTTTCGCGCGGCGACCTGGCTGTGGCGCTTCCGGCCGCAGGCGGTGATTGGCGTCGGCGGATACGTCTCGCTGCCGCTCGTGTGGGCCGCGCAGCGGCTCGGTTTTCCCACCTTTCTGCACGAGCAGAACAAGCGACTCGGCATGGCCAACCGTCTTTGTGCGTCCCGTGCCACCCGCATCTTCCTAAGCTATCCCGACACCATCGGAGACTTTCCCGCCGACCGCGCCACAGTCGTGGGCAATCCCGTGCGCGGCGGATTTATCGGCCCTCCCGACCAAAAGGAAGCCCGCCTCAAGTTCGGACTCGACCCGAAGCTGCCCGTGGTGCTCGTGTGCGGGGGGAGCCAGGGTGCGCGCACCCTGAACCGGGCCGTGCTCGGCCTGGTGGAGAGTCTTGGTGTCGGAGGCATGCAGTTCATCTGGATGACCGGAAAGTCCGACCATGCCGAGATGCTGGAAAAGTCAGCCCCGTGGCGGGCACAGGTTCAGGTGCATCCCTTCATCGAGGACATGCCTGCCGCCTGCGCCGCCGCCGATCTGATTGTCAGCCGCGCGGGTGCGTCCAGCACCGCCGAAATTGCCGTACTCGGCAAGCCCTCGGTGCTTGTGCCTTTTCCCTTCGCCACTGACAACCATCAGGAGCACAACGCCCGCGCCTTTGTTGATGCCGGTGCGGCCGTGCTGCTGCTGGACAATGAATGCGACCCGGCCCGGCTGGAAAAAATCATCCGCGAACTGCTCGGAGACCCGGTCCGTCTGGAAGAAATGGGGCACGCCGCCAGACTGCTTGCCAGGCCCATGGCTGCCGAGAGTGTGGTTGAACAGATTATCACTGACATTTTCTCCCAGGGCGGTCAAAACCTATAAACGTGCGGCCCCACTGGGAGCGCCGGCATCCCTGCCGGCTCCGGGAAACTAATCGGAAAAAGTCCTGTGGTAATGTCGGCACGTCCCGTGAAGGCTCACCCGGGTCGGAACACGACGGCAGAATCTGGACAACCGCAAATTCCCTTTGGTATACTATCAACACAAGGGCGGTGTAGCTCAGTTGGTTAGAGCAGTGGAATCATAATCCACGTGTCCGCGGTTCGAATCCGTGCACCGCTACCATTGATATTTCACGGCGTGTCAGGTCTTGAAGGCTTGACACGCCGTTCTTCTTTTCTGCGCCCGTGGCAGTTCTCAACTGCCGCCGGATTGAATTCCGAATCACTATTCTTGGGATGATCTGCCGTTCGTTCTTCTTTTTCCCATTTCAGGTCGCCTGTGTTGTCCCTGTGCAGTTTCAAGTGTAAATCCTTCAGGGCATTTTCGCGTCGAAGCTGGCGCAATGGTCGCCTGAATTCAGGGTGCCTCTGTTCCTATATTCATCCAATTCGCGTCCCAATCACTTAATAGGTGCCAATCCTGGGGAAATGCTATCATGTTGGAACGGTAGAGATTACCCGTTAGCAACGGCGGTCAACAGGAGTGGGCGATGAAAGTGTCGACAAGGTTGATGCTGGCCCTGTGCGCGGTCATTTGGGTCTTTATGGGGGCTTTGCTGACACTGCGCCATTGGCAGAGCCAGAACATTCAGTCTGTGCTGCTGGATCGAAGCGAGGCCATCAGCAGGTTGTCCGAGAAAACCGTCGAATTCCTCGGAAAACCACTTCAGGCACAATGTCAGGACTATACCACCTGGACCGAAATGGTGGATTTTGCCAAGACAGGCAATCCGCAGTGGGCCGAGGGGAACCTGGTGCCCTCGTTCAAGACCTACGAGGTTGACGCCGTATGGGTATTCCGGCCCGATGAATCGCTTGTGTACTTTGGGACAAACAACGCCGACAAGAGCATTGGAGACGCACTGCCCTTGAAGGGGCGTTCAGACAAGCTCTTTGTCCAAAATCCCATTGCCCATTTCTTCTTTCACACCGCGGCGGGGCTGATGGAGGTATGCGGCGCCAGCATACACCCGTCCGAAGACACAGACCGAAAAATGCCCTCGGCGGGGTACTTCTTTGCGGGACGTTTGTGGGGGCGCGCGCATCTGGACAAGCTCACCAGTCTGCTCGACGGCAGTGCCTCTTTGATGCAGGATGAACGCCTTGCGGCGGTCCAGCACGGCACCATACTCGAAGGGGGTGCCATGGTGTTCCGTCACCCGCTCAAAGCATGGGACGGGACGCCGCTGGCGATTCTGGAGGTGCGCACCTTTTCGCCCATAATCGAGCATTTCATCTCCTATTTGGACTGGGAACCCGCGATTGTGGGCATATTCTGTCTCACCCTCCTGGCGGTCCTGTCCGCATTGCTGGCACGCTGGGTTGCCATTCCGTTGCGCATGCTCTCGGCCGCCCTTGTAAACGGCGACCCGGCCACCCTGGTCGGCCTGGAGGGCAGCAATTCCGAATACGGCAACATTGCCCGGCTGGTTACGCGGCATTTCTCGCAGAGCCGCGCTTTGGTTCGGGAAATGTCGGAGCGCATCCGTTTTGAGGAGGCGCAGGCGTTTCTTATCCGCTGTGGGAGCACACCCGGAGAAGGGGATTTCTTCCAGTCCCTGGCGAAGTACCTTGCCGGCTCCCTGGGCATGGATTTCATCTGCATTGACCGGTTGCTGCCGGACGGGCTTACCGCCCAGACCATTGCCGTGTATTGCGACGACAAGTTTGACGACAACGTTTCCTACGCCCTCACGGACACGCCCTGCGGTGATGTTGTGGGCAAGACCATCTGCTGTTTTCCAAAGGAGGTTTGCCAACTCTTTCCAAACGACGGAGTGCTCCGGGATCTGAAGGCCGAAAGCTACGCAGGCACCACCTTGTGGAGTTCGGACGGGCGTCCCATCGGTCTCATTGCCGTCATTGGGCGCAAGCCGATGACGGACACCAAGCGCATCGAGGCAATCTTGCAACTGGTGGCCGTGCGGGCCGCGGGCGAGCTCGAGCGGAGGGAGGCGGAAAGCGAACTGCGCCAGAGCGAATACTTTTCCCGCGAGATTCAGAAGATTGCGCGCCTGGGCGGCTGGAAGGCCAATCCCCACACCGACGAGCTCGAATGGAACGACGGTGTCTATGAAATCATCGAGGAGCGCCGGGACTATGCCCCCGGCCTCACCGAAGGAATGAAATACTACTTGCCTGAATACTGGCCGGTGTTGAAGCAGGCCATGGCCAACTGCCTTGTTACCAGAGAACCCTTTACTGTCGAATGCGAATTGACCACCGTTTCCGGCAAACGGCTCTGGGCGGAAGTGCGCGGGTTGGCCCCGATTAGAGAGGGGGAGCGCAGCTACGTGGTCGGCACGCTTCAGGACATAACAGACCGCAAGCATGCGGAAGAGGCGTGGAAAGCGTCCCAGGCACGCTATCGCAGCCTTTTCTCGGCGGCCAAAGACGGCATTCTCATTCTCGATGCGGTGTCGGGCAGGATTGTCGAGGCCAATCCGGCCGTGCTCGCAATGCTGGGCTGTTCCGCGGAAGACCTGACCGGCATGGAGTTGTGGGAGACCGGCGTGTTCAGGGACATCGCCTCGTCGCGGTGGGCTTTTGAACAACTTGTGGGCGGCGACCATATTCACTACGACGAGGTCAGCCTCATCCGAAAGGACGGCACCGAAATTCCCGCGGAATTTGTGGGCGCGGTTTACCGCGTCGGGGAAAACAGCGTTGTTCAGTGCAACATCCGTGACATCAGCGAGCGCAAGCGGCTGGAAGACCAGTTGCGCCAAGCCCAGAAGATGGATGCCATGGGCCAGTTTGCGGGCGGCGTGGCCCATGACTTTAACAACCTGCTCCAGGTTATTCTTGGCAATGTCGGCCTGGTCCAGCGCATGCAGCCACCGGGCGCGCCGACCTGGGACGAGGTGGAGGAAGTGCGCAAGGCCGCCGAACGGGCGGCCGAACTGACCCAGCAACTGCTTGCCTTCAGTCGCCGGCAGACCATCCAGCCGGTCAATCTGGACCTGAACCAGTTGATTCAGGGAGTGCTCAACATGCTTCGCCGCCTTATCGGAGAGCGCGTGGAGCTTTGCTTCATCCCCGGGGACACTCTGGGAAGGGTTCGCGTGGACCGGGGACAGATCGAACAGGCGCTCATGAACATGAGCGTCAACGCCCGCGACGCCATGCCGCGCGGCGGCAAACTCACCATCAAAACGGAAAACACGGTTCTCGACGCCGAATTCTGCCTGGACAACCCCTGGGCCGCCGAGGGGCGTTACACCCTCATTACGGTGACCGACACGGGGCGCGGGATGGATGCAGAGACGCGCACGCGCATCTTCGAGCCCTTCTACACCACCAAGGAGGTGGGGCAGGGCACCGGCCTCGGCCTTGCCACGGTCTACGGCATCGTCAAACAGCACAATGGCCTAATTCACGTGGACAGTGTGCCCAACAAGGGAACCATTTTCAGCGTCTACCTGCCTTCGGTCGAGGCGCCTGTTGAGGAGCTCTTCGAGCCGGAAAAACAGCCCGTCTGGGGTGGAGATGAAACCATTCTCGTGGCCGAGGACGAGGCGGCAGTGCTCAATCTCATCGCATCCCTCCTGAGCACGGTCGGATACAAAGTGCTGACCGCCTGCGACGGCAACGAGGCCGTTCGCGTGTTTGAAGAGCACAACGGCGCCATAGACCTTGCCGTTCTCGACGTGGTCATGCCCGGACTCAGCGGCCGCGAGGCCATGACCCGGATGAAGGAGACGAAGCCGGACATGCTGTTCCTGTTCAGCAGTGGGTACAGCCCCAGCTCCATCCACAAGGACTTCATTGTCGAAGAGGGACTCCATCTGCTCCGAAAGCCCTACCGCAGAGAAGACCTGCTGCTCTTGGTGCGCCAGATTCTTGACGCCCGAAATGCCCCAGCGCCGACGGCGAACGACGACACATCCCCAACCGCCAACTGACGTGCCATTTTTCCGTCCGGGTGCCAGTTGCCTGCGGGTGATACGGATGTTTTTGATGGGATCCAAGTGCGCGGAATTGCAATTTTGTGCATGACAGGACAAAAACGCTAGAATGTTGACAAGGTTGGCTGGGGGCTGCCATACCCGTAATGTGCCCTAATCTGAAGTAAGGGTGAAGCTATATGCGGGCCGACGCGCTGCGACATGTGCAGCTACTGATACTGGCGGTGCTCTGCGCCGTTTGCTTCCGCGCGGCGGCGGACGCCGCCCCGGACGGAACTGATTCGGTCACGCTCAAGCTGAAGTGGCGGCACCAGTTCCAGTTTGCCGGTTACTATGCCGCCGTGGACAAAGGTTTTTACAGGGAGGCGGGTCTCACTGTTCGGCTGGAAGAGCCAAAAGAAGGCGAAGACCCGGCCGAGGCGGTGCTGGCAGGCCGGGCCAATTTCGGTGTGGGCAACTCCGACCTGGTGCTGCAGCGCGCCCTGGGCAAGCCTGCCGTGTTGCTGGCCGCCATCTTCCAGCATTCTCCGCAAGTGCTTCTGGTGGATAAGAAGTCGGGCATCACCAGCGTGCACGACCTTGCCGGGAAACGGGTGGCCTTCGAAAAAGAGACGGATGAACTCAGGGCCTACATCCAGCATGAAGGCATGCGCCTTGACCAGTTGACCGTGTTGCCCCTCTCCTTTGACCCCGCGCCGCTCGCCCGCGGTGAAGTTGATGCAATTTCGGCCTATTCCACGGATGAGCCGTTTCTGCTCAAACAGATGGGGCTGGAGTGTGTGATGCTCAGTCCGCGCACCGGCGGGATCGATTTTTACGGAGACTGCCTCTTCACCTCAGAGGAGGAGGCAGGGCTTCATCCGGAACGGACGAAGGCGTTCTTGGATGCCTCCTTGCGCGGATGGAAATACGCGCTGGACCATCAGGACGAGATTGTAGACATCATCTACGCCAAGTACAGCCAGCGGCACAGCCTGGACCATCTCCGCTTCGAGGCCCGGGAAACCCACCGGCTTATTTTGCCCGAAATTGTTGAGTTGGGCTATATCAATCCCGGCAGGTGGCAGCATATTGCCGCCACCTATGCGGAACTGGGAATGGCGCCGAAGGATTGTGACCTGTCTGGATTCATCTACGAGAGAAATCCCATGCCCAATCTGCGCCGTTACCGCCAGGCAATCATCGGCCTGACCGTGCTGCTGGTCGTGGGCGGCCTGATTGTGTTCTGGTCCTACCGGCTGAACCGGAATCTGCACCTGGAAATGTACGAGCGCGTCCGGGCCCAGGATGCCATGCGCGCCGCCGAGCAACGATTCAAAGTTCTGGTCGAACGCGCCCCCTTCCCCATCGCGATCTCCGACCCGAAGACCGGGCGGGTTCGCTTCTGCAATGACCAGTGGGAGAAGAATTTCCTGCCCAAAGACAAAGGGGTGGAAGACCGCTGTACGGTAGATTCCTACGAGGACCCGGTGGACCGGGTCCGCATTCTGAAGCTGCTCCAGAATCAGGAATATGTGCGTGACTACGAGTTGCTGCTGAAACGCCACAACGGAGAGCCCATGTGGGCCTATCTGTCGGCGGCCCTGATCGATTTTGGAGGAGAACCGGCGCTGTTTGTGGCGTTTAATGACATTACGGAGCGGAAAAAGACCGAGCAGGAGAATGTGCGCCTCATTAACGACCTGCAACAGGCGCTTCAGCAGGTAAAAACGTTGCGCGGACTAATCCCCATCTGTTCCTACTGCAAGCGTATCCGCAACGACACAGGTTTCTGGTTGCAGGTGGACTCCTATATACAGGAGCATACCGATGCCGAATTCAGCCACGGCGTCTGCCCACACTGTGAGGAACAGCTTTATCGTGACTTGTGGGGCGAGAGTCCGCCCACCAAGCCGGGGCCCAGCGTTTCTTAAGACAGACGGCCGCTGTTTCCATCTGTTTGCATCGTTTTGCTTATGTAATTAGCGCTTGCAATTGCCCAAGAACCAACGTCACAGTGGGTGTTGCGGAAAGCAGATCGGCGAAGCTTGCATCTGTTTTTATCGCCTTGACCGCTTTTGAAGCTGGTTGTGTGTCGCCGACAAAGATGGCGCCGACCATGTGGCTGTCCTTAAATAGGAAGCGGTAGTAGCCACGCTCTGTCTCTTCAGCCACTTCCTGTATATGGGCCTCTGCCGGTTCCACCATGCCCACGCTGAACAATCCCACACCGAGCACCTTGAGCGTGTTGGCCCGTGGAATGCCGCCAAACTCGGTGGACAGGCCCACCGCATTCATGCCCGCGATGGAACCCTGGTGCCGCGCCGGGTCCCAGAGACCGTACAGGATGCCGTTGTGCTCCGCGAGGTCCCCTGCGGCGAAGATGTTTGGTACCGAGCTGACCAGCCGGGAATTCACCATGGTGCCCTGCTTTACCGTCAGTCCTGCCGCCTGGGCAAGCCCATTGTCGGGACGCACCCCCGTGGCAATCACCACAAGCGCTGCGGGGATGGTCGTTCCGTCCGCCAGGCGAACCTGTTCCACCCGGTCCGTGCCCGTGATGGCGTCCGTCTTGGCGTGGTACACCACGTCGATGCCCGCCGCCTGCACATGGCGTGCCAGCACCCTGCCAGCCGCCTCATTCAACTGGCGCTGCAGCAGCCAGCCGCCATTTTCCAGCACCGTCACCCGCACCCCCCGCTTTGCCAGGGCGCCGGCGGCTTCCAGTCCCAGAATGCCGCCGCCGATGCACACGCAGGCCGTGCCCGGCAGCGCCGCCGCCACTATGTTCTTGGCATCCGCCAGGGTGCGCAGTGCAAACACACCCGGCAACGCCGCGCCGGGGAAGGGCGGGATAAACGGCTGCGCGCCGCAGGCGAGAATGAGTTTGTCATAGGGCAGTTTGGACCCGTCACCAAGCGTGACAACCGAGTCGGTCGGCGACACCGCAGTCGCCTCCACGCCGCGCAGCAGCCGGATGCGCTTTTCTTCATACCATGATTCCGGATGGATCGGCAGGGCCTGGTCGGTGATTTCGCCCGCCAAAAAGCGCGTCAGGTTGAGCCGGTAGTAGGGGAGTTCCGGTTCCCTCGACACCACCGTAATCTCGGCACGGGGCGAATGCTCCCGGGCCGACTCTGCCGCCGACAGCCCAGCAATCCCGCCGCCCACAATGACGACACGCACGGGCTTTGCCGGTGATAATGCCGGTGGGGGACCGTCGTTGACCAGTTCAAACTGGTCTTTGTGGGCGCCGCACACGGGACACTCCTCCGGTGGCTCGTCTCCCTCGTGAATATAGCCGCACACCCGGCACTTCCAGCGTTTTGGCAGTGCCACCGGGGCCGCCTGCACGGCAGGAGGTGCGGGGACGGCCTCCATCTGCTCCTCGAACTCGGACCGGTCCACATCGCACACGGGGCATGCGTCCGGCGCTTCGTCGCCCTCGTGGATATAGCCGCACAGCAGGCATTTCCACCGTTTGGGCCGTGCCACCTGGGAGGACGGGGCGGCCGGAGGCGCGGGGACGGCCTCCGCCTGCGTCTCAAACTCTGAACCGTCCGCATCGCACACGGGACACTCGTCCGGGGGACCATCGCCCTCATGCGCATATCCGCAGACCAGGCACACCCAGACGCGCTTGGTTTTGTCGCCCGACATGAAATCCTCCTTTGTCACTTGCCGTTCCTGCCGGTCCGTTCGACCGGGTCTTTGAATGGACAAGAGCATAGCACAGACTATTGGGTGACCAACCTGTGCCATAATGGCCCGAGACTTCGGCCAACGCCCATCCTATGCCAAAGAAGACCCAAAGGGAGTACCCCATGAAATCACCCAATGTTCCGCGCAGCCTCATGCTGACCCTTGCCGTCTGTCAGTTAATCCTGCTTACGGGCTGCCTCACCATGGCGAAAGGCGAACGGGAGCACATCTCGTGGGAGAACCGGGACCGCGAATACCGGGTCCATGTGCCTCCGTCCTATGACGCGAAGACCTCGGTGCCGCTCGTCGTCGTACTGCACGGCGCGGGCATGACGCCGCTGTTGATGGCCTGGTTGACCGGGTTCAACACTGTCTCCGACCGCGAGGGATTCATCGCCGTCTATCCCAAGGGGACGAACAACAAATGGAGTTCGGGCATCAACCTGCCCGACTTTCCCGGCTATGACACCCCGGTCGATGATGTGGGGCTTGTCGGCCGCATCATCGACCAGATGGAGCGCGATTATCGCATTGACCCGCGCCGCATCTACATCACCGGCGCGTCCAACGGCGGCATGCTGACCCACCTGGTCGCGTCCAGATTGTCGCGGCGCATCGCCGCCGCCGCGCCCGTGATTGGCACCATCTCGGAAAAGGCCATGCCCGACTGCAAGCCCGACGGTCCCGTGCCCATGCTGATGGTCAACGGCATGGACGACCCCATCGTGTTCTGGAAGGGTGGGCCGCTGTTCAACGATGAAAAGGCCAAAGTCCTCCCCGGCGCCACCGTCGTTGATTTCTGGGTCAGAAACAACGGCTGTGAGCCCCGGCCCGAAACCGCGAAATTGCCGCACCACGGTTCCCAGTGCGGTACCAGGACGCACATAGACCGGTATCACGGGGCAACACCGCGAAGCGACGTGGTGCTTTACGCCGTTGAACGGGGGGGACACACCTGGCCGGGCGGGCCGCTCATGCAGACCCAGTGGCACCTGGGCCGGGTCAGCCGCGACTTCAAGGCCAGCGAAGTCATCTGGCAGTTCTTCAAGGAGCATCCAAAGACGGACTAGGCAGCCGGCAGGGATACCGACACCCCGCACCCCGTCATTGCGATCCTCAGACCGCCTTCGGCGGCGATTCGCGGCAGAAAGCCGCCGGGGGACTGG
Organism: Candidatus Hydrogenedentota bacterium; assembly: GCA_903893795.1. Classification (GTDB taxonomy): domain Bacteria; phylum Hydrogenedentota; class Hydrogenedentia; order Hydrogenedentales; family CAITNO01; genus CAITNO01. The sequence goes on along the minus strand of CAITNO010000101.1, from coordinate 16,503 downwards.
CTCCCGTTTCCGTCCAAGGCCAAGGGACGGCAGCACATTCTCTATCGGAAATGGGTGCCTGTACCCGAGTCATCACACCCTGGGGTTTCGTGAGCTCTGGTACAGGCACCATTTCCAACACAGCGACCTGTTCGAATAAGTCGAGCCGTTGGTTGAAAATGGTGGCAGTCCCCCAGCGGCACCCCAGCGGCACAGTCTCCCAGCGGAACATGCACTTTCTTAGCAGTTACTCATGCCTTCTGGTGTTCCTGGATTCTCTGCGAAACGACCGGAGGGCACTTATTTCGGTTTCTGCCCGTAGCACGGATCTTCAACACCGGCCTTTATCGGAGGCCGACTACCGTACCCGGACCCTGCGCAAGCCATTTCCACAATGGCGTGCCGCGGAAGGTTTCGTGCTTCCCTATCCCTGCGGGTTCCCTGTCAGTCCCATGGCCTTGAGGATGAGCTTGTCGCGAAGCTTGTCGGGCAGCCATCTTGCCGCAATCCATGCCGCATAAGCGCGGCGGCCTTTGGCACAGCGATAACGCGTTTTGGGACGTCTTGCTGTGAGAGCATGCACAACGCAGCGGGAAACGGTATTGACGGGGGCGGCACTTCGGGCCATTTTATCCAAGTCATCGCGCAGCATCTTTATCACCCTGCCGTAGAGCATGAGGCACTCCGGCGGCATGTATTCCAGTAGGGCGTCGATCTCCACCTTGCCCTTTTGCCAGATGGGGGTGTCGGAGGCGCCGGGTTCGACCAGGCTCACCCGGATGTTCCATGGGGCCAGTTCCATGCGGAGCGCGTCGCCGATGGCCTCCACGGCAAACTTCGACGCGCAATAGGAGGCCGTGAACGGCGTACTCAAGTATCCGCTGGTTGAACTGATGCAGCACAGGCGGCCCGAGGCGGCGCGGAGCAGCGGCAGGAATGCCTGGGTGACGGCGACCAGGCCATTCACGTTGACATCCATCTGGCGCTGAAAGTCCTTCATTGGAATAAACTCCAATGGCCCCGCCACGGCAATCCCCGCGTTGTTCACCAACCCGTGGAGACCGGAATTTCCCACGGTTTTTTCCACGTGCGCCCTGGCCGCTGCAATATCCTCCAAGTTCGTGACGTCAAGAATAACGGGCTCAAGCTTGCCGCCGCTTTGGACCCGGATGCGCTCTCCGTCGGACTCGCTGCGCACCCCGGCAAAAACATGAAATCCGCTGTCCGCCAGCGCCGCCGCACTGGCATATCCAATACCCGTCGAGGCACCGGTTATAAGGGCGTATTTGCCGCTCATATGGTTTGTTCCGCCGGTACGCAACCCACAGACTTCGCGCAGACATGACAGCGGCGTATTGTCTTGCCGATGACTTCCATCTTATGTTTCCCCGGTCTGCCTTGCCCCGGCGTGTTATTCCTCCGGCTGCGCCGGACTGAAGCGCGCGAGCCACCGGATGGGCCGCGAGTTTACCAGGTCGTCGAAGAGCGTGTACATCACCGGCGTCGCGATGAGTGTGAGCAGCAGCGCCAGCGACTGGCCGCCGATGATCACGCAACTGATCGTCTTGTTCGTCGCCGCGCCCGTGCTGTTGGACACCAGCAGGGGGATCATGCCTGCCACAAAGGCCACCGTGGTCATGAGGATGGGGCGCAACCGGTCGCGGTTTGCCCGCATCACGGCATCCTGCATGGATAGGCCATCGGCGCGCAGTTGTATGGTGTGGTCGATTTGCAGGATGGCGTTTTTCTTCACCACGGCGAACAGCACCAGGATGCCGAGCAGGCTGAGGATGTTGAGCGACTGTCCGAAGATGATGAGCGAGAAGAGCGCGAAGGGCAGCGTCAGCGGCAGCGAAATGAGGATGGTGATCGGGTGCAGCCAGGACTCAAACTGTGCCGCCAGCACCAGGTAAATGAAAAGGAATGCCGTTATAAACACGATGATGTAGGCGCTGAACGCTTTCTTCATCTCTTTGGATTCACCCGCCAGGGCGATCTTGTATTCCGGCCCCATCTTGAGCTTTTCCACCGTCTCCCCGATTTTGTCCAATGCCCCCGCCTGCGAGATGCCCGGCGAAAGGTTCGCGAGCACGGTCACCTGCCGCGTCCGGTCGAGGCGGTTGATGCGCGACGGGCCCGTGCTCCGATCAAAACGCGCCACGTCGCCCAGCGGCACGGTGCCCCGCATCATGGTCGGAATGGAAACCATGGCCAGTTCGGAGATGTCGTTGCGGTATTCCGCCGCAGCGCGCACATGCACCTCGTACTGCTCGCCCTTGTCGCTGAAATCGGTCACCTTGTCGCCCGCCACCAGCAGGCGCAGCGTGCTCGCGATGTCCGCAATCGACACGCCCAGGTCGGCGGCCTTCGCCCGGTCCACCGTCACGCCGTACTGCGGTTTGCCCACCACGAGTGTCGAATCGACGTCCACCGCGCCCGGATAGTTGTGCAGGCACTCCATAATCTTGTTGGAGTACTCCTCCAGCTTGCCCATATCCGGTCCGCCCACGGTGTACTGGACCGCCGCCTGCGAACCGCTGCCGGCAATGGCCGCGATTTGCATCACGCTCGTGCGCAGCTTTTCCGCGTCGTATTTGGGCAGCACCTGCTTGCGGATGTAGTCCATGACCTCGTTCTGGGCGAAGCTGCGCTCCCACGGGTTCACCAGTTTCACAAAGACCGTGCCCAGATTGGAGATGCGCTGCTCCGTTTCGGCCGTGCTGGTGACGGTGTACTTCACCCCCTCCAGTTTGCGCACATCGCGGGCCACGCGCGCAAGGATCATCTGCGTCGCGTCGAGTGAGGTGCCCTCCGGCGTGCGCACTTCGACGTTGAACTGCGATTGGTCGTCGTTTGCCATGAAGTTCTTCGGGATGATCTTTGCCTCGAAATAGATGGAGCCCAGCAGCGCTATCATGATCAGCACCACCATCCACCGGTGCCGCAGCGAGAATCCCAGCATCCGGAGATAGCCGCCCTCGACGAAGCGGTAGGCGCCCCGGTGCTTGGAATCACGTTTCTTCTTCGCCGCCTTCGCATCCGTCACGAGATCGTCCGCGGCGTCCGGCGCCGACCTCAGCCAGCGCGACGCCAGCATGGGGGTGAGCGAGAAGCTCACCAGCATGCTGATCAAAATTGCCGAGCACATGGTGATGCCGAAGGACCACATGAAGCGCCCGACAATCCCCTCCATGAAGGCAATGGGCAGGAACACGGCGCACAAGGACAGCGTGATCGACACGACGGCCAGGCCGATTTCCTTTGTTGCGTTGCGGGCCGCCTCGCGCGGCGTCTGCTTCTTCTCCTCGATGAAGCGGAAAATGTTCTCCAGCACCACAATCGCGTCGTCGATCACGATGCCCACCGACAGGGTCAGTGCCAGCAGCGTCAGCACGTTGAGCGTGAAGCCCATGTACTTCATCATCGCAAAGGTGCCGATGATGGACGTGGGGATCGCCAGCGCCGAAATGATTGTTGTGCGCGCGTTGGACAGGAACAGCAGCACCACCACCGCCGCCAGAATGCTGCCCAGGATGAGGTGCTCCTGCACCGAGTCCACCGCGTCCTGCACAAAGGTCGACTGGTCGCGCACAATCTCCAGGTGGTAGCCCTGCGGCAGGGGGATGTCTTTTAGCCGCGCCTTGATGTTTCTCACCACCTCGATGGTGTTCGTGCCCGACTGCTTGCGGATGTTCAGCAGCACCGCCGGGGTCTCGTCCAATTGGGCAAGACTGTCCGGCTCCTTTACGCCGTCCTCGACCTCGGCCACATCGGACACGGTCACCACGTGCCCGTTCCGCACGGTCACCGGAATAAAGCCCATTTCCTCCACGGTCGCCACGCGGCCCAGCGTGCGCAGCGTGGCCTCGTCGGGACCGGCCGTCACGGTGCCGCCCGGAATCTGGATGTTCTGCATCTGCAGCGCGCGCGCCACATCGACAATCGTCAGGTTGTGTGCCCGCAGTTTGAGCGGATCCAGCTTCACGTTGATCTGCCGGGGCTGTCCGCCCACGATCATTGCCTGTCCCACGCCCGCCACCGACTCCAACTGGCGCCGCAGGGTTTTGTCCGTGTATTCGGTGAGGTCTTTCACGGGGAAGTCGCCCGAAATCGCGAGCGACAGCACGGGCGACGCGTCGGGGTCCATCTTGGTGATCATGGGTTGTTTCACGCCCTGCGGCAGGGTGTTCACGATCTGGTCGATCTTGTCGCGCACCTCCTGCCCCGCCACGTTCACGTCTTTTTCCATGGCGAAGAGCACCACCACCTGGGAGACTCCCTCGCCCGAAACGGAGCGCAGTTCCTGGATGCCGCTGACCGTGTTGACCGCCTCCTCGATCTTGTCGCTGACCTCCGTCTCCATCTCCTCCGGCGCCGTGCCCGGCCAGATGGTCGTCACCAGCACCACGGGAAAGTCGACTTTGGGGAACCAGTCCACCCCCATGCGGCTGTAGCCAAACAGGCCAAACACCACCAGCAGGAGCATCAACACTGTGGCGAATACAGGCCGCCGTACGCAGATTTCAGCGAGTTTGTGCATTACGACACCTTGTCCCCGTCATGAATCCGCTCCGGCGCCGTGATTACCGTTTCATTTCCTGAAAGTCCCCCGGCTATCTCCGTCTTGCCGTCGCGCGTCTCACCCGTCGAAACCACCTGCGCACGGGCCACGCCGTCCCGCACTACGAAGATCTTGGAAATGTCGCCCTCCTTCACCAGGGTCGATGCGGGCACCAGCATGCGCCTGCTCTTTTCCGGCAGCGCCACCTCGGCTGATGCAAAGGTTCCGGGGCGCAGCACGCGGTCCGGATTGGGCACCATCGCCTCCACCGTCATTGAGCGCGAATTGCTTTCCACCGACGGGCCCACATACCGGATCTCACCGGTGAAGCTGCGGTCCGGCAGGCTGTCCACTTTGAAAGTCACCGACTGTCCCTGCGTGATTTGGCCCACGCTCTGCTGGGGCACCGTGAGCACGAGGCGGAGCGGGTCCAGTTTTATGAGCGTGGCCACGGCCGCGCCTTTGCCCATGGGGCTGGGGGAGACCCGCTCGCCCACGCTGATCAGGCGTTCCGCCACATAACCGCTGAAAGGAGCCCGGATGGTCGTATCCTCCAGCGCCTTGCGCAGCGCGTCCAGTTTGGTCTGTCCCGTCAGGTAACTTTGGTAGAGCTGGCTCATTTGCAGGCGGGCCTGTTCGTAGCGCTGCGCCGCGCTGTCGCATTCGAACATTACGCGGTCATAGTCCGCTTTAGGCAGTACGTCCTGCTCGTACAGTTTCATGAAGCGTTCCAGGTTGACCCGCGCCAGATTGAGCGCCGCCTTCGCCATCTTCACCTCGGGCTGGTTCTCCACGCTATAGGGAGCCTTGTCGGCTTTGATGCCCAGGCGCACCTTCAACTCTTGGAGCCCGGCCAGTCCCTGGTCCAGCATGTTCTGCACGTCTGTCGGGTCCACCTGCACCAGCACGTCGCCTTTTTCCACCACACTGCCGCGCTCGACAAACACCTTTTGCACGATGCCGTTGGTGTTGCTCGCCACGTCCGACTTTTCATCGGCGGCAAGTGTGCCCGTCAGGCGCAGGGTGGTTTCACGCTCCAGGGATTCCACCGGCGCGGTGGGCACGCTGGATTTCGGCTTGTCCGCCGCCGCGACGGATTCCGGCTTCAACGTGCCGAGCGAGGGTTTTTCATCGGCGCGGACCTTGAGTGCGCCCGTCGGGGCGATGAGGAACACCGCACCGCCCAGGAGGATGCCCGCCACTAAAAGGGTAAAGAGTTTCTTGTGTTTCATCATGTTCCACTTTCCGGTCCAGGCACCGTTGCCATGGCGTGCATCCCATGCAGGGAGAATTGGGTGATATGCCCCGCCAGAAATGCGATGGTGGCGGGATCGTAACTGCGGTCGGGGTTGATGAGTTCGGGTCGCATCCGCAGCGCGATTTCCTTTGTGTCGAAGTAAATCATGCACTGGCTCAGGATGCTGCTCACGCACAACTGAACGATGGGGGAATCCGGCGGGAGCGATAGCAGTTCCCCGACAATGCCGCGCACGACCCCCTCCACCGGCGGAATCACGTGCTCAATCATGTAGTCCAGCGCCGCCGTCGGCTCCATCATTTCCCGGGCCATCAGTTTGCCCAGCCAGGTTGACGGACCGGTCCTGAGCAGCACGCCGAGAAACTGCCGCACAAAGGTGTGCAACTTTTGCTCGGCCGATGCGTCGGGGTCGATCTGCATGTAGGGCGCATCGGCCTTCGATTCCTCGTCCAGCTTTTGCACCACGGCCAGATACAGGTTTTCCTTGTCGCCGAAATGGTAGTTAACCGCCGCAATGTTCGCCTGTGCGCGCTCACAAATGTCACTGACGCGGGCATGGCGAAAGCCTTGTTCAGCAAACACTTCAGCGGCCGCGACCATGAGGCGGTTGCGCGTGTCCGAGCCGGGCTGATAGGAGGGCATTTCATTCTCCTTTTCAAATGACGATTTCAAATTCATTGTAGCACAATTTCGACAAACTGGAACAATTCCGTTCCCCTATCCGGTTTTCAGTTTGCGCCCTTTTCCACGATAAGCTATGCTGGCGTCAGTGCGGGACACTTTTATGACGGAATCACACGAAAGCATTTCACTGAATATTCTGATTGCGGATGATGAAATAAACATCCGCAAAACCCTTGCCATGTGCCTCGAAACGGACGGCCACAGCGTGGTGGCGGTGAGCAATTTCCAGGATGCCGTGGCGGAGGCGTCGCACCGCTCCTTTGACCTGGCCTTTGTCGATTTGCGACTGGGGACCGCCAGCGGCCTTGATCTGATACCGGCATTGCTGGCTGCCGCGCCCTGGCTGAAGATTATCGTCATCACCGCCTATGCCTCGATAGACACCGCCGTCACGGCGATTCAGCGGGGCGCTTCGGACTATGTCCCCAAGCCCTTTACCCCGGACCAGATTCGGCTGGCCGTGGGCAATGTGGCCCAGGTGCGGCTGCTGGAGCAGCAGGTGGCCGCCTTGCAGGAGGATCTTCTCCGCGTCAATCCCGAGGTGGAGATTGCCTCGTGCAGCCCGGTCATGCAGCGCGCCCTGAGCGTGGCGCATCAGGCCGCGCCGTCGGAGGCCTCCATCCTCATTCAGGGCGAAAGCGGCACGGGCAAGACCGTGCTGGCACGGGCCATTCATGGCTGGAGCAGAAGGGCGGCCAAGCCCATGGGCGTGGTTTCCTGCCCGTCCCTGCCGCCCGAGCTGCTGGAAAGCGAGCTCTTCGGCCATGCGAAGGGGGCGTTTACCGGTGCGGTGCGCGACAGCGTGGGGCGCATCGCGGCCTGCTCCGGCGGCACTCTCCTGCTGGATGAGATCGGCGATCTGCCCCTGTCGCTGCAGCCCAAACTGCTGCGCTTTCTGCAGGACCATGAGTATGAGCGCATCGGCGCTGCGGTGCCCTGCCATGCCGATGTGCGCGTGATTGCCGCAACCAATGTGGACCTGGCGCGAGCGGTGCAGGAGGGGCGTTTTCGCGAGGACCTCTACTACCGGCTTAACGTGATCCAGGTGACCATTCCCGCGCTGCGGGAACGGCGTGAGGACATCCCAAGCCTGGCGGCGCATCTGCTTGCCTTCTTTGGCCGCTCCAACCACCGGGCCTTCCTGAGTTTCACTTCGGAGGCGCAGGAAGCGCTGGCGCGCCATTCCTGGCCGGGCAACGTTCGCGAGCTGCGCAACGTGGTCGAGCGCGCCACCATCCTGTGCCCCGGCACAAACATTGGGGTCGAATACCTGCCCGACGCGTTCACCCAAAGCGAGCCCGCTCCGCGCATTGGGGACAGCATCACCCTCCAGCAAATTGAGGAACAGCACATCCGCCGCGTCCTTGCCGTCGCCAAGAATCTTCAGGAGGCGGCCGACACGCTGGGCATAGACCAGGCCACCCTCTGGCGCAAGCGCAAGCAGTACGGCATCTGACAGCTCCCCCGTCATTGCGAACGCAGCGCGGCAATCCCGTAGTCGCATCGGCCCAGGGTTCAGGTCATGATTCCAAGAGATTGCCGTGCTTTGCTGCTAAGCAAGTGCATGTGCCGCTGGGGGACTGCCACCATTTCCAACCAATGGCTCGACTTACTCGAACAGGTCGCTGTGTTGGAAATGGTGGCTGTACCAGGACTCGCGAAGCCCCGGGGTGTGGTGACTCGGGTACAGGCACCCGTTTCCGATAGGCGAATGTGCTGCCGTCCCTTGGCCTTGGACGGAAACGGGAGCCAGTCCCTCGGCGGCTTTCTGCCGCGAATCGCCACCGTAGGCGGTCTGAGGCTCGCGATGACGGCGCGTTTCACGCGCCCCCCCTCCGCCTTGCAAAATGCAAGCCCCATTCGCTCCTTTCTTGCAGAAGGCAAGTTTCTCATCCTTCCTGCCCCCTTTTTCGGCCACTTTTCACCAATCCTGATTGGCATCACTCTTGCCATTGGTCTATGCGAAAGGAGTTTGGCCATGACATTCGGATTACGACAGAAATTGAGCCTTGGCTTCGGCGGGCTTTTCCTAATCATTCTAATCATCGGGGTGCAGAGCATCGTAAAAGTTTCCGAACTGGGACAATCCATCGACGTCATCCTGCGCGAGAACTATCGCAGCGTGATTGCCTGCCAGGACATGAATGATGCGATGGAGCGGATTGACAGCGGCATACTTTTCGTCCTCCTCGGTTATCAGAAGGAGGGATCAGCCCAAATCGATGAAAATCTTGTCAAATTCGACAAGGCACTCGGCGTGGAAGGCGGCAACCTGACCCTGCCCCGCGAGGGTGAGTTCTTCACCAAACTGGACGGCCTTCAAAAGCAGTACAAGACTGTGCTCACACAGGTGCGCGACGGGGCAGGTCCCGTGGACCAGCGGCGTGGCGCCTATTTTTCCACACTCCTGCCCCTGTTTCAGCAGGTGAAGGACACCTCCAACGGCATCCTTCAGATGAACCAGCAAAACATGTCCGACGCAAACACGGCCGCGCGTGAAAAGGCCGCCCAGGCCAGCCAGCGCATGTATCTGCTGCTGCTCTGCGGCGTGGTAATAGCGGGCACCTTCGTCTGGTACACCGGCCGCTGGATCCTGCGGCCCATTACGGCCCTGACCGACTCGGCCAACGAGATCGCCCGGGGAAACCTCGACCTCGTGGTGGGCAGTGTTGCCCATGATGAACTGGGCCAGTTGGCGTCGGCCTTCGACACCATGGCCGCAAGCCTGCGCGAGTACCGCCGCACCAATGAAGCGAAAATGGTGCGCATGCAGCGGGCCGCCCAGCAGGCGCTGGACAATCTGTCGGTCGAAATTGTTGTGGTCGACCTCAACGGCGTGGTCGAGGTGGTGACCAAGTCCGCCCAGGAAGCCTTTGGGCTCAAGGTGGGTTGCCGCCTGCAGGAAAGCAAGCACGCGTGGATGGACATTCTCTCCCAGCAGGTGCTGCGCTCCGGACACGGGGAAGTGCTTGGCCAGGGGGACTACCTGGTGCAGGTCTTCGTCGGCAGCGAGGAGCGCTTCTACCGCCCTGAGGCGATACCTGTTCTGGACGGATTCGGCCAACTGGCGGGCATTACCGTGATGATGCACGATGTGACGCAGACGCGGCAGCAGGATGAACTCAAGCGGGGTCTTGTTTCGACGGTGTCGCACCAGTTGAAAACGCCGCTGACGTCCATACGCATGGCGCTCTATCTCGTGTTGGACGACAAACTCGGACCGTTGACCCCAAAACAGGAGGAACTGCTGGTGGCCGCGCGGGAAGACTGCGACCGGCTCAACACCATCGTGCAGGACCTGCTGGACATCGCCCGGATCCAGTCCGGCCGCATCCATATGGATGCCAGCCCCATGGATGCGGTTGCGCTCGCGCTGGACGCGATGGAACCTTTCAAGGTTCAGGCGCAGGACCATGGCATCACCCTGACAGCGTCGCTGCCCACCGGGTTGCCCGAGGTGCACGCAGACGCAACCCGCATGCCCCATGTGTTTGCCAACCTGTTGTCGAACGCCATCAAACACACGCCGCCGGGAGGCAGTGTGACCGTGTCGGCGCGGGCCGACGGGGACGCCGTCTGGTATTCCGTGTCCGACACCGGTTCGGGCATTGCGCCCGAGCATCTTCCGCGCGTATTTGAACAGTTCTTCCGCGGTCCCGAACAGGGAACAAACACCGGTGCCGGGCTCGGCCTGGCCATCGCGAAGGAAATCGTGGAAGCCCACGGCGGCAGCATTCGCGCCGAGAGCGTGGTGGGCGCGGGAAGCACTTTCAGCTTCTCGCTGAAATGTGCCGACCATGCCGCCGTTGAGGAGGCATAAATATGGCGGACCTAATCTACGCGGCGGCGACCGTGGCCTTCTTCGGCGTTTTTATCCTCTACGCATGGGCGTGCGACAGACTGTAGAAGACAGATGAGACAGACCGTGCTTAACCGCGCGGCAGGCGTGCAGGGCAAATCACAGGGCACAGCGCCCGCATTGGCTAAGCTCCTCCCCTCGGGAGGTCCCCCAAAATGCGTTACCCATCAGGCTATTCATCCATTCTTCCGGCAAACCAAACACTATGAAAGAGCAGACGCACATGTACCTGGAAAACGGCGACACTCCCAAACCCGGAATGGCAAAGAGGGTGCGGCGCATGCTGGTGGGCAGTGCCCGCGACCCCCACGACCCCGACATCCACCACAAGCTGGCGCTGGTCGCCTTCTTTGCGTGGGTGGGCTTGGGGTCTGACGGGTTGTCATCGTCCTGCTACGGGCCGTCGGAGGCCTTTTCCCTCCTCCTGCAGTACCCGCATCTGGCACTGTTTGTCGCCCTAGGGAGCGTGTTCACCATCGTTGTGATCAGCATGAGCTACCACCAGATTATTGAACTGTTTCCCTCCGGCGGCGGCGGGTACGTGGTGGCGAGCCAGCTTGTGTCGCCCACCTGGGGCATGGTGTCCGGATGCGCCCTGCTGATTGACTATGTTCTGACCATCGCCCTTTCCATTTCCAGCGGTGCCGAGGCTGTGTTCAGCTTTCTCCCGCCCGATTGGGTTGTCTTTCGCATGTGGTTTGGGCTACTGGGCGTGGTGGTGCTTACGGCGATGAACATCCGCGGCGTGCGCGAATCGGTGGGGCCGCTCATTCCCATCTTTATGATCTTTGTGGTCACCCATTTGATCGCCATCTTCTGGGCGATTGGCACCCATCTCCCCGAACTGGCTTCACTGCCCCGCAACACCGCCGCGGATGCCCATTCGGCCACGCACCAGTTTGGGATCTTCGGCATGATTTTCCTGGTCCTGCGCGCCTATGGCATGGGCGCGGGAACCTACACCGGTATTGAGGCGGTCAGTAACGGTTTGCCCATTCTCCGCGAACCGAGGGTGGCGACCGGAAAACGGACCATGGTCTACATGGCCTCGTCGCTGGTCGTCGCCGTGATGGGCCTTATGCTGGCGTATGTTCTGTGCCGCGTTCAGTTTGAACCGGGCAAGACGCTCAACGCCGTGCTGTTGGATCATGTCACCGCCGGCTGGCCCCGCGGTCTGGCCGGCGGATTCGTGCTTGTCACGCTGGTCTCCGAGGGTGCGATTTTGTTCGTGGCCGCGCAGACCGGCTTTCTGGACGGCCCGCGCGTTCTGGCCAATATGGCGCTGGACCGCTGGCTTCCCAGCCGCTTTGGCATGCTCAGCGACCGGCTGGTCACGCAGAACGGGGTGCTGCTCATGGGCGGCGCGGCATTGCTGCTTGTGGGATTCACAGGCGGCTCGGTGCAGTATCTGATAGTCCTGTACAGCATTACCGTGTTCATCACCTTCGTGCTTTCCCAATTGGGCATGGTGCGCCACTGGTGGCAGGTGCGCGCCGAGGACCGTCGCTGGAAAAGGGGACTGGCCATCAACGGCATCGGCCTGGTGCTGACTTCCTTCATTCTCATTTCCGTGGCCATTCTGAAGTTCGGCTCGGGCGGCTGGGTGACGCTGCTGGTCACCGGCGCGCTGGTGGTTGTCGCGACGCTCATACGCCGCCACTACGGCCACACGCGCGCCCTCCTGAAGCGTTTGGACAGTCTCGTCATCGCCGCCGAGGCGTCCATCGATGAGAAACTCCCCGAACCCGCATGCGACCCTTCGGCGGAAACCGCCGTGATACTCGTGAACGGTTTCAACGGCCTGGGCCTGCACACGCTGTTTGGCATCATCCGGCTCTTCAACAGGACCTTCAAGAACTTCGTCTTTGTGGAGGTGGGGGTTGTTGACGCGGGCAACTTCAAGGGCGCCCAGGAACTCGAGGGACTCAAAGACCGGACGAAAGCAGACCTCGGCAAGTACGTTAGTCTCATGAGGCGCCAGGGAAAACATGCAGAGAGCTATTTTGTGCTGGGAACCGATGTTGTCGAGGAGGTGGAGAAGATGGTGCCCATTGTGCGCGAGCGTTTCCCGGACTGCGTCTTCTTCGGCGGGCAATTGGTGTTTCCAGAGGAAACACTGATGACGCGTTTGCTGCACAACTATATAGTTTTTGCAATTCAGCGGCGGCTCTATTCCCGCGGAATTCCCTTCATGATTATCCCCATCCGCGTGGCATAGCCGGCCGCCGCCACCCAGTTGAATGCTGAAAACAGCACGCAATATTGGTCCGCAGGCATTTCCGCGCTCCTCCACAGTCAAGAGGCGCCCTGAGCGTTGCACGGACATTTCGGGCCGTCCAAGGCGGCAACAAAGGATGTCGTGGTTGGACTGTTTGATGAGACCCTGTCAGGACACCTGTTCTATCCTGTGCTCCCGTTAGCGCGCTGAAGTCGCTCTTGCTTTGCATTTTGCAACGCCCGTCCTTTCGATTCCTGCATCTTTCAAGGCATGGGACGCTCCCAGCTAGAATGGCGGGGGAATGGGGCTGTTTTAGGCCGTTCTTGCTTGCTTCAGCGATGGCACGCAACTTGCATATGCACAAGCAAGAGTTGAATGCAAAGAATAAGAAATACAGACGTAGATAAAAGGGTATTGTATGGTGGATGTGTTCACAAACGCGGGTATGACCGCTTTCGGCGGTCGCGCATTTCTTCACAGCGTTGCTGCGGCGCTCCTGACAGGTACGTGTGCGAAGCGCCGTGCGCCGCATTCCCGATCAAGGAATGACCGGCAGCGGCGGGGCGTCCTGGCCATCGTGAAGGAACTCGTGAACGCACAGAAAGAATGTGTTCGTGCCGAAAGCACCCTCATCCTTGTGCCCCGACGCGCCGACCCCGTGTTGGCGAAGGATCTTTTGCAATGACGGACTTGGTTTATGTGGCGGCTACCGTCGCCTTTTTTGGCGTCTTCATTCTGTACGCATGGGCGTGCGAGAAACTGTAGACATTTTGTCGCGTAAACGCGCGGCACCGCGCGGCAGATGCAAGAGGTGAACCGATGGATATTGTAATTGGACTGGTTGGCGCGGCCCTGTTGGGGTACCTGTTTGTCTCGGTGCTCCGGCCCGAATGGTTCTAGAGGAGCATTGAACAATGAATATTTCAGGATGGATCCAGCTTGCCCTGTTTACGGGGGTGCTGCTGGCAGTTACAAAACCGATGGGCCTTTACCTAGTGCAGGTACTGGATGCCAATGGAACCACTTTCATGGACCCGGTCGTGAAACCGTTGGAACGGTTTATCTACTGCCTCTGCGGTGTCAACCCGGCCCGTGAGCAGGACTGGAAGCAGTATGCGCTGTCACTCGCACTGTTCAGTTTGGCGGGCATGCTGTTCACCTACGCCATTCTCCGGCTCCAGCACCTGCTGCCGTTCAATCCGCGGCAGCTCGGCGCGCTGACGCCCGACTTGGCTTTCAACACGGCCGCGAGTTTCACCACCAACACGAACTGGCAGAGCTACGCGGGCGAGGCGACCATGTCGTACTTCTCGCAGATGGTGGCGCTCACGTTTCACAACTTTATGAGCGCGGCCGCCGGTATCGCCGTGGCCGCCGTGCTGGTCCGTGGCGTGGCGCGGCAGGGGGTGCAGACGCTCGGAAATTTCTGGGCGGACATCGTCCGCCTGACCCTGTATCTTCTGCTGCCCCTGAGCCTGGTGTTCGCTCTGTTCCTCGTGTCCCAGGGCATGATCCAGAACTTCCATGACTTCACCACCGCGACGCCCGTCGAGATGAAGGCTGGCGTGGACGGGGCCGCGCCGCAGGTCATCGCGCAGGGGCCCATGGCCTCGCAGGTCGCCATCAAGATGATCGGCACGAACGGCGGCGGATTCACCAACGCCAACGCGGCCCATCCCTATGAGAATCCCACGCCGCTGTCGAACTTCCTGCAAATGCTGTCCATCTTCCTCATTCCCAGCGGGTTGACCTACTACCTGGGTCGGATGGTGAAGAACCAGCGCCACGGCTGGACCGTGTGGGCCGCCATGGCGCTCGTGTTTCTGGCCGGCGTCACGGTGTGCTGGTGGGCCGAGTCGGCTGGCAATCCACGGATTGCGGCTTTGGGTGTCGATGCCGCCGACGGCAACATGGAGGGCAAAGAAGTGCGTTTCGGCATCTTCAACTCGGCCCTGTTTGCCACGGTCACGACCGACGCCTCCTGCGGCGCGGTGAACGCCATGCACGATTCCTTCACACCCCTCGGTGGACTGGTGCCCCTCGTCAACATCGAGCTGGGCGAGATCATTTTTGGGGGCGTGGGTTCGGGGCTCTACGGCATGATGGTCTTCATCATCCTGACAGTCTTCCTGGCCGGGCTCATGGTGGGACGGACGCCCGAGTATCTCGGCAAGAAGATTGAGTCGGGCGAGGTGAAACTCGCCGTCCTCTTTGTGATGGCGGCCGTGCTGTCCGTGCTCGGTTTCACTGGATGGGCGTGCGTTACCGCATGGGGACAGGCGGGTCTGGCCAACACCGGGCCGCACGGGTTTAGCGAGATGCTCTATGCCTACTCTTCGGGAACGGGCAACAACGGAAGCGCCTTCGCAGGACTGACAGCCAACACCCCATGGTACAACACCACGCTGGGCTTTGCCATGCTCTTCGGCCGTTTTCTCATGCTCCTGCCCCTGCTGCCCCTGGCGGGCAGCCTCGCCCGCAAGAAGATTGTCCCCGTCAGCGGAGGCACTTTCCCCGTGCATGGGGTGACCTTTGCCCTGCTGCTGGTCGCGACCATCGTGATTGTTGGTGCTCTGACATTCTTTCCCGCCCTGGCCCTCGGCCCGATCGTCGAACATTTCATCATGACCGGCTCCGCCGCGCTGTACTAAGAAGGATTACTTGCCATGGCTGCCAGAAAACATGCCATTTTCGACCGTGAAATTGTTCAGAACGCCCTCGTGCAGTCGTTCTGGAAACTTAACCCCGTGCACATGGCGGGCAACCCCGTCATGTTTGTGACCGAGGTGGGGGCGCTGATCAGCACACTGTGCCTCCTGTTGCCCACCGGGCGCGAAACCTTCGGCTTCGGACTCCAGATCTCAATCTGGCTTTGGTTCACCGTGCTTTTCGCCAACTTTGCCGAGGCGCTCGCCGAAGGTCGCGGCAAGGCACAGGCCGACACGTTGCGAAAGACGCGCACACAGACGGTGGCGAACCGGCTCCGCGCCGACGGCACCCCTGAAAAGGTGGCCGCCGAGCAACTGCGCAAGAACGACCTGTTTCTCGTGTCCGTCGGCGAGATCATCCCGGCCGACGGCGAAATCGTCGAGGGGGTGGCCACCGTGGACGAGTCGGCCATCACGGGCGAGTCCGCCCCGGTGATTCGCGAGGCCGGGGGAGACCGCAGCGCCGTGACGGGCGGCACCCGCGTCCTGTCGGACTGGATTAAGGTGCGCGCCACGGCAAATCCCGGCGAAAGCTTTCTGGATCGCATGATCAGCCTTGTCGAGGGCGCCTCGCGCCAGAAGACCCCCAACGAGATCGCGCTGACGATTCTGCTTTCGGCGCTGACCATCATCTTCCTCGTCGTGATCATGTCGCTCCGGCCCTTTGGCGTCTATGCCGAAGTCTCGTTCTCGGTCACGGTCCTTGTGGCCCTGCTGGTGTGCCTCATCCCCACCACGATCGGCGGCCTCCTCAGCGCCATCGGCATCGCGGGGATTGACCGGCTTGTGCAGAAGAATGTGCTTGCCATGAGCGGCCGCGCCGTCGAGGCGGCCGGCGATGTGGACGTGCTGCTGCTCGACAAGACCGGCACCATCACGCTCGGCAACCGCGAGGCGACCCAGTTCATCCCTGCCGCGGGCGTCTCGCCGGAGGAACTGGCCGACGCGGCGCAGCTTGCCTCGCTGGCCGATGAAACGCCCGAGGGCCGCAGCATCGTTGTGCTCGCCAAGCAATTCGGGATTCGCGCGCGCGAAATCCGAGATTTGCCCGGCGCGCATTTTGTGCCCTTCACCGCGCAAACGCGGATGAGCGGCGTGAATTTTGAAGGCAAACAAATCCGCAAAGGGGCGGCGGATGCCGTCCGGCAATTCATGGGCGGGGCCCTGCCGCCGGAAGTGGAACGGGCGGTTGAAAACAGTTCGCGTTCCGGCGGAACACCGCTGGTGGTGGCCACC
>CAITNO010000100.1 GCA_903893795.1 Candidatus Hydrogenedentota bacterium | reverse complement strand
TTCGATCATCCGCCGCAACTCCGCCTCAAACTGCCGCACCGCGTTGGTCCGTGTCCAATAGACTCTTCTACGTTGTTCCGGCCCAACAGCACTTTGCCCAGTGTGTTATTTTCTACAAGTTCTTTTCCCTTGTCCTTGTACCAATCTGCGACGCGCGTCGCAAGATCTCCGTCGCCTTTGGGAAACTCCTCCCCTGTCAACCGCACAACCGGTTCGCCTTCCAAGAACTTGCGGTGTTCAGCGTCATCGGTCGTACTATACCGTGCCGCCTCGCCATACCGCGCCACCCGCACAGCAACCGCATCCCCATCCCCGCGCACGGTAAGCCTGTCGCCCTCGCGCTCCACCCCGTAGCCCATCCGCCGCAGTTCCGACTGCACCCGGCCCGCATGGCGCGGAATATTCGCCTCCGTGCGCCCCGCGGGCATGACCAGCGTTCGCGTCTCCGGGTTGTAGGTCATGTTCGCCGCGCGTGCAGCCGCAGTCAGGTCGGTGGAGTATCGGAACAGATCCTCGTCGCCATAGTCGCCTTCCAGTTCCTGCAACGTTTCCCGCATGCGCTTGGTCGCGCCCGGTGTCTTCGTTTCGGCAGGCGCATTGTCCTGTGCCTCGATCTGCCTGCGCAGGTGTTCCGCCGCCGCCTCTCGGCTTCCGTAGGCCTGCACAAGCGCCTCTGCGTCCGGGGTGCTTGCGCCTCATTTCCAGCCGCGCGCAAGAGGCTGACTACCCGCACCTTGACCGTACCCCTGTCACCGCCCCCCCCGGTCGGCTATTGTGCGGCGATACCCGGCTCACCCCAGCAGGCCCAGTCAAACCCAAAATCGCCATTGGCATCGGTGATAAGCGAAACCACCACGGTCTTGCCCGCCCAGACGTCCAAATCGGCGCGGAGTTCCTGCCAAGGTCCGACGAGAACCTTTGTCTCTCCCAGGCTAACACCGTTGGCCTCCACACGAAAGGTTACGCCCGTTGATTTCTCCGCGCCGTCGCGCAGGCCCACCCATGCGTGAAACACTGCGGGAGTGGAGGATAGTGTCAGCGGGATCGACACTTCCGTGCGGCCATGATTGGGCGGATGGGCAAAGAAGCCCGGGCGCTTCACGCCGCCGACGCTGTTCTCACCGGCCGCAAAGGCCGGAACATTGACGGATTCGTTCACGACCCCGTCGGCCACGTGGAACACTTCGCGGGGCAGGGTTGCCAGGTCAACCGGCAACGCAGACACAGCGGGTCTTTCGCGCAACAGATAGACCGCGCCGGGGAACTTTGCCGGAAGGGTGACCCTTTCCGTGCCGACTGGAATGGGCTGTTCTTCCTTGGCGGACAAGGCCATAGTCCATGCGCCGGGTCCGGGTATGAGCGTCATGTCCGCCTCCGCCTCCGCACGGCGTTCAATTCGGGGAGCGAACCACTCGGCCCAGTCATAGCCGGGATTCTTGTTCGGGCCGGGATCGACGGACAGCGTTGTCTCGACCCGCTTCGCGGCGAATTTCCGCACATCGAGCGTGAGCGGTTGCTGTGTGCTGGTGGCGTTCAGCACCTGGGCCGAGGCTTCCTCCCCGTCGCCCTTCACGGTCACACCGAAGACCACGCCGTCGGAACGCCTCACCCCCTCGGCCCCGATACTGAGCGCCACCATGGCCGTGAACTGTTCCGCATCCTCCGGCAGGGTGAGCGGAACGCGCATGAAGGAAATGCCGCCGGTGCCGACATAGGGCGGATGGGCGGACAAATGGTCACCGGCACCCTCGAAGCGCCCGCCGTTGGCGGAATGCAACTCTCCCTTGCCCTCCCCCACCACCCCGTCAAAGGACCTGGTTCCACAGGTTGCGTCCGCCATGAGGTCGCCGATGGGGAGAGTAATGTCGCTGCTCGTGCGGGAACGCACAAAGGCGATGGCGTCGCGGCATGCGGCGGTGTCCATGGTAAAGCCCGGAGGAAATGCCGAGGCAACGTGGAAGGCGTTTATGTCGGGCACCCCCTCGCGCCAGGGATACCACGCTGCCGGATCGAGATTGAGTGCCTGTGTGCCGTCGCAGGCCTGCCAACCGTCAATCCTTCCCGCCCCGGTCCTGCTGCGCATGCCGTAGAGGGTGTGGATGACGTCCTTTCCCTCACAAACCAGGCGGCGGTCCTTCGTATAACTCGCGGCGGCACCGTCGGCCGTGCGCAGCGGAAAGGCCGTGTCGGGCGTCCAATCACCGTCGGGGTCGGGGCGCACCCCCCTGCCCTGCCAGAAAGCCGCCTCGTCAAAGAACTGGGCGGAGAATCCCGTGGGCTCTTTTAACATGTTCACATTCGGTTTGAGCGTGGGAATGACGCCGTAATTTCGGTAGGCCTCCTGCCATGCGCCGTAGATCTGGCCGTCTGTGGGCGCGGCGCAGCCGAGATAGCCGTAGATGATGGTGTACTGTCCGAACAGATAGGAACTGATCGGGTGGGTCATGTGCAGCTTCTCGACGCTGAAGGTGCCCTTGGTGTGGTCCATGCCGAAGAGGTGGCGCTGGGCGAAGGCCTCCATGCGGCAGGTGACCTCGTCGAGCCCCTCGCCGCTGAGCGCGATGTCGGGCAGGGCGGCCCGCAGGTCGCGGTGGAGCGCAACGCTCCCCTCGATCATGGTCATGCCGTCAACGAGTCCGTTGTTGTCATTGTCGATGCACAGCGTCTGGTCCAGGTGCAGCGCGTCAATGGCGTGGTCCCGGCACAGCTTTGTGAACCTTTCCACCAGCATCTCCCGAAAGGCTTTGCAGGCGGGGTTGATGTAGGCAAACTTGATGGGCGGGTCGGCGTCGCCCCAGTACCACCATTCGGGCTCGTGGGCGTTCCAGGGGCTGCGCACCTGGTAGGGCTGGAACTGCGCATAAAGCGGGTTCAGCGGGTCGCAGCCGAAATAGTTGCAGTGCAGCATCACGCGGAAACCCAGCGCGTGGGCGCGTTCGACAAAGGGGTCAAGGCGGTCCACCGGCTGATCGTAGGTGGGGTAGTCGCGGTCATAGCCGGACTTGCGCCAGTCATAGGTGTAGATGACCGTCTGTTTCGGGTCGAGCCGCAACGGCAACGCCTCCAGGGTGGTCAGGTCAAGCGGCATAATCACGCAGGCGCGAATGTCCTTCACCCACGCAGGCTGCTGCCGCTCGACGGGGGTTGGGGAAAAGGTCTTCTCCATCCAGTCGCGGTACCGTCTTGCCGCCACGGTCCAGTCGCCCCTGTACACACCGACATGCCAGCGCAGCGGCCCGACTTCACGCTTGTCGTCAAAAGGCGCGTTGGCGATGGTCACAAAGGACAGCCGCCATCCGTCCGAAGCCCTTTTCACCACGAGCCGTTTGTAGCCCGGCTTCGGGTCTTCGGCCCAAACATAAAAGCCGCCACCGGTGTCCTCCACAATCACCAGCCCTGCCTCCCAGAGCATGGGATAGTCGAAGGACATTTCCGCGCCGGGCGAGTTGCGCGTCATGCGCAATCCGGAAAAGGCAGGGACGATGACATTCATGTCCAGCGGAATGCCGCCCACAGACCATTCCACGCCCCACAGTCCGGGTGCAGGCGAGGATGCCTGCTGGGTGAGCACCAGTTCGCCCGATGCGGCGTCAAAGGCGCAGCTTTGGTCAATGTGGGCGCCTTCCGGCGCGCCGGTCGGGCTTAAGGTCTGCTCCACACCGGGCAGGCCGGAACCGGCGCGGACGCCCTGAACCTCTGTGACCCAGTAGTCCCCCGCCAGCGTGTGGATGCCTGCCCGCGTGTCTTCAGACTTGGCGTTGAAAAGCGTTGTATTGTCCGGATTGGTTAACGTGGTCAATGCACCTCGGGTGAATTGCGCATCAAATCCGGAGATTTTGCCGACGGCACTTGCCGAAAACGGAAAGGCAGCACCCGCGACGCAGGAACTGAAACAGAATAGACGGAAAATGCGTCCAATGTTCAATGTGGTTGGTCCTATGGGTTGTGCGTGTTGGGCAGTCGGCAGAACTATAGGCGGCATCACTCCGAGGGATCAATTGTGCGTTGGCGGTCCGCCCGCACATTCAAGAAGAAACCCCATTACTGTGAATTTGGTATAATTTGCAATGTGTTATGGACAGAGAGTGTACGGCCCATGGATGCTTGCCTGGAAGGAGCCAATGCGCCAGCGTGAGCAGAACATGCGCTGAAGGAGACAAGGCATGGGAACAGCAGAGGTGATGAAAGACGGCATGGTGAAACTGCCGCCGGAGGTTGCAGCACTCTTGAGTCTTAGGGCGGGAGACACCATGAGCGTGGATGTTGATGCCGACGGAACAATCCTGTTGCACCGAAAGAGCCTGAGACCGGCGGAGGTGTGCGGCATGCTGGCGGCGCGAACAAATGTAAAGGCCACTATTGAGGAAATGGATCAGGCCATTGCGGATGCCTTCAGGCGGGGCGAACTGTGAAGGCGTTGGACACAAATGTGGTCGTGCGCTTCCTTGTCGGAGACGATGCGGCGATGGCCGCAAAGGCGTTGCGCGTGCTGGACGACGCACATGAAACAGGCTCCCCGCTGTTGGTTACAAACCTTGTATTGCTGGAATCCATGTGGGTGCTTGGCTCTGCTTATGCCCTCACCAGGGGCGATATTCTGGACGCGTTTGAGCGGCTTCTTGACATGCCGGCGCTTCGGTTCGAATCGCGCGGCCTCATGCTTGATTTTGTGAGGCGCGCGCGCGCCTCCACGTTTGACCTTGCAGACATCCTCATTGCACTTCATTCCAGGATGCACAACTGCAGCACAACGTTGACCTTTGACAAGAAGGCCGCACGGAGCGAGATGTTTGAGGAAATTGCCTGAGGGAACCCGCAAAAGGCGCGAACGGCAGCACCTTGTGTCCGGGTCACGTGAAACAGCCAGCGCCGCCCGTATCGGGTCGGTTGCTGCAAAAGAGGATCGCTCCATGCTCCACAACATCAAACTGCACTTTAAGCGCTACTTCCTCACGGGTCTTTTTGTGCTGCTGCCCGTGGTGGTGTCGCTGAAGGTGTTTCTATGGCTGGTCACCTATATCGACAACCTCATCAAGCCCACTTTCCAGCGCATCTTTGGCGAGTACACCTTTGGCATCGGCATCGGCATCATTTTGGTGCTGGTGTTTGTGGTGGGGATGTTTGCGCAGAACTATATCGGCAAGCGGCTGGTGCGGCTGGTGGAAATCGTTTTCGACCGGCTGCCGTTCATCCGCACCATCTACTCCGTGGTGCGGCAGTTGATCGAACCTTTCTATTCCGAGAAGGGCAATTCTTTCCGCCAAGTGGTGCTTGTGGAGTACCCGATGGAAAAACGGTACGCGCTGGGTTTCATCGCGAACGAGGATGCGGGCACGGTGGACGGTGAACCGCTGGTCACGGTGTTCCTGCCCTCGAACCACCTGCATCTTGGTTATCTGGTCGTTTTGCCCAGGAAGGACGCCATTCAGGTGGACATCGGCGTCGAGGATGCGCTCAAGACCATTGTGTCCTGCGGCATTGTGATACCGGCGAAATTCGAAATGGCGGGGGGACGTCTCGTGAATCTCCGAAGGGAACCACTTTCCGGGGCGGACCTGCCGGAATAGCCGGCGCGGCCGGCCCTCAACTGTCGCGCAGCAGGAAGCGCTTGATGGTGGAACTGCGGCCCGTGATTTCATCCACGTCGACGAGCACGGCCGAAAAGATCACCGGACCGCCGGCCACCTCGAACTTGCGCGGCATGGAGGTCAGGAACTTCTCGATGACAGTGTTGGTGTCCATGCCGATGACGGAGTGGTAGGGTCCGCACATGCCCGCGTCGGTGATGTAGGCCGTGCCGTGCGGCAGCACCCATTCATCGGCCGTCTGCACATGGGTGTGGGTGCCCAGCACGGCCGAGCAGCGCCCGTCCAAATACCAGCCCAGCGCCACCTTCTCCGAGCTGGCCTCCGCGTGAATGTCGACCAGGATGACCTTTGTCTGCCTGGAAAGCGCCGCGATTTCGATGTCGGCCTGCAGGAAGGGGCAGCGGATGGGCTCCATGAACACCCGGCCCATGAGGTTCACAATCCCGATGGTGCGCCCGTCGGTCAGGGTGTAGAGCAGGCTGCCGCGGCCCGGCGTGCCCTCGGGATAATTGGCCGGACGCACCACGTCGGGCATGCCTGAAATGCCCTTGACCATCTCGCTCTTGCGCCACGCATGGTTGCCCAGCGTGAACACATTCACGCCGAGGGCGCGCAGTTCGCCAATGAGCACGGGAGTGACCCCGAGCCCCGCGGCGGCGTTCTCCGCATTCGCCACGACAAGCTCGGCCTTGTGACGTTCACGTATTTCAGGAAGATGGCGCGCCACGGCCTGACGGCCCGGTCTGCCCACGATATCGCCGATGAATAGTATGCGCATGCGGTTATTGTAGACGCTGGCGGCGGGCAGGGTCCAGCGCTTGCCAAATTTACGACAAGGGGCTATACTTTTTCGAGAGAGAAGGTTGGTTCCAACATAGAGGCGGAAGTAGCACCCGCTTCCAGAGGGGAAGGTCATGGTCAAGGTACTTAGGAACGGGAGCATTGGCAACACACAAACGCGGACATTTTTTCTCGCAACGCTCCTGCTGATGGCGCTCTTGGCCCTTTCTTCGGCCCAGGCGGCCGTGTGGTACGTCAACGGCGCCACCTCCTCCCCCGCGCCGGATGGCAAGACATGGGCCACGGCCTATCCCACCATACAGCCCGCCGTCAACGCCGCCGTGGACGGCGATGAACTGTGGGTCGCCAAGGGAAGCTACACCGGAACCGACACGGCTTTGCAGGTGGTCAATTTCTCTTCCAACAAGTCATACATCACCCTTTACGGCGGCTTTCTCGGCGTCGAACCCGACCGGGGACAGCGCGACTGGACGGCGAATCCGACCATCATCGACGGGCAGCAGACCCGACGCTGTGTCAACACGGTCGCCAGTGGAAACACCCTGGATGGATTCTTGATCCAAAACGGCAAGGCGGGATACGGCGCCGGCTTGAGCGGCGGCATGGTGGCCAACTGCAGGCTCACCGGAAACAAGGCCTCCGGTTACAGCGGCGCCATGCACGGCGGCACGGCCACCAACTGCATCTTCGCCGGAAACGCTGCCGGGTCGGAAGGTGGGGGGATGTATTACGGCAATGCCACCAATTGCACTTTTGTTGGAAACTCGGCCAACATGGGTGGCGGAATGTTTTACGGCAACGCCACCAACTGCATCTTTTGGGGCAACACCAACCAGGAAGTCAATGGAACGACCGTCTCCTATTCCTGTTTGCCCCTGTTCACGCCGGGTGCGGTGAACATAGTCGCCAACCCCCTCTTTGTGAACGCGGCCGCGGGCGATTTTCGCCTGCTCCCCCAATCCTCCTGCGTCAATGCCGGCGTCCTGAACGGCGCGCCTTCCACCGACTTTCTCGGCATCCAGCGGCCGCAGGGCGGCAAATACGACATCGGTGCCTATGAGATGCTTCAAGTGGCCATGCCGGAGTTGTCCGGTTTCGCCCGGAGGGCGGCGGAACAGTGGGTTGCGGCCGCACATCTTTACGTGCGGGAGGAAAGCGAGGCCTATGACCCGACCATCGAAATCGACCATGTCATCGGCCATACCCCCCCGGCCGGGGAGCAGGTCCTGTCCGGAACTCCGGTAGACCTGATAATCTCCAAGGGGCCGCAACCCGTGGCCGTGCCCGACCTGGTGGGAAAAGCGCTGGACACCGCAACAGCAGGCCTGATAAACGCGACTCTGGTGGTCGGGACCGTGACGGAGCAATACAGCCTGGCTGTGCCCGCAGGGGTCGTGTTTTCCCAATCGGTTGCGGCGGGCATGCTGGTGCTCCCCGGCACCGTCATCAACCTGCTCGTAAGCAAGGGCGGCATCGCCACACCGGACCTGGCGGGAAAAACACAGGGCGAGGCGGCGGCGGCGCTCACGGGCGCGGCGCTCGTTGTCGGAACGGTCACACAGCAGTACAGCCTCACCGTGCCGGTCGGGACGGTCATCTCACAGACACCCCTCGCAGGCACGCCGCTGCTTCCGGGCACACCCATCGACCTGGTCGTCAGCAAGGGCGGCATCCCAACGCCCGACCTGGCGGGCAAAACGCAGGGCGAGGCGGCCGCAGTGCTCACCGCCGCAGGACTCGCCGTCGGGACGGTGACGCAGCAGTACAGCCTCACCGTGCCGGTCGGCACGGTCATTTCACAGACACCCCTCGCAGGCACGTTGCTGCTTCCGGGCACACCCGTCGACCTGGTCGTCAGCAGGGGCGGCATCCCAACGCCCAACTTGGCGGGCAAAACGCAGGGCAAGCGGCCTCAGTGCTCACGGCCGCAGGACTCGCCGTCGGGACGGTGACCCAGCAGCACAGCCTCACCGTGCCTTCGGGCAGTGTAATCTCCCAGTCCGTGGCCGCAGGCACTCCACTGCTTCCGGGCACGACTGTCGACCTGGTCGTCAGCAAGGGCGGCATCGCCACGCCGGATGTGGTGGGCAAAACGCAGGATGCAGCCAATGCAACCATAAGCAGCGCGGGCCTTGTGCCCGGAACCGTGACGCGGCAATACAACGCGACGGTGCCTGCCAACACGGTCATCTCGCAAACGCCTGCGGCGGGGACCCCGGTGCTGCCGACCGCGGCGGTAAGCCTGGTGGTGAGCCGGGGGGTGCAGCCCGCCGTCATGCCCGACATCACGGGCCGGTCACAGGTGCAGGCCGAAAGCGCCATTGCGAATGCGGGCCTCACCTTGGGCACCGTGACGCAGGAATACAGCGGCACAGTGGCCGCGGGCAGTGTGACCGCGCAAAGTCCCGCGCCGGGAACAGAAGTACCGCCGGGCACGGTGGTGAGCATGGTGGTCAGTCTTGGCCCGACGCCGCTGCCGGAAGGTGAAGGCGAACCCATGACCACCGACACGGCCAGGCAACAACTGGCCACGGCCTACGAAAGGGCGGACAGCAACGGCGACGGCACTTTGTCGTTTGACGAAGCCGCCGCCGCAGTGCCGGGCCTATCCCAGGCCGTGTTCAACGAACTAGACACGGACGGCAACGGGCAATTGAGCGCCGGGGAACTGGGCTTGGATGTTGGTTCGGGATGCGGGGGATGCCAAGGCGGAAAAGGCACCTTCAGTCCCTTCGGTTGGGACAAAGGACTGGACAGTCTGTTTTGAAAAGCCTGGCGCGCGGTTGTCCGCAATGGGCGCGCAGTGCCGGTGGCGCGCTTTGGTTGGAACTTCTGCGAGCGGGGACATGGGCTGCCTGTCCGGATACCGCAACGCGGTTATGGAGCAAAGCCCGGGATTGGGCGAAGTCACGCGATAGCGTGACAAGGCCTACCCCGGGAAGAATCACGGCGTCATTTTTGTCTTTACCCTGCAAGGATTGTGCACAACGCTTTCAGCGTAATTGGGAGGGGCTGGCATGCCAACCCAGGGTAGACGTCCGGCTCCGCTTCGCTCCGCCTCCCACCAACCCTGGGCTATGCTCCACAATCCCGTTGGGATATACGAAGAAGCCAGGCGGGCGGATGTGCCTTGAATAAGGGCGGTCGTGCGGGTGCCCTTCTGGAGGGAAAGCGGCGGGCAGGAACGCAAAGGGATTAAGCCCTACGTCCTTCTGCAACTTCCATCACCACTTGGGAACCGTCGTTGCCACGAAGCGCGTCACCTTGTGGGTGGGGACTGTGGTGGATTTCAGGCTGTCGCGCTGATAGAGCGGCAGGCCCTTGCCCTCGTCGCGGGGGGAAATATCCACGAGGGTGTTTCCCCGGAAACGGCAACTGTACCGGGCCGGTTCTTTCAACGGTTCCCAGGACGGGCCGGGATAGGTGGACTCTTTCCAGAATTCCGTTTGCTTCCACTTCAGCGTGAACGTTTCGGTCGATTCGACCACCGGAAAGGTGATCACCACCTCATCGCCGGCGTTCACCGCGTCAAAGACCAGATACTGCCCCACCCAGAAAGCCGGGGCGGGCTGTCCGTTGATCTCCGCGCGCACCGCCCTCTTGTCGACCCACTGGGGGATGCGCACCGAGAGCTTCCGCGCCGTTTTGTTGTGCAGCACCACCTTTCCCTCGTGGGGCAGGTAACTGTCCACATCAACCCAGGCGGAGGCCCGGTTCAGCAGCAGGTTTAGCTGCGCCACGCCGTCGGTGCAGCGCAGGGCCGATTCCCATGCGGCATAGAGCGCGCGCGTGCAGTTGCCCGTGCAGCAGATCGTGTACAGAAAATTGGATTCGGGCACGAGCGTCGGATGGGTGGAATCGGAGAGAAAGACGCCCACGTTGCGGTCAATCACATTCTCCGTCGTTTCATTCTTCGGGTCGAAGGCCCCCTGCGTGGTGTCGTTTTTCCCGCGACCGGCGGGCATCTGCGCGACGGCCTTTTTCATGGCTTCGGCGTCGGTAATCTGCAGCTCCGCCAGGTGGTTGCGCACGTACTGATCCACATCCTCCCAATAGTCGCCGACACCCGCCTCACTGAGTTTCAGAGCCAGCAGCGTCATGTCCCCCGTGGTGCAGCCCTCCCCAAAGAGGCCGATGCGCGCGATACCGAAGGTCCGCATGTACGCGTAGCTGTCCCGCACGAAGGCCTTTAGCCGGGCATCGTTCACAGCGTCGGCGTACCAGAGAATTCCCAGCAGGGCCTGCGTGTAAGAGTGGTGATGGCCGCAAAACTGGCCATGCTCCGCCCCCGCGACGGCCTTTGGCGCCGCTTCCGCTGTCCAGAACTTGGGCTGCACCAGAAACGGGACCAGCCTGTCCGAAAACTCCAGCCACTTGCGGTTCCCTTCCAGCGCCGACCATTCGACCAGCGGGCGAAGGGCCCGCCCCTGAATAAACACAGACAGCCAAAGCCCGTTTACCCCCAACGCCGTTTCCTTGTCGTCCGACGGCCCGTCATAATAATAGGCGCAGGGCCGCGCATCACATTCCCCCTGTTTCGCTGCCTGCACATGTTCCTCCGCCACCCCGTCAATGATGCGTTTCAGGTCGTCGTTCGGGTCCAGTTGCCAGGCCGTCATGAGCGCCAGCATGGCCACCGACACGGGCGTCGGTGCCGCCGGATTCATGGTCATCCACGAAGAGGCCAGCATGCCCCTGAAAGTCTTCTCGTCAACGTCGCCGTTTTCCGTGCTTCCGGACATGACGCGGGCCATGAGCAGCGCCTCGGCAATCTTGCCCCAATTGGGCGGACCGCCAGGCATGTCGCTCATGTAGGGCGGGTTGGCATTGAAATAGACATGGCCATAGGGGGCATAGTCCGCCGCCGGGTTCAGAAAACTCGTCAACCCGTGCACGGCAAGCCGTGCGCGCTCCGCCAAGTCGAGGGTGTCCGGCACCGTCGCCTCATAGCGCTCGCCGCGCGGTTTCAGCGCGTCTCCCCGGATGGCCGCTCCCAGCTCCAGCGCACCGGCAGCCACGGCCCAAAGACTCACGAGGAACAACAGCGCGGAACATCTCATGGGAAATCATCCTTGTGGAGAAAGAGGCCTCATTTGCCCGGGTCGAAGACATTGCGGAGATCGGAATCGGGGGGCGCATCGGTAATCGCGCGGTCCCCGTTCAGCGGGGCATCGCTGAGGTGCCAGCGGATGAGCCCCACATCGCGCGGCGCGGGACCCTTGGGGCCGGGCTGGCTGCGGTAGCCGGTGCCGAATGCCGTGAGGAGTGAATCGTCGGGCAGCAGCACGGTGGAGGTGGCCTGGCTGCTGGGCCACCAGTAGTCGGGGCCTTTGCGGTTGCCGGTCCAGGAGTGGAGGATGTAGCGGTGGTCGAGGTCCCAGCTTTGGCCATTGTCGCGGCTGACAATGGCCTCGATGCCGAAGCGTGCAAAGCCCTCCGCGCCCTCCGTGTACCCCTTGCGCACGACATAGGTCATGACGATGTCGCCATTGTGCATCAGCACCATGCAGGGATGGTGCCGTCCCCAGTCGTAGAGCGGTTTCGGGTCCGACCAGGTCAGCCCGTCGTCTTTGGACAACGACACGGCAAGCCCCTCAAAATGGTCCAGCGTTTCCCCCTTGAAATGGGGCGGGATGTCGGTGCGGCAGGCCGCGACGAGGTTGCCGTTTGCCGCGCGGAGCAGGGCGACTTCGCTGATGCCCTTCCATTGGGGCACGGCGCAGTCCCCGGTCCATGTCCGGCCCCCGTCGGCGGAAAAGCGAATCTGGCCGGTCGAGTAGCCGGGGCCCTTGGCGGCATTGTACCAGTCGGTGTCCATGGCATAGCCGGTCTCCACGAGCTGTATCGCGCCGCCGTTTTTCTTCTCCACGAGTATCGGGTCCCACATGTTCCATGTCTTCCCGTTCGGCGCGGGCGGCACGGGCAGCGGCTCCACCTGGGGCTCCGGTCCGCCCCAGGTCGTGCCGTAGTCGGAACTGAACCAGAGTTTGTCGTTCACCAAGAGCACTTTTCCATTGCCCAGATAGCTGAGGCTCGTTCCCAGGCCGGGGATGGTGTTTCCGTCCTTGTCGAGCGCGATGGGGCGCGGCTCGGTCCAGTGGGCTCCGCGGTCATCGCTGCTCAGGACCATGGCATGGTGCGGGTAGTCGCAGCCCACAAGCATGAGCAGCCGGTCCTTTTCGGGCATGTAGACGATGTAGGGCACCGCCACCACCCGGTTCCATGCCTCGGTGACGATTTGAAGCTGTGCGGGCGCCTGCACCGGCTTGTCCCCGTTCAGCAGGCGCACGCTGTGCGGCTGCCATGCAACGGGCGGCTTGGGGGCTTCGTCTCCTGCGGCCCAGCCGCAGGCCAGCACCAAACAGAAAATAGACCAGGAAAGGAGCCGCATGACATCGTCCTCCAGGGTGAAAGCCTTTGGGCATTGCACAACACTTTACCACGCCGATGGGCAGGCTTGTGATTGCCGGAAGCCGGGTTGCGTTTGTTCGTCAGAAGCGCAACGCGCGGTGTTTCTCTGCTCCGGGCACCGCAAAGCGCTCTCTGTCCGTCGGGTCTTCTCATCAGCCAGTCTTTTACCACCCGTGATTTGGAAGACGTGCAAAGTCCTGTGATTCAGGAGGTTTATGCACATTGGCCTTTCCCTGAAACGGGCCGCGTCCCGAATCCAAAAACCCGCTGATTGATTCTGCCGTGACATGAGGCCATGATACTCACTTCCAAACATCCGCGCGCCTGCCGCGCCAGACAAATCCATTGGAACGACTGCGTTCTTTTGAAAGGTGAATTGTGTTCAATATTTTCCGTCATCTGCCCCGCCTGTTCTCCCACGACATGGCGGTTGACCTTGGCACGGCAAACACGCTGGTTTATGTAAAGGGACAGGGTATCGTGCTCAACGAGCCCTCGGTGGTGGCCATCAACAAGGACACGGGCCTGCCGCGCGCCGTGGGCAATGAGGCCAAGAAAATGATCGGCCGCACGCCGGGCAACATTGTGGCGATCCGCCCGATGAAGGACGGCGTCATTGCGGACTTTGAGGTGACCGAGGCGATGCTGCGCTACTTCATCCACAAGGTGCACAAGCGCCACCGCCTGGCCTGGCCGCGCGTGGCGGTGGGCGTGCCCTCGGGCATCACGGCGGTGGAGCGCCGCGCCGTGGTGGAGAGCACCATGCAGGCGGGCGCCATCGAGGTGTACATCATCGAGGAGCCGATGGCCGCGGCGATTGGCGCGGGCCTGCCTGTGCACGAACCGCAGGGCTGCATGATCGTGGACATCGGCGGCGGCACGACCGAAGTGGCGGTGCTTTCGCTGGGCGGCATCGTGTTTGCCAAGTCGGTGCGCGTGGCCGGCGACGCGATGGACGCGGCGGTCGCGCAGCACATCAAGCGCACCTACAACATGATGGTGGGCGAGCGCACGGCGGAAGGCATCAAGATCGCGATCGGGTCGGCCTTTCCGCTCAAGGAAGAGCTTCAGATGCAGGTGAAGGGCCGCGACCAGGTGATGGGCCTGCCGCGAACCATTGAAATCACCTCGGAGGAAATCCGCGAGGCCCTGCGCGAGCCGGTGGCGGCGATCATCGAGGCGGTGCGGGTGACGCTGGAGCGCACGCCGCCGGAACTTTCCTCGGACATCATGGACCGGGGCGTGGTGCTGGCAGGCGGCGGCGCGCTGCTGCGCGGCCTGGACCAGTTGGTCGCCCGGGAAACGGGACTCCACGTCACCGTGGCCGAGGACCCGCTGTGCTCGGTGGTGCTGGGCTGCGGCAAGTTCCTGGAAGAGCTCAGGCACACCACACCCGAAAAATTCTGAGGCGGACGGCCCTTCATAACAACGCTTCACCGCGGCGCATCACCGTCTTTGGCAATATCAGGTCACATTGAAGAGGGAACCCAATGCCGCGAAGGATTTGGACGCG
This sequence comes from Candidatus Hydrogenedentota bacterium, assembly GCA_903893795.1. Taxonomy (GTDB): domain Bacteria; phylum Hydrogenedentota; class Hydrogenedentia; order Hydrogenedentales; family CAITNO01; genus CAITNO01. The sequence continues at coordinate 9,538 of CAITNO010000100.1, read as the reverse complement.
GGGAATTCGTTGGGATACTTGTTGAACTGGACGTGGCCGTCCATGTAGAGCACATTGGCGCCGCCGGGAATGTGGTTGAACTGGGCCTTGGCCGTGGTGGTGGCCGACACGACATCCCACATGACCGGCATGCTGCTCTGCGACGTTGCGCTGGCGCCCGCGTTGTTTATGTCGGTGATCATGAAGCGCTCCACTCCCTCGCGCAGACGGTATACCGTCGTTCCGTCGCCATTGCCAAAAGGGATTCCCTGCGGCGTTGCAAAGCCGGCCAGCAGACCGTACACCGTGGTGTTGCTAAGGTCTTTGTCCAGGGTCCCGTCGTTGTCGGGGTTCTTGTCGCCCAGCGCGCCGGTGAAGAGCGGCGGAAAGCTGGATATGCAGCCCATCACATAGGCCATCTGCGCCGAGACCAGCGCGGCGGGCAGACCGAAGCTGCCGACGTTGAAGGTCGGGTCCTTCTCCGAAACTTTGTCAACCGCGAAGCCGTAGTAGAGGTAACTCGCGTCCGCCTCTGACGGATACCCCTTGTAGGGGCAGACCTGCCCGGGCGCATCCTGCGCGATGCCAAGGGGATTTGTAGCGTCGTCATCGGGGTCGGAGGGGCAAAGCAGCACTTTCAGATCGGTCAGGTATTCGGGATAAACCGCCTTCATATAGGGCGCCAGGCTCGCCTTGGTCACGCCGCCCGTGCAGGAAGTCGGCAAAGTGGCGCCCCAGGGCTGGTCGCCATGGACACGCGGAAACGCGCCGCCGGACTCGCCCGAGTACAACTTGAACACAATGCCCATCTGCTTGAGATTGTTGGCGCAGCTCGACCGCCGGGCCGCCTCGCGGGCCCGAGCCAGCGCGGGCAGCAGGATGGCCGCCAGAATGCCGATGATGGCAATCACGACAAGCAGTTCTATCAGTGTGAAACCCCGGCCTCTTGTGCTCATATCCAAGTTTCCCTGTTATCCTTATCCGCCACCGCCGACTGTGGAAACGGTTGACCGTGCACAGGGCGAAATGAAGTGGTATTGTACATGCTTCCGGAGGTTCCTGTCATGCGGAGTTTTCCCCTTATCGCAGTCCTGCTCTCATTGGCGGCGATAGCCGCCGAAGACCAAAAGGTCGATGCCACGACGGTCCGTGGAAAGACGCTGGCCGGCTATCAGGGCTGGTTTCGCTGTCCAGGGGACAAGCTCAATATCGGCTGGGTGCATTGGAGCCGTGACACAAAGCGAATCGTTCCGGAGACGCTGACCTTCGAAATGTGGCCGGACATGGCGGAGTACGGGGAAGCGGAGCAGTGCCGCGCGGAGGGATTCACCTATCCCGACGGCAGGCAGGCCACGCTTTTCAGTTCGGACTGTGGGGAGGTGGTGCGGCTCCATTTCCAGTGGATGACGCAGTATGGGATTCACGGGGCGTGGCTGCAGCGCTTCCTGGTGGGGCTTCCGGAGGGGCCGGAAGGCCCGGTGATGTGTGACTCGCACCTGCGGGTGCTGGAGCAGGTGCGCGCGGCGGCAAAGGCGACGGGCCGCGTGTGGGCCGTGGCCTATGACATGGCCGCCATGCCGTCGGACAAAGTCTTTGAGGCGATGACAAACGACTGGAAACGGCTCGTGGACACGGGGGTGACCAATGACGACCGTTATCTCCATGAAAAAGGCTTGCCGGTGCTGATGGTGTGGGGCTTCTATCCGAAGCAGAACATCACGCCTGAACTGGCAAACCGCATCATCGACTTCTTCAAGAATGACCCGAAATACAAAGTATTTCTTGCCGGTGGCTGTGAATGGGAATGGCGCACCGACAAGACGCCGGGATGGCCCGAGTTCTTGCGGCGTTTTGATCTGATGTGCCCGTGGAATGTGGGCAATTATTCCATCGACAAAGAGGGAAACAAATACGCATCCACCCATTACTGGAAGGCGGACATCGAAGAGGCGCAACGGGTGGGCATGCTCTATTTGCCGGTGTTCTATCCGGGCTTCAGTTGGGACAATTTGAAGCAAAGCGCGCCGGGCAAATCGATCATTGAGCGTCAGGGGGGGCGCTTTTACTGGAAACAATTCTGCGCGGCGGCGGAACTGGGGCTGGGCATGGGCTACCTGGCCATGTTTGACGAGGTGGACGAGGGCACGGCCATTTTCAAGGTGACGAGCACACCGCCGGTGCAGGCGCACTTTGTCGGGCTGGAGGGGCTGCCAAGTGACTGGTATCTGCGCCTGGCCGGCGAGGGAACAAAAATACTCCTACGGCAGCGGGAATTCACCAGGGAAATACCGCTGCGGCCCTGACTCCCGTTTATTGCGCACCCCAGACCGCCGCAGGCGGTAATTCGCGGTGGAAAGTCGAGGGGGCGCTGGTGCTTGCGTAGGGCTCAGGAAAATATCTTCTTCTTGAGGCGGGTCAGGAATCTCTCGGGGCCGAGGGATACCTTCTGGGCACCCTGCTGGTAGTGGGTGAGCGGGGGAATGCCCGTCGTCCGCAGGGTAATGACGGTGACATTGTCGCTGCCGCCCGCCTCCAGCGCCCTGGCGATGAGCTTGTCCGACGCCTCGTCCAGGTCGGGCATGGACAGCGCGCTCAGGATGGCGTCGTCCGACACCATGTTGCTCAGCCCGTCCGAGCAAATCAGCAGCGTGTCGCCAAAGCGCAGTTCCAGCGCAAAAAGGTCCACTTCGACCGAGTCGCGGATGCCCACGGCACGGGTGATGAGGTTCTTCAGCAGGTGGTTGCGCGCCTCTTCGGCGTTGATGAGGCCGTTGCGCATCTGCTCGGCGACCAGCGAATGGTCGTCTGTGAGCTGTTTGAGGCCGACGTTTTCGCGGCAGAGATAGATGCGGCTGTCGCCCACCTGCGCGATGTAGGCCCAGTTGCCCATGACCGCCATGACCGACACGGTGGTGCCCATGCCGGCGTAGTCGAGGGAACTCTCCGCCTCGAAATAGACCGCCTCATTGGCCGCCTCAATGGCCTCGCGCAGTGCAACGGGGGCCAGTCCCCGGTGACCCGGGTCGAAATAATGGGCGGCAATGGTCTCCAGGGCCAGGCGGCTGGCGCGCTCCCCGGCACTGGCTCCGCCCATGCCGTCGGCCACGGAAAACAGCACCCCGCGCCGTTCAAGGAATTTGGGATCCTCCGGGGCGCAAACCAGGCAGGAGTCTTCGTTGTTGTGGCGCTTGCGGCCGACGTCGCTGCACACATTCGCCTGCAGGCAGCGTCCGCTCCACTTGAAAGCGCAGTTCAGCCCGTCCGCCGGGCCCAGAAATGTGATGGGCGCCGCCTTGTTCAAGGCATATTTCCTTGGCGGGCGTTCCCGCCCTGCTCGTTCACCCGCCTGTTCGGTCCCGCGGGAACTTCTGACCACTCATCCGCGGGCCGCCAGAAGGGCTGCCACACACAAAGAGAATGGCACATTGACAGCCAAAATGGCAACACGGCGCCGGACGGTCCTATTTCCGCCGTCCGGCGCCGTGACCGGAATGCTTAGTTGGCCTGGCGTCCGCCGGTGCCCACGGTCGACTTGACCAGCTTGGCCGGGGCCGTCTTGGGACGCAGCGAGCGCGACGCCGCGCCTGCTTTCCACATCTCGGAATTCTTGATGGCGTCCAGTTCCTTCGTGAGGCGCTCGCGGTAGTCCGCCTTGCCCGTGCTGCTCAGCACGCGCTTGCACTCTTCGCCGCTCTTCACCCGGCGGTACAGTTCCTTGAAGACCGGCAGGGTGGCCTTCTTGAACTTCGGCTTCCAGTCCAGCGCGCCGCGCTGCGCCGTGGCCGAGCAGTTCTGGTACATCCAGTCCATGCCGTTCTCGTCCACCAGGCGGATGAGGCTCTGCGTGAGCTCTTCGACCGTCTCGTTGAACGCTTCGCTCGGGCTGTGGCCGTTGGCGCGCAGCACCTCGTACTGGGCCTCCATGATGCCCGCCAGCGCGCCCATCAGCACGCCGCGCTCGCCCGTCAGGTCGCTGAACACTTCCGACTCAAAGGTCGTCGGGAACAGGTAGCCCGAACCGATGGCGATGCCCAGCGCAATCGCGCGCTCGCGCGCGCGGCCCGTGAAGTCCTGGCCCACGCCAAAGCTGGAATTGATGCCCGCGCCGCTCAGGAAGTTGCGGCGCACGTTCAGGCCCGAACCCTTCGGGGCCACGAGAATCACGTCCACGTTCTTCGGCGGGATGACCTTCGTGTATTTCTTGTAGGTAATGGAAAACCCGTGCGAGAAGTACAGGGCCTTGCCCTCGGTCAGGTGCTTCTTGATCTTCGGCCACAGCGCCTTCTGCGCCGCGTCCGAGACGAGGTACTGGATGACCGTGGCCCGTGCGCACGCCTCGTCGATGTCGAACAGGGTCACGCCCGGCTTCCAGCCGTCCTTCACCGCGCGGTCCCAGTCCTTCTTGAACTCTTTCGCCTGGCCGACGATCACATTGAAGCCGTTGTCGCGCATGTTCAGGCCCTGGGCCGGACCCTGCACGCCGTACCCGATGATCGCGATGACCTCGTTCTTGAGCACCTTCTTGGCCTGGGCCATCGGGAACTCTTTGCGTGTGATCACCTCTTCTTCAACGCCGCCGAAATCGATCTTCATGAACAGTTCTCCTTCATTTCCGGTCTGTGGCTGTCTCTCAGCCGTTGTGCATTTGCATCCGGTTGTGTTGTCGCGCGCGCCCGCATGGAAGTGATAATCCATGGTGTCTCGTGTGCCCAAGAGAGGGCAGGAATGGACCGCACGCCGCAATAAGCCTGTTATTCTAAGTTTTGGCGGCTATTCAATGCAAGATTAATGCTGGCAGGTATGATTGTCGCGCCGTTTTTTTTGCCGGGCGTTTGCAGCCCCCGGCGGCATCGCCGTATAATCGTTGCAGATACAGGTGTATTTTTCCGGCGGTCCAAGGACCGCCGCTTTACATTCCTTCAGGAGGTTCATTTGGTGATTCGTGCAGGCATAGTCGGCGCAACAGGATACGGCGGCAGGGAACTGCTCCGCCTGCTTACCGCCCATTCCGGCGTGGAACTGACTGCGCTGGCGTCCACCAGCGTGTCCGGCGAGACGCTGGACGAGGCGCTGCCCGCGTTCCGCAAATTGCACACGCTGGACTTCGAAAGCTTTGACGCCGAAGCGCTTGCGAAGAAGTGTGATGTGGTGTTTGTGGGCGTGCCGAGCAAGGCGTCCATGGAACCGGTGGCGGCGCTGCGCGCGGCCGGGGTGCGGGTCATCGACATAGGGGCCGATTTCCGGCTCAAGGACACCGCCGCCTACGCCCAATACTACAAGACCGATCACACGGCCGCGCATCTGCTGCCGGAATCGGTGTACGGACTGGTGCCGTGGTACCGGGAAGCATTGCGCGGCGCGATGCTTGTGGCGGTGCCGGGTTGTTATCCCATTAGCATTTTGACGCCGGTGCGGGCCCTGCTGGATGTGGACGGGGCAGGCGGGACGCCTGCGGTACCGGGAGCCAATCGGGAGATTGGCGGTCCCAGGGCAGGCGAGACGCCTGCGGTACAGGCGCCGCTGGTGCCGGGGCTGCCCATCGTGGTGGACAGCATTTCCGGCATTTCGGGCGCGGGCAAGGGCACAAGCGAGGCTTTCCATTTCCCCGAGATGAACGAGAACCTCAAGGCCTACAAGATCGGCAACCACCAGCACATCCCGGAAATTGAGCAGGAACTGGGCTTCCGCGCCGTGGTGCAGTTCACACCCCACGTGGCGCCGATCACGCGCGGCATCCTGACGACGATCACGCTACGTCCCGAACATGCTTTTGATCCGGCGCCCTATTTTGCACGCTATGAATCCGAACCCTTTGTGCGCGTGCTTGGCGAGGGGGTGCTCCCCGAGGTGAAGCACGTGCGCGGTTCCAATTTCTGCGACTTTGGCTGGGTCATGGACAAGCGCACGGGCAACCTGGTCATTGTGAGCGCCATCGACAACCTGATGGGCGGCACGGCGGGCATGGCCCTGCAGTGCATGAACCTGATGTTCGGGCTCGACGAGACCATGGGCCTGCGCTACGGAGGCATGGCGCCATGAACGCGATTGAACACGGTGCAGCCTTGGGCCGCAAACAAAATATTCGGACGCAGTTTTGGTCCCCCCTTGAGGGGGGCAGCCCGGCCGCAGGCGGGGCGGGGGGTGTATGCCCGCAGGCGGATGAGCAGCCCGTACTGGGGCATACACCCCCCGGCCCTTCGGGCCACCCCCCTCAAGGGGGGATTCAGGCCGGGTGCGGCAGACAGGAATGCCTGCCCCACGCCAAGGATGGAGGCATGGCCCCATGAACACCATCACCGGAGGCGTCTGCGCCCCGCGCGGTTTCCGCGCCGCGGGCGTGTCGGCCCACATCAAGAATCTCCAGACGACCAAGAAAGACTGCGCGCTCATCGTGAGCGATGTGCCCGCCGTCGCGGCCGGCGTGTTCACCACCAACAAGGTGAAGGCCGCACCCGTGCTGTGGACGCAGGGCGTCTGTGTGCGCGAGACGGCGCGGGCGCTCTTTGCCAACAGCGGCAACGCCAACGCCTGCACCGGTGCGCAGGGCCTTTCCGATGCGCAGACCACCGCCGAAATGGTGGCCGAGGCGCTCGGCGTGGCCATCACCGAGGTGTGCGTGTGCAGCACCGGGGTCATTGGCGTGCCCCTGCCGATGGACCGCATCGCCAACGGCGTCAGTGACTGCCTGGTTGCGCTGTCCGCCACGGGCGGCGCCGATGCGGCCGCGGCCATCATGACCACCGACACGGTGCCCAAGGAAATTGCCGTGGAAGTGCCGCTCGACTGCGGCACGGTCCGCATCGGCGCAATCGCCAAAGGGTCGGGCATGATCGCGCCCAACATGGCCACCATGCTCTGCTTTATCACCACCGACGCGGCGCTGCGCGCTGCCGATCTGCGCACGCTGCTTTCGGACTGCGCCAAGCACTCCTTCAACTGCGTCTGCGTGGACAACGACAGCAGCACCAATGACACGCTGCTCTGCCTGGCCAACGGCCAGTCCGGCGCGCCCCTGCTGGAACCGGGCACGGCCGACTTCAACGCCTTTGCCGATGTGTTCCTGAAGATCTGCATTGCCATGGCGCAGGCGCTCGTGCGCGACGGCGAGGGCGCGACGAAGTTCATCGAGATCCTCGTCGAGGGCGCCAATTCCGACGCCGAGGCGCAGTTGGCCGCCAAGGCTGTGGCCCAGTCGCAGCTTTGCAAGACGGCCTTCTTTGGGCAGGATCCCAACTGGGGCCGCATCGCCTGCGCCGTGGGCTATTCGGGCGCGGAGTTCTGCCAGGAACATCTGCGCATTTCCATTGAGGGCCTTGAGGTTGTCCATGACGGCACACCGACGCCCTTCGAGGAGGCCCATGCGGCGGAGCTGATGAAACGGCGCGACATTCACGTGCACGTGTCGCTCGGCGCCGGACCCGGCATGGCCCTGTACTGGACCTCCGACCTGAGCCACGACTACGTGAGCATCAACGCGGATTACAGAAGTTGAACACCGGGAGGACACCCATGCAGCGATGGATTGAAAAAGCCGACGTGCTCATCGAGGCGCTTCCCTACATCCGCCAGTTCGAGGGCAGGACGGTCGTCATCAAGTACGGCGGGGCGGCCATGCTGGAACCGGCCCTGCGCGCGAACACCGCGCAGGACATCGTCATGATGCGCTATCTCGGGCTCAACCCGATCGTGGTGCACGGCGGCGGCCCGGCCATAAACGCCATGCTCAAGAAGCTCAACATTGAGTCCAAATTCAGCAAGAACGGACTGCGCATCACCGATGAGGCCACCATGGAGGTCGTCGAGATGGTGCTGGCCGGGCGCGTGAACAAGGACATTGTGAACCTCATCAATCAGGCGGGCGGCGAGGCCGTCGGGCTGAGCGGCAAGGACGGACGGCTCTTCTGCGCGCGCAAGACCTTTGAAGAGGGCGAGGATATCGGGCAGGTGGGCGAAATCAGCAGCGTCAACCCGAAGGTGATCACGGCCGTCTGCGGCGCCGGGCTCATCCCCGTCATTGCGCCCATCGCCACCGACATGAACGGCGGCACCTGGAACGTGAACGCCGACACCGCCGCGGGCGATTTGGCCGCGGCGATACAGGCCGAAAAGCTCGTCTTCCTCACCGACACCCCGGGCCTGCTGCGCGACAAGAACGACCCGGATACGCTCATCCACCGGCTGCACACGCAGGACGTGGAGGGCTTGAAGCAGCGGGGCGTGATTTCGGGCGGCATGATTCCCAAGATCGACGCCTGCCTCAAGGCGCTCGATTTCGGCGTGCGCCGCACCCACATCATCGACGGGCGCGTGCCCCACAGCCTGCTGCTCGAAATATTCACCGACAAGGGACTGGGCACGCTGGTCAGCCACGACGTGGCGCCCGGCGCGAACGGATGATCGCATGGGACTGAACCAATACTACGAACTGATTGCCCGCGGCGGCGTGTTGATGTGGCCGATCCTGCTTTGCTCCATCGTCGCGCTCACGATCATCATCGAGCGTTTCCTGGCGCTGCGCCGGGCCGATGTCGATGCGCGCGAATTCATGGACGCCATGCGCCAGGTGCTCCGGCAGGACCGCGTCCAGGAGGCCCTGGAGCAGTGCGACGAGTCCAAGGCGCCCATTGCCCGCATCATGAAGGCAGGCATCCTCAAGCACAACCGCTCCCGCGAGGACATCCGCGAGGCCATTCAGGATGCGGCCCGTTTTGAGGTGCCCCGGCTGGAGCGCTACCTTTCCGGACTGGCCACCTGCGCCACCATCGCGCCCATGCTGGGCCTGCTCGGCACCGTCCAGGGCATGATCAAGTGCTTCGCGCAGATTCAGAACGCGCGGGGACAGGTGAGCCCGGCCGACCTCGCCGAGGGCATCGGCAACGCGCTCGTCGCCACGGCGGCAGGACTCGTGGTCGCCATTCCCGCGCTCATCGTCTACAACTACTTCGTGACCCGCGTGCAGGGCATGGTGACCGAGATGGAGGCCGGCTCATCCGAGCTGATGGACCTGCTCACGCGCCGCCACGGCGAACGCGAGTACTGAGGCCATGCGCTTTCCGCGCAATAGCGGACTCAGGGTTCGTGCCGCGCTGGACATGACCTCCATGGTCAATGTCGTGCTGCTGCTGTTGCTCTTCTTCATGCTCACCTCCTCCTTTGTGGTCCAGTCCTCCGTGCCCATCGACCTGATTCAGAGCGAGGGCGCGTCGCAGATGGAGCGCAAGGACATGACCATCACCCTCGCCGTCGGCGACGGCGGTCCGGAAAACGGCGGCGGCGTGTATGTCGGCGAGACATTGGTTGCCAACTGGGCCGACTTGCGCACGGCGCTCATGGACCTCAAGGGCAGAAACCCCGAGGCGCTGGTCATGGTGCGGCCCGACAGAAACGTGCCCACCGAACGGCTCATGCGCGTGCTGGGCATCGCCAACGGCGCCGGCATCACCCACTACGGCATTGCCGCGCAGCAGCCCGTCGCGCCGCGGGGAGAGTAGCCGTGTCCGCCCGTACCGCAGGCGTCCCGCCTGACACGCCACGCCCCAGATGGTGGTCCCGTGGCAGG
>CAITNO010000099.1 GCA_903893795.1 Candidatus Hydrogenedentota bacterium | reverse complement strand
TTGGGCGCTTGGACGTTCTTGGTCCCCCCTGGAGGGGGGTGGCCCGTAGGGCCGGGGGGTGTATCCCCACGCACAGAGTTGGAACGTCCCTGCTTCGAGATTTGAGGCTGCAATGAGGCCATACACCCCCCGCCACTGCGTGGCTTCCCCCCTCGGAGGGGGGACTTAACACTGCGCGACTCAACGTTCTTGGGCTACGGCTATGCTGCTCCAGGCAATTCCGTGGTTACCCTCTTCCCCATGCCTTGCCTTTGGCCGCGTCCACCCGCCGCGTCCACCAACGCCAAAGTTCAGGTACTGCGCAACGTCGAGGTCCGCAATTCCTTGGGAATGTGCGCCCAGTCATTGTGGCACATGATGGCCATGTCGCCCTCGGCCTGAACAATCACCTGCGTCACGCCGCAGTTGCAAATATCCATACGCACCCAGCTACCCTGCTCCGCTTTCAGAATCAGCGTCAGGAAGAACCGGATGATGTTGCCGTGGCACACGATAAGGTCGTGCTTGTCGACCCGCTTCGCGACTTTGAAATACTTCCGGAAGGCGACCTCGGCCCGCTGGCGGTCCTGGGCCACCTGCTGCGCCGTGTAATGGGGCATCTCGACGTGCAGTTTCGAGGTCATCGAGGGAATGCATTCCCAGAGCAGGTCCGTCGGCTGTATGGTCAGGTTGGGAAATTCGCGGGCTATAATGCGCGCCGTCTCTTCGGCCCGGTTCAGCGAACTGCAATGAATGGACGAGATCGGCTTCTGGGCCAGCATTTTGGCCGTCAGTTCCGCCTGCTTCACCCCCAAAGGCGTCAGAGCCCCCCCGAGTTCGGACCCGGTGGGGTTGTCCTGATCATGCTGCGCATGGCGCACCAGATAGATCACACGCACTGCCATAACCGTTCGTCTCCCGCCTTCGCCGCGACCTGAGACATTCGAAGCCTGTTTTCCTCATGCGTCTCTCGGCGAATGTATGCTATACCTCGTTATTCCCGGCCCGTGTCCGGGCGACCGCATTCACTCTGACATAGTATGAGTTGCCAGCCGGAATTAAGTCAAACGGAGGCCATATTTGCCGAAGTGAAGAAAATAGTTGCGAAGAGTTGATTCTTTGTTGAAAACTGGATAATCTCATGGATCGTTGCGGGCTGTGAGAAACGGGCGTTTCCCCGCCCGGTCTGTGACCGGGTGGACGGCGCTTCGAACGCAACCGAAATGCCATCACCACTAGGAGGGATAGCCATGGCAAAGAAGACGGTGAATGTCGCGATGATTGGTGCCCAGTTCATGGGCAAGACGCACAGCAACGGCTGGCGGCAGGTGGGTGCCATGTTTGACCCGCCCTTCACGCCGGTGCTGAAGGTCGTCTGCGGCGCTCCGGGCGAAGACCTGAGCGTTGCCAAGGAGAAATGGGGATGGGAGGAGACCTCGGACAACTGGAAGGAAGTTGTCAACCGTCCCGATATCGACATCGTGGACATCTGCACGCCGAACTGGCTGCACCCCCCCGTGGCGATTGAAGCCGCGAAGGCGGGCAAAGCCATCGTCAGCGAGAAGCCCCTGGCCAATTCGCTGAAGGATGCGGAGGAAATGCTTGCCGCGGTGAAGGCAGGCAAAGTTGCGCACATGTGCGGCTTCTCCTACCGCTTCGCACCGGCCGTCCAGGCGATCAAGGGCCTCATCACTTCGGGCAAACTGGGACACATCTTCCACTTCCGGGCCGCCTATCAGCAGGACTGGATTGTGGACCCGAACTTCCCGATGGTGTGGCGTCTGAAGAAGAAACACACGGGATCGGGCGCGCTCGGCGACATCGGCGCGCACATCACCGACCTGTGCCAGTTCCTGGTGGGCGATGTGGTCGAGGTCACCTCGGCGCTCCAGACCTTCATCAAGAAGCGCCGCGTGGTGTCGGCCGACACGGGCGGCATTTCGGGCACGGCCGGCAAAGAGACCGGCAAGATGGACACGGTGGACGTGGACGACGCGGCGGTGTTCATCGGCCGCATCAAGGGCAAGGACACGCTGGCGACCTTTGAAGCCACGCGCTTTGCGCCGGGCCGCCGCAACTTCAACTCCATCGAAATCTACGGCAGCGAAGGCTCGGTGCTGTGGAACCAGGAAGACATGAACGTCTACGAATACTACAACCGGAACGACCCCCCCACGCTCCAGGGCTTCCGCAAGGTGCAGGCCTGCGACCCCGGCAACGCATATGTCGCCAACTGGTGGCCCTCGGGACACATCATCGGCTACGAACACCTGTTCGTGCATGAGTTGTACGAATTCCTTTGCGGCCTGAAGGCGAAGAAGGGCAACTTCCCGACTTTCGAAGACGCCGTCAAGTGCCAGCGCGTGCTTGAAGCGGTCGAGAAGGCCGCCAAGACGAAGAAGTGGGAAAAGGTGTGACACCCGGACAAGATTGACTTTTTGGGCGCCCCGCACTTGGGTGCGGGGCGCCTTTCAGAGAACGTTGGAGACCACGACAGGGAGCTATGAAATGAAACTTGGTGTGCTGACTGCGATGTTCAGCGACAAGCCGCTGACAAAAGTGCTGGACATTATCCGGCCGCTGGGCCTCCAGACGGTCGAGTTGGGCACGGGCAACTATCCCGGAGACCCGCACTGCCCCCGCAAGGAACTGCTTGCCTCCAAACCGAAACGTGAAGAACTGCTTGCCCTGCTCAAGGGCGAGGGCCTGGAAATCAGCGCCCTGAGCTGCCACGGCAACCCGATCCATCCCGACGCGGCCTACGCGAAGGCCAACGCGGAAGTGGAAACGGAAACGATCCTGCTCGCCGAGCTGCTCGGCGTGAAGGTCGTCAACGGATTCTCCGGCTGCCCGGGTTCCGACAAAAAGGCGACCCTGCCGAACTGGGTGACCTGCGCATGGCCGCCCGACTACCTCCAGGTGCTGGACTACCAGTGGAACGAAGTGGTGATCCCCTACTGGAAGAAGCAGGCGCAGTTCCTGAAGGACCACGGCGTGAAATTCGCCTTCGAGATGCATCCGGGATTCGTCGTGTACAACCCCGAGACGCTGCTTCGGCTCCGCAAGGAATGCGGCACGAGCCTTGGCGCCAACTTTGACCCCAGCCACCTCTTCTGGCAGGGCATGGAGCCCTGCGAGTGCGTCAAGGCCCTCGGCAAGGCCATCTATCACGTGCATGCGAAGGATTCCATCGTCCACGCGACCAATGCGGCCGTGAACGGCGTGAACGACTACAAGCGCTATGACGACGAGATCAACCGTTCCTGGGTCTTCCGGACCTGCGGTTACGGCCACGACCAGAAGTGGTGGAACGACTTCTTCTCGACGCTGCGCATGGTTGGCTACGATGGCGCCATCAGCATCGAGCACGAAGACAGCATCATGTCCAGCAGGGAAGGCCTGACCAAGGCGGTCACCTTCCTGAAGCAGAGCGTCATTTTCGAAAAGCCCTCGGCAATGACCTGGGCCTGATCCCAGACCTAGCAGCACGTAAAACCGGGGTCGGGCAACTCGCCCGGCCCCGGTTTTCCTTTCGAAATGGGAGTAATGGGAAGCATGGGAATGATGGAAAGAGGTAAAGCGGTGGATACTCCTAAGAACGTGCTCTTCATTCTCTCCGACGAGTTTCGTCCTGAGTGCCTCTTTGGACCCTGGGCAAAACTGGTAAAGACGCCCCACTTGGACGCGCTTATGCGCGAAGGCGTCTTCTTCGAGCGTTGCTACTGCCAGGCTTCCCCCTGCGCGCCGAGCCGCATGTCCATCCACACGGGGCGCTACATGTGCTCCACCGGTACGGTCGACAACATGACCCCCCTGGTCGACCCGGAGGACAACCTGGGCATGTGGCTGCGCAGGCAGGGCCTTGACCCCGGCATTGCGGGCTACAACGATTATGCCCTTGACCCACGCAACCTTGCGGCGGACCATCCCCATCGCAGTTCGCTTTCCTATGACTACTTTCTTCCCGGCTATCAAGTGGTGTTGGACCACGAATACGATTCCCCCGAATGGTTTGCCAGTCTTCGCGAGAAGGGCTATCCCCCGGAACAGTGCGACCGCCATGGAATGCGCAGCACCGTGGTTCCCAACGATGACCTGAACGGCCACCTCCCCTGCCATTATCCCGCACCCTACAAAGCCGAGGACAGTGAAGCCCATTTCCTCACGGACAAAGCCATTGATTTCATATCCGAGAAACAAGGCAAGGGCTGGTTCCTCAATGTAAACTACATCAAGCCCCATCCGCCCTACCTCTCCCCGGCCCCGTACAACGACATGTATCCGCCTGAAAGCGTACCCGAACCCGTTCGCCAGGCCTCAGAACGCGACACCCCGCATCCCTACTTCCCGCGCATGAAGCCCGATTCGGGAAAGCAGGAGTTTTTGGACGAACTGATCTGGCGCGAAGTGCGGGCCTGCTATCTCGGCATGGTCACGGAGTTGGACGCCTGTGTCGGCAGACTCGTGAACGCACTCAGGGAAAGCGGTGAGTGGGACAACACGCTCATTGTTTTCGGCGCGGACCACGGCACCTATCTCGGAGACCATTACCTGTCCGGCAAGCCGCATTTCTACGAGCAGGCCATGCACGTGCCACTGATTATTCGTGACCCCAGGCCCGAGGCGAACAAGACCCGCGGTTCCCGTCGTGCGGACCTGGTGGAAAACGTGGACCTCGCGCCAACGATATGCGACTTTCTTAACCTGCTCCCCCTGCCACGCGCGCAGGGCACATCCCTCCTGCCGCTTGTGGCAGGAAACGACCATGCCTCCGGAAAACCCGCCGCGTACTTTGAGTTTTACTACCACAACCTCCTGGCCGAACCCTCGACCGCCCGGCCCGCGGAATGTCGCCTCTGGGTGCGCCGTGATGCACGGTACAAGTACGTCATCTTTGGGGAGAGCACCCTGCCTGCCGTGCTCTTTGACCTCCAGGAAGACCCGGGCGAATTCACCAATCTCGCCGGACGGGCGGAATACAGCGAGGTATGCCGTGTTGCCGCCGAAGAGCTGATTCGATGGCGCATGCGCTGCGAGGACCTGCGCATGGAAGACTGGGCGCGGCAGTACCGGTAAAAGAATAGCGGTTGGCACTCATTGGTGCCACCTTGGTGCATGTTCACAGGCAGCAACGTAGAGGAGGGTTCCCTTCCCGAACGGGAAGAACGAGACCTGCTATTCCTACCCATCGTCTGCGCCAAGCCCAATCTCCACTGAATAGACAAGCAAGGCCCCCGACGCAGAGCATCGGGGGCCTTGGCATATAATAATCTCTACTTCTTGTTTGCGGCCACGATTTCCTGCGCCAGCTTCTCGAAATTGGCGACGCACACCGCGATGTCAGGAACCGAATTGTCCCAGTTGTACTCGTATTCAATCGAGAAAACTCCCTTGAATCCGGTCTTGTACAACTCGGCCAGGATGGCCTTGGAATTGGCCACGCCCGTGCCCCATGCGACGTCATGGGCTTCGGGATTGCCGAACTCGTTCAGGTCTTTGAAATGCAGCGATTTCACACGGCCCGCTTCGGCGAGGGCGGTAATCGCCTCGACCGGAGAGATGCCCGAGCGGCACCAGTGACCGGTGTCGGAACAGGAACCGATGCGCTTGCTCACGCTCTTGGTCGCGTCAAGCACCTTCTTGTAGTCCCAGTAGGTGGAGGGCTTCGGGTGATTGTGAATGGAAATGTTGATGTCGAATTCTGCGCAAAGCTTGTCGAGCACGGGCAGGGCCGCCGGGGCAGGCTCGGAAACGATGGTTTTGATACCCATGGCCTTGGCGAACTCAAAGGTCTTGCGGGCGTCCGCCTCGTCCTTGGAAAGCCCAACCACACCGTAGTTAACCAGTGTGACGTCTGCCGCTTTCAGTTTGGCGAGCACTTCCTTCTGCAAGTCGGCCGAAAGGTTCTGGTCAAACTTGACGGACTCGGGCAGGTCCTTGCTCAGGCGCTGGCCGGGATAGGCCTCGATCCACTTCAGGCCCAGGGATGCGGTCTTGTCAATGGCCTCATAGAAGGTGAACCGGTTGAAACTGTAGGCCTGGCAACCCAGGTGCCAGCCAATGGACTCTGCCGTCGGGCAACCCTTGGGGGCGTCCTGCGCACCGGCGGGTAGTGCAAGGAAGGCTGCGCCTGCAACGAGCGCGCACAGGGTGACAATAATGGCTTTGTGCGTCATGGTTTCTCCTTTTCCGATTGAGCCTGATGCTCGGGTTTAATGGTACAGGGGGCCGGAGAGTACCGGCATGCCCTCATCTTCACGAAGCGTCTCTATCATAGCGATTGGACCGGCCGAAGTAAACAGATGTTTCACCCCCGCCGCCGCAGTGGCACCGCGGCACGGTCATGAATTATCATCACGCCATTCCCGAAAGGCCGTCCTACGTGCCGACGGGCAAAACCACTGGCATCACACACCACATCAATCCAGGGAGAGCGTTTTATGGCACAGGCAGGCAAATTACTGAAGGTCGGCATTATCGGCTCCGGCGCAATATGCCGGGAACAGCATCTGCCCTATTGGCGGCAGTTGGAGGAGGAGGGGCGCGTTCAGGTGGTCGGCGTATGCGACCTCGTCAAGGAACGCCGGGAGACCGAGGCGGCCCAGTGCCGCGCGGCCAAGACCTACGCGGACTACAAGACCATGCTTCGGTCGCACGAGTTCGACATCATCGATGTCTGCACCCAGAACCGCGTCCATGCCCCGGCAACCATTGCAGGGCTCAATGCCGGGGCAAATGTCCTGGTGGAAAAGCCCATGGCGATGAACACCGCAGAATGCCTCGCCATGATAAAGGCGGCCAAGACCGCCAAGAAAAAGCTCATGGTGGCGCAGCACATGCGCTTTGAAGCCCGCGCGCAGAAACTCAAGGAAGTTATCGACAGCGGCGCTGTCGGCGAAATCTACACCGCCGAAACCAAGTGGCTCCGCCGACGCGGCATCCCCGGTTGGGGCAAGTTCCACATTGCCAAAGAGTCGCTGGGCGGCCCGCTTATCGACATTGGCGTGCACATGATGGACCTGTGCGTGTGGCTCATGGGCTGCCCCAAGCCCGTTGCCGCCAGCGGCAAGGTCTACCGCAAGTTTGGAGACCGTGAAAACCTGTTCAACGCCGAATGGGGCCGTCCCTATCCGCCCAAAGAGTTCGATGTTGAGGACTACGCCACAGCGTTCATCCGTTTTGAGGGCGGCGTGACCATGCAGATGCAGGTGTCCTGGGCCGCCAACATCGCCCAGGAAACGGAGAATCTTTACATTCTCGGCGACAAGGGCGGCGTGGGAACCAACCCGCTTGGGTACTTCGGCGCCGACCATGACGCGTTAAACCACACCACTTGGGACTGGCTCACCGAAGACGACGGGCACCGCCGCGAAGTGCGCCATTTCTGCGAATGTATTGAAAAAGACCTGCCGGTCATGGTTCAGCCGGAGGAATCACTGCGAATCCAGAAGATTATCGACGCGATTTACCTCTCCTCCAAGCAAAACCGGGAAATCGTCATCAAATAGACACTGAGGCTCACCATCTGGCCGGATGCGGCAAACGCGTCCGGCCCTTCCTATTTGAGAGAGTTTCGCGCAAGAAGCTCACGCAGGTCATTAAACAGGTGCCGTTTGGGAAAGATGTCCGTGAATCCAAATTTGGAGAGAATTCGTGGATTGGTTTCATTGTCCGTCAGCAGGAATATGGGCAGCGTCTTGGGGAGCGTCGGGTCCCGGCGCAATTCTTGGCAGCACGCGTAGGCGCTGACCACGAGGATAGACGCGTCGATAATCACCAACGCGGGGCACTCGTGACCAATCGCCTCGATGATGTCCAGCCCGTTGACGGCATATACGGCTTCATACCCCAGCGCTTCAATCTCTGCGCCAAGCGTTTCGATGATTACCTGATCATCTGAGCCGATTACTGCCGCATCCATCGGACATGTCCCTCGGACCGTATTTTAGCCGAACGGGGCGGGTCCGCGCCATTGCTGTCCGCTCAGCGCTTTTGCCTTCTTGCCGGCGTGCCCGAAGGCATTGCATCAAAGCGCCTGTATCGTTATCATCGGCAACGGTTTCACAACGGAAAACGCACAGGAGTATCGGTCCATGGCAGCAGGGTCTATCTTCACATCAATGCAATCACGAACCGCGCAGGCACTCCTGGTAGCATTGGCGCTGTCTCTTGCCCCCTGCGCCGTCCACGCGGATGAACCGACTCCGCCAAGGCCCCCCGAGAATCTGTACACGGGGGACCTGGTCAATTATCCCGGCCCCTGGGCCTTCATGATTCCAAAGTCCTGCATTATTCTCGTCAACGACGAACAGTTGGAAGGCTTGGCCGACCCGGACAATCCCGTCAACCTCAGTCTCAGCGCGGAGAAGCATGAAGAAAGTCTCCGCCAGATCTGCGAGCGCGCCCAGACTTCCGGTCAGCGCACGCTGATTGTCGCCTTTGACCACTTCTTCGCCCAATATCGCCCCGGCGATGGGAACAAACCCCGCCGCCTCACTCCAGACACCGACGAGTACATCCAGCGGATCGCGCAACTCAGCACATTTACGGCCCAGTATGGCATCGGACTGGAATTGAGCCTCCTCAGCCCCCTCGAAATTGGACCGGCCTACACGAAGGAAACGGGCGAACAGGGCCTCTGGATGCACTACCGAAAAGGACTGAGGGACCCCAAGACGGGCGACTACAGCGTTGAACTCTGGCGCCAGCAGGGCTGGTCGAACAACAAGGGACCCATCTCCATTGAAGACGCGGGCGTCCGCGTCTTTGCCTTCCGCCAGAATATCCTGCACGGCACCAATCATATCGCCGTAAACCCCGAAGACATCGTGGACATCAGCGATACGGCACAGGTCGAGGTCTTTGACAATGTCACCCGGGGCACCACCGAGTACCGTTCCGTGAGAGTCCGGGTTCACGGGAGCGGAAAAGCGGACGGACGCGACCGCGTGATGGTGCTGCAAAGCTACCGCACGCCCGAGATGGACTACTTCAGCGACAAGGCCCTCCCCTATCTTGAACACCTCTGCGACCGCTATGCCGATGCCGGGGTCAAGCTCAATGCACTCTACAGCGATGAAATGCACATACAGCAGGACTGGGGCTACTTTAGCCACCATGACAACGGTGAATTTGCCCTGCGCTATGTCAGCCCCGGTTTCGCCAAACGATACGCGGACAAGTACGGCCCGCAGTACGCGGATTTCGCAAAATGGATGGTCTACTTTGTCTTCGGCCAGGAGGATGCTGAAAACGACCTCTCGGCTAAACAGGACATTTCGCATGTCCTAGGAGCCGCGCCGGAAGACATCCAGCGCACGGCCCTTCTGCGTTCCCGCTACTACAGCCTGCTTCAGGACGGTGTTGTGGACCTCTTTGCCGCCGCAAAACGCCACATGGAGCAGCGCATGGGCTACCGCCTGGAGGCGCGCGCCCATGCCACCTGGGCCGAAAGCCCCACCATCGACAAATGGAACACCGGCCAGTCGCACGGGACTGCCCACCAGTATGAATACACCTCCAACTTTGTCTGGTCCTGCACGGTGCAGCAGGCGTCGGCCGCCTGCGCCGACTACTTCAAGTGGGGGGATTTCCTGACCGGCAACGGCAACGACCACGCCGAAGGCGGTTGGCTGGACCGAAACTATTACGCCCTTGCCCTGGCCTGCTCCACGGGAAGCATCAACGAGGTGCCCTATTCCTATGGCGCCCACTGGGGCATGCCCGACCTCGTCAGCGAGCGAAGAAGCGCCGTGCAGACGGCATTCGGCGCCGCGGGCGTCCCCTATCACAGCATGGTACAGGACATGGAGCACCGTGACGTGTCGGTTTTTATGCTCTATCCGCTCGACCTTGTTGCCACAAGTGAGCGCTTTGGCAGTTGGACCACCCAGTACGGCTATGCGAACCAGATCACCCAGGCAAAGCTGCTTGAAATGGGGCAGGTGACCAATGGCGGCATTGACATCGCCGGCTGCCGCTACACCACACTGGTAACGCTGTTCGAGCCCTTCCCCTCGAAGAAACTCCTTTCGATGATGCGCGAAATGGCTGAGGGCGGCGGACGCGTCATTTGGTCTGGTCCACCGCCCATCCTCGATTCGGACGGTGACCCCGCAGGTACTGCCTGGTCGGCGCTGTCCGGTTGTGCCCATACCCCCCGCGTGGACGACGGCCTTGTGGGCCCCGGTCGAGAGATAAGTTTTGAAGGCCCCCTTTCAACGGTGCCTACCATGACCGTGCTCACCGATTTTGTGGTGGACCGACTCTATCCGCTCGAAATTGGCGAAGGCACGGAAGTGGTCGCCCGGTCTGGCAAACACATTGTGGGCACGCGCAAGACGCTCCCCAACGGCGGAAGCTTCACCTCCTTGGGTTTCCGGCCCCGTGATGATCAGGCAGCCAGTTTGGGCTACGAGAGCCGCCAATGGTTTGAAATCCTCACTTCCCTTGGCGCCTATGCCCCCACCGGCACCTTCAGCGGCCATAACGACAACACCGAATACCTGTCCCGAACCACCAACTATCTCGCCTGCCGCTTCCCCAACGGTGCCGTGTCCCTCGCTCCCCATCTGCGTTCTGTTGAGGAATGCTGGCCCGGCGGCTTTGCCCGGAAACAGGACCAGGACGCCGAAATCATGAAGCACATCACATTGCCCAACGACCGCACGGCCGTGGAAGCGTTCAAGGTCAATGGGCATGAGGTCACCTATAACGGGCGCCTCACCACCACCTTCCGCGTGGATGATCAGAAGCGGCTGATCGCCTTCTGCGGTTCCGATTCCCAAAGAATTTCAGTGGACGGAACGGTCACAGAGTTCGCAGACAAGCCCATGCCACTTGTGGCTTGGGCTCCCGTCACCCCGAACCGCAAAGTGGACCATGGGGCCGCGCTGGAACTGTTCTATTCCGGCGAGGGAAATCTCCGCATACCTGCGCCCGTGTTGACCGGTACCGTGGAAGTCGTTGTGGAAGGTGCCAAGCCCGGCAGCCGCGGCGAAACGCTGGAATCAAGTCTCCAAGACGGCATTCTCCAGGTCCATGCTGTGCCTCAATTCGCCAACCGTTGGATATACGTCGTCCCAAAATAGCCATGCTGGAACTGCCGGTGTCCCGACTGGCGCTTTTTCCTTGCCGCAGTTGCGGGTAGTCTGAGGACATTTTGAGGAACTGAAAGATGCTGCACCAAATTCTCTTTGCTGTCACGCTCATGGCCGTTATCCAAACTCAGGCAATCGCCACCATTTCAAAAGAGGAGCAGGCGGCGAAGAACGGCCTGCGCACCCGCGAGTTGATTTCCTTTTGTCTCAACTATGCCGACGGCTGGCTCAAGCAGGCCGACCCCACAACGGGGCTACTGCCCCGTCGTCTTAATGCGGACCGTTTTTGGAACTCCAAGGACTGCGCTGCCGACAACTATCCCTACCTGCTGCTCACCGCCTGTGTCACCGGCCAGTTTCATCTGCAAAAGACCGCGTTGGCCATTCTGGAAACCGAGCGGCGCCTTACTCCGCGTCTGGACTCCCTCCCCGACACCTATGATTTTGCAACACAGGGATTCCTGGACAAATCGCCAAACCTGCAGGAGATTCTCTTCGGTGCGTCCGAGTACGCGAAAGACGGGCTGATGCCAATTAGCGAATGGCTCGGCCCTGGGCCCTGGCTGGACCGCATGCGCGAATTGGTGGACGATATTTGGAAGCATGCCGAGGTGGACACGCCCTATGGCAAACTGCCCTCTGAAAACATTGAGATTCTGGGCAACCTCATGCAGGTTATGAGCCGCCTGTACTGGATGACCCATGACGGGTCGTACAAGGAACACGCCTACCGTATTGCCGACTACTATCTCCTGAAGAAGGAGCACCTCGGCCTGGAGCGCATCCCCCTGCGCGACCACGGGTGCGAGGCGTTGGGCGGACTGTCCGAGGTTTACGTAATCGCCTCGCGGGAAAATGCCGACAAGCGCGAAGCCTACCGGGTCCCCCTGCACCGCCTCATAGACCTGATCCTCGAAAAGGGGCGCAATGAAGACGGCATGATGCCCAACGGTTTTGAAGTCAGCACCGGCGAGCAGAGCTGGGAACTGACCAATGACAGTTGGGGCTACGTCTATGACGCCATTTACACCGTTGGCCTGGTGGATGACCATGCGCCCTACCGCGAAGCCACTGAAAAGGCCGTCACCAACGTTTACCGATACCTCGGTGCCAACTGGGAGCGGGGCAGTGCGGACGGCTATGCCGACAGCATCGAGAGCGCGCTGAACCTAATGAACCGCATCCCCTGCGCGAAGACCCTTTCCTGGGTGGAACAGTCGGCCCCGTTCATCCTGGAAAAGCAACGCCCCGACGGCATTCTGGAGGCCTGGTACGGAGACGGCAATTCGGCCCGCACGATGATGATGTATGCCATGTACCTGACACAGGGCATCACGGCCGCGCCTTGGCGCAAAGACATGGGCGTTGGGGCCGTTCCGGACGGGCAGGGCGGACTCATCATTTCCCTCTCGGCACACTGGGCGTGGGACGGCACACTGCGCTTTGACCGTCCCCGCCACCTAGACTACTTCCACATGCCGCTCGATTATCCACGCATCAACCAGTTCCCCGAATGGTACACCGTCGAGGAAAACAGCAAGTACATCCTCGCCCTTGCCGACGGCAAGGAAGAAGAGCTTACGGGCGCTCAACTTTGGAGCTATCCGCTGCATCTTGAACCGGCCAGCACGGTTTCACTCAAGGTCCGTCCGGTGCTGCCCGGTGGGAAAGCCGTGCCCGCCGATGCCTGTCCCGGAGATTGGCGCGCGCTGCGATGCACCGCCAAGGACAACATAGAACTCGCCGCATGGCAGAGTGCCGTGCGTTCCGAACTGTTGAAAGTGCTCCGCATCGAAGACCTTATGAAAGACCACGCGGTCCATGTCCCTGGCGCCCGTGTTATGGGCGAATCGCAGCAACAGGGATACTCCAAGCGGCAGTTGATGCTGGACTGCAACGCCGGACACGAAGTCCCGGTCATACTTACCCTCCCCCTGGGTCTGCCCGGACAGCGTTTTCCCGCCGTGGTGTGCATACCGGGTCACGCCACGGAAAGTGAAAAACTCTTTGACGGCGATGAAAGGTACAAGGGCTACGCCCATGAACTGGCCAACCGCGGCTTTGTGACCCTCACCATGAACGTGGGCCAGCACGAGGTCCGGGACAAGAACCGCACCCTGATGGGCGAGCGGTTGTTTGAACTCCTTCGTGCCGTGGACTACCTTGCAGCCCTTCCTGAGGTGGACCCTGGCCGAATGGGCTGCGCCGGCCTTTCCCTGGGCGGGGAAATGAGCATGTGGCTTGGCGCCATGGACACGCGCATGCGCGCCACCGTCAGCGCCGGCTTCCTCACCTACATGAGCCAGTTGGAAAAGAACCACTGCCTGTGCTGGAAAGAGGACGGTCTCCGCGAATTGGTCGATTTCCCCGACATCTATTCGCTGACAGCCCCACGGCAGCTTCAGTGCCAGATAGGTGAAAAAGAGCCCCCGAACCAGTTCAACCCGGTCCTGGCAAAAGGTGCGTTCTCTGAGCTGAAGGCTGCCTATGAGGCTGCCGGAGTTCCAAGGCAGGCCCAACTGGTCCTGCATGGGGGTGCCCATGAACTTGACCTCCCGGAGCTCCTTTTCTTCCTTTCAGGCGCATTGGGCGTGCTGCCTGAGGACAAACAATAAAGGCCAGCGTTGATACCGAAAAGCAACCGGGCTAAACTGAGTCGCCGGGTTCTTCATCACTTAACAGGAGTTCTATAGGGTCATGGCGGCTACGCATTCAGTGCTGGGCTTGGAAATAGGCGGAACGAAACTGCAGGCGACCGAAGGCCTGTCGGACGGGTCCATTGTCAGGGTGCTACGCGCCAGCGTGGACCGTAGCCGCGGTGCTGAGGGAATTCTTGAGTGGTTCAGTCACTCCGTGCCCGACCTTGTCGCCCATGCGCGAAAAGAGGGCCGGGAACCAAAGGCCATTGGCATCGGCTTTGGCGGGCCTGTAGAGGCGGCGACCGGCCGGGTGCTTGTATCCCACCAGATTCAGGGATGGGAAGGGGTGGAACTGAAAAGCTGGTTTGAAGAGCGTCATGGACTCCCCACCGTCATTGAGAACGATGCGAACGCCGCAGGCTGGGCGGAATACTGCAAGGGCCTGGGGCGCGGCACGAAGAACTTCTTCTACATGAACATCGGCAGCGGCATCGGCGGAGCGCTCGTGGTCGATGGTAAGCTCTACAACGGCCAAGGCCGCGGCGCGGCCGAGATTGGCCACGTCTGGGTTCCCGACTGGACCGCATCTGTGCCCGGCGCCTCGGAGAAGCTGGAAAACCTCTGTTCAGGTTGGGCCATTGAGCGCCGACTGCGCGCGCTTCCGTCCCTCGTCGCGGACGCGCCACTCCATCAGCTCGCCCTAGGGGATGCCCGGCACATTACCTGCGCCATGCTGGCCGAAGCCGCGCGGGCGGGCGATGCATATGCCCTTTCAGAGCTCAGGCACGTCGCGGACACGGTCGCCTTGGCCATGGCCAATCTCGTCACCCTTTTTCACCCCGAACGCATCGCCCTGGGTGGCGGCGTTGCCTTGATGGGCGACGTGCTCTTGGTTCCCCTTCATGAGGCGCTGGAAACCCGCGCATTTGGACCTTACCGGGGAATGTATCTGCTGGCACCCTGCGAATTGGAGGAGGATGTGGTCACCACCGGCGCGCTGTTGATGGCCGGAGCCCTTATACCCTGACGACGGCCCCTGCTCCGACATCAGTGGCATTCATGCCAGGCGCACTTCTGTTTCCAACGGAGTCATCGCCGCAAGGGCGTGCGCACAATCAAGAGCTGGCCGGAGGCCCCGGTGATTCGCCTCAATAATCCTTCTTCCACATGATGCCTACTCCGCCGCGGTTTCGCGCACCCACATCCGCTTTCACAGACACCCCCGGCGTGACTTCCACCTGGGCAGAGACACGGCCGGAATCAGCGGTCGCGCCCTGCTCGGCCTCGACATAAATTTTGTCATTGATATATTTGCCGACGCCGACGACCGTCTTGTCCACCTTTTCGCCGGTCCGTATGTCGAAGAGGTCCACGCCTGGCAGTTTAAGACTGCCAGTGAGCAACTGGCCCAGGCTGAGCCGGTCTGAGAACATGGATGCGGCCCGAGCGATCTGAAGGGCCTGCAGCGGGGAGGCCTGCGACACTCCTTTTCGGAAAAGAAGCTTGGAAAGGATTTCATCCTGTGGCAAAGGCGGGTCTGATGAAAGGGTCAACTGCGCGTCCGAGGGTGGTCCGGAAAGCTGTATCCGCGCCGTGATGCCGTTGGCCATGCAAACCCCGGTCATGTTTAGATAAGGTGTCCGGGTATCGCCGTTGGCGAAACCCACCGTGCTGTCCGCAAGGGAAAAGCGCTGTCCAAGAAGGTCCAAATAGCCCCGCCGGACGCGCAGTTCTCCCTCCACGCGCGGTTCCTTAAGTGTGCCAAGGAACCGAGTTTCGCCGTTCCATTCCGTTTCGAGCACAGGAGCCCGCACGGTTATCCGCCCCGGTATGGAAACTGACATGTCAAGCGCAATGGCGGGCATTTTGGCCGTGCCCGTCTCCGTTATCACGGGAGGCGTTGCCGCCGCGTTCTTGTCGGTGAACTCCACTTTCGTCGATTTCGATGCGTTCATACGTTCAGGCAGCTTAAAATCACCCTCATCGGCGGTAACACTGCCCTTCAGCGTCGCCTTGGCCATCGAACCCGAAACCTGAAGCTGTCCACTCAGAACGGCGGTTCCGTATTCGGTCCGAAGTGAGCGCATCCTGTTCAAAGTCACATCGGCCCGGAAGGGATGACTCCTGGCGAAATCGACTTCCATCTGCCCTGTGGCGGAAAGCCTCCCGCTGTCACCGTCAGTGCCGCTAAACTCGGCAATGCGCACGGCGCTGCCATCGGCGACAAGATGAACCCGAAGGTCCTTAAGGACCGCCCCGTAGACAAGGTTTTCATATCCCCCATCCTTCAGGTTCAACTCGCCGGACACTTTGGGTGCCTCCACCGTGCCGGCCAGCCGGAACTTTCCGGTCACCGTCCCTTGCGGCAGGTCGTTCAACCAGTTCATCAGCACCGCCACTGCTGCGAGATCGCAGGACACATCGGCATCGGCCTGAAGGGCCTCCTGTTCCCGGACTGCAAAGACCCGGGGGGAGAGCGAGAGGTTCAAAGGGACACGGGCAGATACGCTAGCTTTGGCCGCATCCAACAGTGTCGACGAAATCTCGGCGCTGGTCCACCCTCCCTCATGCACTGCCTTAATCGACGCGTCCAGACCGGGCCCTTTCTGTGAACCCATCTTTTTGATCTTTGCGAGCTGCATATCGAGGTGACATTTCGGTGCCTGAAGCGGGCCTTCCACAGCAAGGGAGCCGCTGGTGCTGCCTTCAAGACTGCCGCCCGCCGCCAGCGCCGCCGCCGACAAGGGAATGTCTTTCCAAGAAGACACGGCATGGATTCCACGCGGGGAAGTCTCTAGGGCCACCTCCCCCCCACCGCCGCCAAAATGAAAACCCGTATTGTCCAGCGCATACCCCCCTGCAACAGCGCGGATATGTGCCGGTCCGGTAAGCGAGAAATCCAGACCACCAAGCTGCCCTGTCGCCTCGCTCACGTTGAACTCCTGCTTTGGGAACATGGCGCTCGTGGCGGCCTTGAGTTGAAAAGGTATGAATGCCGCAGTTTCATTCTTCTGGTAACGTCCAGAAAGCACCGTCCTCGCTGATACAGAAGCACCATCGCCAGACAGGGATATGTCCGCCTTGCCCAACTGCAACCCTCCAGAACCAACCTCGGCCGCACTAATCTTGGCGTTGCCCAAAGGTTTGCGGAGGATGTCGACCACGGACCCATTCGCATCGAGCAGACCGATGGAACCCCAGGGCGTCGCCAGTTTCTCGGCCTTTCCCCGCAGCGTCACGTCAAGGTCATCCCCCTTCTTCGAGGCAACCACCCTGCCTTGGACGCTGCCCGAAAGGTCAACACTCAAGAGCTGCGACAGGTCCTTCAGCCCAGGCAGTGCAAAGTCTGCGCTTGATGAGAATTCGCCTGAATCGGCATGGTATTTAAGACTCCCCTCCACCCGGTTCTTGGACGATTTGAATTTTGCTTTTTCGACGTGCAGCACCCGATCTTGATAGCGATAAGATAGACTGCCGTCCAGCGAGGGTCCTTTCTTGCCATTCGACATGGAAAGCATAAGCGTTCCCTCAGGCGCACCGGGCAAATGCTCCCCCTTGAACTTTAACTTGGTGCTCTTCACGGCCAGTCGGTCCCATGACAGACCTTTCAGGTCAGCATCACCCGTTGAGGAAAAGTTGTCGGGTGTGCCCTCCCAATGGGTAGACATGTCCAAGGAACCGCCGATGCCCTGAAGAGACTGGGTGCTTGAAACTTTCTCCAAGTCCTTCAGCTTTGTATTCGCAACGAGCTTGAAGCGGCGGTCTGCCCTGTTTTGCCATCCGCTGCCGCTAACCGTCCCAGCGTCACTACGCACACTGGCTTCCTCTATATGCACTCGATCATCGTCCGCCTGCATGCGCACTGAGGCATGCACTTTGTCCCCAGCCATCCGGCCCAGGATTTCCGGCAGCCCGGAAGGATGCTGCCAATCCCCCTCGGCGCTAAACTGCAGCGACTCGCCCGCCTTGGCCTTGTCCAGACGAAAGGCACCGGACAGGGCTCCGCCAAGGGGATTGGGATAGAGTCCCGCAGTCGCGGAAAGTTCATCCACCGAAAGGCTGCCACGCAATTGGGTCTTGCCGCTGGAGCGGACATAATCCATCTCCGCACCAAGGTGCCCCCCAACAGTCGGCATCGTCACTTCAATGCCTTGAACGCGGTATTTGTCAAAGTCATCGCTTTCAAACTGCGCGGAACACGCCACGGCGAGCGCTGGTCCCTCGTTATAGCCACACCGGGTGGATTCAATGCGCAGGAGTCCCTTGCGAAGCGTTCTTCCCGATTCGGCCTGACCCAATTGAAAACCAAGACTGAGTATCGCGTCCTTCGCGGAGACTCCCTTGAAAGAGCCATTGAGGTTCCTGGCAGTAAGCAACAGGGTGGGGCTGCTCAAGGAATCGACCATCTCACCCGCAAAGGGAACACCGTCCCCAGGCTCCAAATGTTCCGCAAGAAAGGGAACGCGGTCACTGTGCAGAATGCCGCGATATTGAACGGCAGCGGAAGTGGATGGAAATTCCACCGACCCGGATGCCGACATTTGCACGGTCTCGTTTTCAGCAACAAGAGAACCAATGACTAGGCGTCCCGGCGGGTCATAGTGGGCGGACCAACCCAGCGCGGTATCTCCGCCTAAGGCTCGCTGAACGGCATCGCTGTCGGTAAAGGGGCAAGTATAGACCCTGGCAGCGCCGTTGATCTGAACCGCGGCCCCGGGAAGGATGGCGGACTCAGCGCAAAAGAGAGGTGCCGCACGGCTTGATGCAACAAGGTTAACGTCGAGTTTGGACGCATCTCCTTTCACCGAAGCGAAGACCTCAGCGGGAAGATAGGGGCCTGTCCCCTCCTCACGGCAACTCACGAGACTGAGGTCGGCGTGGTTTGCCTGAAAAGCCAACTCAATCTGCCTCTCTGGAATCAAAGCGGTTCCCGCCCCCTGCACCGTTCCCAATGGACTCGAAGCGTCAAGATCAAGAATGTCCAAGCGCCCGGACTTGGCGAGCAACGCATTGAAGGCAAGATGTCCATCAGGGCCAAGAAAGCGTTCGACGGCGTTTAGCCTGTGCGAGGGGGCAATCTTAGTGTCCAATGAGGCGGTGATCACCGTCGGAAATTCGCCCGAGAATTGCAGTGCCCCGTCCAGGATGGTCTGGGAGCATGCGGTGGCCTTCAGTGTTCCCCGCCAATCCTCCCGTGGACCGCTGCCGGTCACATCGAGAACAACAACCCCATCCAATCCAAGCCAGGCCGGAACGATTTCTGAGTCCTCGATATGGGCCTCGCAACGCGGAGCATCACTCCCCTGCGCATAAGTCAGGTCCAGCATGCCGGCAATGCCGTCATTGCGTTTCCCCGTCAGGACAATTCGCTCGCCGCCTACGCCACCCCGCTCAACGCGCCCCTGTACAGTCAGCGAAACCGGACGGCCAAGTATTTTCTTTCCCAGCGACAACTTTCCCACGGAAACGGCATCGGCCGCAGGATAATAACTCAGACCTGCTATCTTCGGAATGCGCCAACGGGGTTCACGGATGGGCGTCCTATCCCATCGCAGTTCCTCACAGGCAAGAGAACTGAGTTTTACATCACCACGAAGAAACCCCTGAACATCGGTATGCAGGACAATATTGTCCGCCGTCAGCCACAAACCGCCCCCGTCCAGAAGCTCAATCCGCGCGATTTTCAGGGAGAAGGGAAGAATTCCAGAAACACCGCTCACGTGCAGCGAGAACGGGCTTGATGCGGACACGATACCCGATACGGCCTTCGCGCACAACCAAAGGCCGGGCCGTGTACCACAGAGCAGAACCAACAGCACGAGGAACAGCGCACCGCACTTGAGTAACCGGGAAAGCAGGCGGCGCCAGCGCCAAGAATCAGGACCGGTGGCCATGTTAGAAAGCCTGCCCAACGCTCACGTAGAACTGGACGGCTGCATCGACGTGATTGCGCCCATTCAGCGGCGCGGCAATGTCAAACCGGATCGGCCCAATGGGCGTGAAGTAACGCATGCCAATGCCGCCGCCCCAGTAAATGGGCTGCGACAAATCCGGGATGTCACCGGAAAAAGCCCTGCCTCCGTCCACAAATGCGGCAATGCCTATTCTTTCTGTAATCTTCTTGCGCAGCTCAATGGTCCACTCGGCCAGGGAACGCCCACCGACCGGGTTGTTGTCCTTGTCCAATGCTCCCGCCTTCTGATACCCGAACCCGCGAATCGAACCACCGCCGCCTGCATAGAAACGGATGTCTGCCGGCACCTGCCCAAGATTTTCCCCGGCAATCATGCCCAACCTCAGGCGTCCTGCGAGCACCCAGTCGTCGCCGCCCGACAGCGCCTGCATGCCGCTGAGCGACCAGTCACTCTTGAGAAAGAGGCTGCCTGAACCGGCCAGGTCCGCATAGGGTTCCTCGCGAACCAGCGCACGCAACCCCGAGGTCGGATTGAGACGGTCATTTCGCGTGTCCCACACCGCCTGCACGGGAGTGGAACCAAGCACAAAGTCATCAAAAGAATTTTGTTGCCTGACGTGACTGTAGCGCATGGAAAGACCCGCGCCGGCCGTAAACGTCTCCCCATATTTCCGTTCCAGCCACAGTGTGCTGTCCACGGCGCGGCTGTCATAGGCGTCGGGGGTGTCATTAGATGCCTTCAGACCCAGCGAAAGGGTCTGGTCGGGGTTCATGAAACGCGGCATCACATACTTGGCGGAAAATGCCTGGTCAATGGCCGAAAAGTCCCCCGACAGTTCCAGCCGGTGCCCGATGCCGCGCAGGTTCCGGTGCTCCCACATGGCATGCAGGCCCGGTCCCTCCTCCGTCCGGTATTGGACGCCCAACGCGACGGAGCGGGGCTTCCGCTCAACGACGTGAATGTGAATGCTGGCCTCGCCCGGGGAGTCGCCGGGCCAGGGCTCGATCGTGACCATGGTGAAGAGGTTGGTCTTCAGCAGCCTGCTTCTGGCCTTTTCTACGCTTTTATGACTGTACGCACCGCCCTGCTTCCAGGGCAGTTCCGCCATTACCACGCTTTCCGACACTTGAACCAAACCATCCACGACGACCGCACCAAAACGGCACGCATCCCCCGGTGATATTTCATACGCGACATGAACACACCGCGCCCCTCGATCGACCAGCACCTTTCTGTCAGACAATTTGGCAAAGGGATATCCGGCGTCCCGCAATTGCGAAAGCATCCGCTTCTCGCTGTCCACCACATCGGCCGCATGGGCCGGTGCCCCGTTCTTTACGGAAAGCTTCTCCCATATTGCGGCGGCCACGGCCGGTTCGACCGAAGTGATGAAAGCGAGGTCGGGCTTGTCAAAGTTGTACACTGCGCCGGTCTGTATGCGGAACAGGACGGTCCTTCGGTCCCTGTCACGGCCGACCTCGGCAACAACGGAGGCATCGTGATAGCCGGCTCCATGCAGCACGTCCAAAAGGCCCGCACACTGGTTTTCTGCCTTTCGCTGCAGCCAGGCATCGGTAAAGGTCTTCGTGTCCGTCATCTTTGCCAACCCGCAGGCCGCGCGCAGTTCCGTGGTGAGATTGGCGTCCGTGACCCCTTCAAAGCGCACCCATTCGGCGGCAACCGCCGTGAGCGCAACCGAAAGAAAGAGCAACAGGCAGGCGCAACTTTTCAGGGCGGGCAGCCGGCGATTCGCCCGACGCAGGAATGTATGTCTGCTAACGCACAATTGTTTCCACCCTTATTCCACAATCCAAGATTCTGGTCCGGCTATTATACACAATCTGGGGCATTTCAGCCCAATAGGACACCGCATATTGTGTGGCAATCGCGAATACTTCGAAACACCCGCCAAGCCTAACGTTCACGCTTCCTCCACTGTGAACACTTTCGCACCACGCGGCATTCGGTCGCCCAACTGGCAAACCCAATCGAACAGCCTCCGCAATAGAATTCCATTTGTTGCCGCTCTATTCCGTTGCAGCATGCCCTCCATTGTGCTATATTCAAGAGGTAGTCTTGTTGTTGGCATCACACGCGGGCAAACATCGCACTCGG
Source organism: Candidatus Hydrogenedentota bacterium (assembly GCA_903893795.1). Taxonomy (GTDB): domain Bacteria; phylum Hydrogenedentota; class Hydrogenedentia; order Hydrogenedentales; family CAITNO01; genus CAITNO01. The sequence continues at coordinate 152,981 of CAITNO010000099.1, read as the reverse complement.
ACTTGTTCCCGTGATGGCAGAATTGGGTTGCAATCCCCGGCGGGTCACCATAGACCACCCACGGGAGGCAACTCGGATGAGCCACGGGCGTTGGATGGGCTTCAAGGGGGTCTTGGGCCCAAGTTGTTTACGAAACGCATGTCCAGTCAGCGGCTCCTGCCGGAACCGGCGGGATGTTGGCAGACATGCCCTGTCCGTCAGCCTTACAGACAAGAACATGGAGTAATTGCCTAATGACCATTCGAAAGCGAGGCACAGTTCTTGTTGTTGACGACGCGCCAATGAATTTGGACGTTCTGAGCCATTCCCTGTCCGACGCTTTTGAAGTGATCACAGCCGACAACGGCGAGACGGCGCTGGACCTGGCTGCCGAATACCTCCCCGATATCATTGTGCTCGACATCCGCATGCCTGTCATGGACGGTTACGAAGTGTGCCGCCAGCTCAAACGCTCCCCCATTACGCGCGGCATTCCGGTGATTTTCCTCACGGCCATGCTGGAGGAGGCCGACGAGGCCTATGGGCTGGCCCTTGGGGCTGTGGACTACATCACCAAACCTGTAAGTCCGGCACTGGTCAAGGCACGAGTGCGCAATCACATTGACCTGAAGCGCCGCAGCGACCGCCTGGCCGAACTGGTCGACGAGCGCACCCGCGAACTGGCCCGGACGCAGGAAGCCACCATAGAGAGCCTGGGCACGCTGGCCGAATGCCGCGAGCCTGAAGGCGGCGGACACATTCGGCGCACGCGCATGTATGTGGGACGCCTGGCCCGGCGTCTTGTCGAAACAGGCCAGTATTGCCCGCCCCTGGACGAGGACCTGATTGCCCAGTATTGCAAGTCGGCACCCCTGCACGACCTGGGAAAAATAGGCATTCCCGACCAGGTGCTGCGCAAGGAAGGGCCCCTGACCACCGAAGAATTTGAGATCATGAAAACGCACACCATGGTGGGGCATGCCTCCATTGCGGCCGCGGAGAAACGGCTCGGTTCCGACTCCTTCCTTCGTTTTGCCAGCGACATCGCCCATTGTCATCATGAACGCTGGGATGGCACCGGATATCCTCAAGGCCTCTCCGGAGAGGACATTCCGCTCTGCGCCCGGTTGATGGCCATCGCCGACGTCTACGACGCGCTCGTCAGCCGCCGCGCCTACAAATCACCCTACCCCCATTCCACGGCCGTTGAAATCATGGCAGAAAACAGGGGAACGGCCTTCGACCCCATCATGATCGATGCGTTTCTCGAAGTGAGGGAAGACTTCCGCAGCATCGCCCTCGAAAACGCCGATTTGGAAGAAGAGCGTGTCACCCTCGGACAATGAGGGCCGCCGAAGCATCGGCGTGAGGTGAGCTTGGAAAGTCATAGCACAGAAACCCAGGCCAACTTCACCCAGACCATCCCGGTCAAGGGCTTTTCACCAACTGCCAAAGGCTGCTTTTCCCTGTTCTCTATTTTCCTTTTCATTGGCCTGGCCTTTGTTTCCCTGGAGACATGGTCCCGCCTCTCCGAAACATGGTCCCACAATCACAATCCCTTCCTCATGGGCCAAACACCCATCTCCATGAAGCTTCCCGCAGGTGTGCCGATTGTTCTGGAGGGGAATCGCTGGGACCTTCACAGCACTGCCGTCCCCCCCTTTGAACCCCCGGCTCCTCTGGTGGATTTTGCCGATGAGGCATGGCCGCAATCCTTCGCGGCGCTCAGTCCCATGCAGCGCCATCTGGCGGCGGGCCGCAAGGACAGGATGGTCCTGGAGTTTGACAAGAACGGCAGCCTCGAGGAAACTTGGGGATGCCCGCTGGAGAAAACATTCTTTGCCCGCGCGGGACGCGGACTTAGCGGTGAATTATGGAAGTGCGGACTGGGCAAGAGCGGTTTCAGCGCCGCACTCCTGGCGGCGCTCAATGGCTCCGACACAACAAAAGACCTGACTGTCCCCCTGCTCGGCATACACTTTCAAGCCAGTTTTCGTCCCATTTCCTCTTTGGGCGGAGCCCTGGTCTGCGTTCCAAACCCACCCTCCATCATAGGACAACTCTATTCCCTGCCCACGGATTCACCCTGGGAAGTGCCCTACTTCCGCTATAAGAAAGACATTCCAAACCTGCGCTGGGGTGTCCCCGGCACCTGCTATCTGAACAACGCCGGGTTCCGGGGCAAACATGTGGAAATCCCCAAACCGCCGGGACGCTATCGAATCCTCTGTGTGGGGGGCTCCACAACCGAAGAGGGTTCTCTGGACGACAACACCTACCCCGCGCTCCTGGAAAAGAAACTTGCCGCTGCCTTTCCCAACAACGCAATCGAAGTCGTCAATTGCGGCATTTCCGGAACGGACACCGCGGCCCATCTCATGCAATTCGCTGATTATCTGGCGCTTCAGCCGGACCTGCTAATTATGTATGAAGGGGTAAACGACGCCACCTCCTCCCTCCCCATGCACTGGCTGCTTTGCGATTCCCCTCTTTGGGTCAAGACGGCCTCATGCAGTCATTTCTTCCGCAGAAAATGCAACGCATGGCTCTATGGCAATGACGAGAAGCTCCGCTCCGACGTTGAAACATTCACGCTCGGCCGCTTCCGCATCATGAGACAATGGGCGCTGGCCAACCATGCCGAGGCGCTCTTCTGCAGCATCGCGAGCCCCGCATACGACGAACTTCCAGCCACGGAGCAGGAGTATTTGGCCTATCGCGCACGGGGCATCGCCTGGATAGAGCCGCCCGCCTACCTGAAAATCATTCACGCAATCAATGCGGGACTCAAGGAACTCTCCGAGAAGGAAGGCTGGGGATACATCCCCGTTGCAGAGAATTTTCATTTCGGACTAGACTGTTTCGGCGACATGTGCCACATGTTCCCCGAAGGAACCGAACGCAAAGCCGAAGTCGTTTTCCAGTGCCTCAAAGAGCGGCTTCCTGCCCTTCTGAACGCAAAGAACTGAAGTCCCAGAAAACAGTTCCGCGCGTTTACATGGTTCTGTGGAGATAGGTTGCGAGAGGGAGGAAGAATGGCGCGCCCAACAGGATTCGAACCTGTGGCCTCTTGCTCCGGAGGCAAGCGAGAGCCAGTCAGAAGGGATTGACACGCAACCACTTACAGGCGCGGCGAATTCTGGTTGCCCCGACGGTTGCCCCACAATTCCGAAAAACGAGCCCGCAGACCCCAAAGCAGCCCTGCTGGAAGCACTCCGCAATGTAGACCGTGACACGCTGCTGGCCGTGCTGGCAGAAGTGCTGACCGTCAAGGGGTCGGGAGCATGACCGGGGGCCGGTCAGTCCATCACGACGGCGACCGGCGCGGGTATGCCTGTCCCGTCCAACCGCCCACAATGGCCCGTGGCATTTCGGGGGTATAATTAGCCTCGACCCGAAACCCGTTCGCGCCTCTGGGGGCATCCTGCGGGGATTCATTGGGGCGCCACGGGGCTGGATGGTTGGCGACGCGGGGAATCAGGACTCCGGCGACGGGATGACCAGCCCTTGCCCGCGTCACCCAGGGCAACGCAGAGCGTCGGGTACTCGGCAGGACGCGACGGCACAGCCCGACAAGAACAAGGGCAGGGATACATGAGCAGCACGGCGGACCCGAAGCATGACCGCACAGCCCAGCACTGGGCCGACCTGATAGACCTGATGGCCGACGACCCGGACGGTTTCGACCCGCTGGACCTGTACCATGATGACGGCGACGGCGACCGACTCCCCACCCTCACCCACCGGGGGCACGGGGGGGGATGCGCCCGCACGAGAGGTCACATACCCCCGCAGAGAAAAGTTGTAGAGATTTTTTTTGCTGCGTCAGAAATTCAACCCCTGTAGACACCGAGAGTCTTAACGCGGCGCCCCGGCTGGCCTGCGCTGGCCGGGGTTTCTGTTGGACAATAGGAGGGCCGCGGTTGTATCGTGTTGCCTGTCAATGGGGTTCACAACACAAGAGGAAACCGTACCATGAAGAAACTCGCCGTAGTCGCAGTGCTTATCGCAGTGGCCTCAGTAGTGACCGGGTGTCCCACCTTGGGGATTCCCAACCCGAATGGGAATACGCTGGTTGTGCATAATCAGATGGGTCGTACCGCAATCATGCTGTCTGTTGTGCGGGTGCCTGATGAATGCTCAACACAAAAACCGTCGGGAATCAATCTTCTGCCTGCGCCGCTGGAGAACGCAAAGTCCTTTACCGTTAAGGATTTACCTGATGGAAAGTATTACTGCGGGCTTGTGTGGTATCTCGATGGGAACCTGTGGGATGGTGCTTCCGAGGGTTACGCAACACTCGTAAATGGCCGAACAGTTGACTGGTACGCCATCGAAGACTAAACAACGAAAGACGCGGGCGGGGTGCTTACTTGTGCTCCGCCCTTGCTGTTTCTCACCATGCTGCGAAGAGTAATCCGGCCGTGCAATCATCCTACGCCCTCGCCGAACGTACCATATAGATCAACGTGGTCTAAGCCTAAGACTGGAGCGGCAGCATCAGCAGCCCTTTCTGTTCATCTTTACGTTGAACTCGCCTGCCGTTTGGGAGGTGATGCTGGCGAATATGGCCTTGAACCCGCACAACCCACTGGCCTTTACGGGAATCTGCTTGGTTACTGCATGGACGTGTTTCATGGTGCTTCTCCTCTTGTGTCTGACCCTCTTGACCGGGGGCACACCCCCCTCTGCCGCCAGAATACTCCGCCTGTCTGTGCTGGTCAACCGCATGGCTTGCTTGATGCTGATTCCTTACCCCGGCTGGCCCACGCTGGCTGCGACACTCCCTCTCTGATTTGCCGCTCCCCGGAAGCACCATGCCCTCGTGGTACTGCGCGGCGTTTGCAGTATCCTGCACGAATAGACGCAAAGTCAACGTGATGCATCGGCTTTCCCGGTTCCCGTGCTGGCCGGGGTTTCTGTGTCTGGCCGGAGAAGTCAATCCCTCCGGTCCATTGAACCGGCTAGAACTCCATCACGCACAGCCGACCCGAGATAGCGAAACCCTTTTCCGAACCAGCAGCGTTGTTATTACTCGCTTGAACAGAGATATTGCAGGGTTCCGTGCCCAGTCCGGGGAGTATCGTTGACATAGCTGAACAAGGCATAGAGCCGCACGGACTGTTGGCATAAAGCCCGAGGCCACCTACCTGAAAGGAAGCGATTACCGTAGTGTCCTTCAGAACCTCAATATACCCGCCGTACTCGCTAAATGAAATCACGCATCCACCACTCACTGTAGGTACAAACTGTATCAGCACAGGTCGGTTACTGGGTGTAAAACCGTTAACTGCAAACGCGGGTAAGTCCAGGTGATGGGAGCCGGGGGGAACAGAACCACTACCCCCAACGCTATACACGGGTTGTCTCGGTGTATCATTCGCCCCCGGCGTACCCTGCGGCCCGGTATCACCCTTTGGACCCTGCGGCCCGGTCTCGCCTTGCGCTCCGGTATCGCCCTTTGGGCCTTGTGCGCCCTGCTGCCCTGTCGCCCCTGTGGTTCCTGTCAGCCCTTGCGGGCCTATTGGTCCCTGTGGTCCAGTCTCGCCCTTGGGTCCGGCGGCACCCTGTGCCCCCGTGGCCCCCGTGGCCCCGGCGGATCCCTGTGGCCCCGCTGGCCCTTGCTGGCCGGACTGCATATCGGCAGAAATCGTAACCGCTCCAATCCCGTCTGACGGGGACACGCGGATGTTGTCGCCGGGAATGACTCGCGAAACAACCGGACAACCAGACAAACCGATTAAGGGCAGTAATGCGCTGGCAAGGCATAACACAAGGTTCTTCATGATTCTGTACCTCCGTAGCTGACCCTCTGGACCGGGGAAACATCCCCTATTGACGCAATGCTACAACTCTTGGCGTTGATAGTCAACGATTCTTCTGGACATGGGACGGAATCTTTTGTTACGGTCTTGCGTAAGCCGCCGGGCTTCATTACGTGGCGGTACCCCTTGGCGGGCGGTCTTCGGTGACTCCCAGACTTGCCTTCCGGGGGCAAACCCTAGGAGTCACCGTGTGAGGGATACGCCCCCTTCTAATCCGCCACAACGGGACGGAGTGCTGTCAAACGATGAGGCAGGCGAACTCTACCGGCGTCTCCCTCTGGGGCTAACACGGGACGAAGTGTGGGCGCGTCTAGAATCTGCGGGAGTGGAATTTTACCTTGCGGTTGTGTTGGCCGAAGAGTACCGCAGGGAGCCAGAACTGAAGGCGGAGCGGGAACGCCACAACTCGGTTTTTCCTGAATCCGATCCTCGCAACAAGTGGCTGGGTAACTGCTTTCCCCCTGAGTACGACTACCGCAGTCTCATTGTGAGCGCGATTGACAAGGGCGATCTATCCTCCGGTTTCGACAAACCCGAATTCCTTGCGCTGGTACGCCGGGACACGTCATGGTGGAACGGTGTAACCCTTCAATGCCGGACAGCCGCGGAGAACAAGACGCCACAGAAGACCCGCAAGGAATATCTGGCCGAGTTGAAGAAACGGCGGAAGATGAACCAGACAATGTCCCAAAATTCCATGCACGATATCTTCGGCATCCCCAGAGACAAGAAGAATGCGTTTAGTAGGGCTCTACAGCGTTGCATTAAAGAAAACCCCGATTGCCGCAAAGAAAAGGGAAAAGATAAGGGCAAAGGTAAGGGACGGGGGCATGATAATGTCTACGTGCTCACCCTCGTTGCCAACACAGTGCAGCACTACATCGAAACGTATGTGCCCGAGTAGACTTTGAACTTGCGCGGCGGTGTGAGTTTTCAGCCGTTTCACCTGTCTTACCTAAACGCGGTTTCGCATATCTGCAAAGCGTAGGCGTCAACCGTTTCCGCAACCGCCTATAACGCCATTTCTCCGCCATTTCGTGCCGCGAGTGCCTTTGTCGCACCTTTGTCGCACCTACCACTTTTTGCTTTCCAAACCCTCTGAATTCATGTTTCATAGAGTCAGAATTACGGCATTCAGAAGCGCGATGTGAGCGCAGACGAAAGCTCAACAGACAGGAGAATCTGACCTATGGATACGAACGAAGTGAGGTTGCTTACCGTCAAAGCCGCCGCGAAGCGAATGTCGCTTTCAGATCGTAGCGTGTGGCGCATGATCGCGACTCGTGGCGCTTTACCCGGTGTGGTTCGTTTGGCCGGACGTACCGTGCGAATCGACCGCGAGATTCTGGACCTTTGGTTGTCTCTGGGCGCACCCAAGAACTGGACGCCACCGACCGCGACGGCCAGCACAGCGACGGGCACGACGAGGGGGATCACGCGATGAAGAGGTTACTATTTCGCGAAGAGATCCCCGAGGCACTCGGGCTGCCCGAGACGCAGATCGCTGACCTTGCGCAGAATCACCCGCTGCCCCCAATGCGCCGGGTATGCGGTGTGAGCTTCTACCACATCGCGGACCTTGAGAAGTGGAAGCAACAGGCGATGACCGACAGAAAGAGGAGGGCAACGGCATGAACTACAAAAACGAACGCCCCGGCAACCGCGGCAACGGTCACGCGAGGCAAGAACAGATCGAACACGCGCATCGTATCACATGCGCCGATTGCCAGTACTTCCAAGGTGAACCAGACCCGGTTATGTTTGATGACATGCGGGAAGGTGTCTGCAAACGGCATGCCCCGCGTCTGATACAGCCAAGGGCCGGTAGATGGGACTACGACCGGGATATATTTCCGCTCCGTGCGTCATGCTATGAAGGTTGTGGTGATTTTCTTCACAAGGGCCACACCACAACACCTACAGATGAGACAAAGCCGGGCATACATCCGCCCGGTCTGTACTCTTTCCGCGTCGAGGGGGTGGAACTGATCGGAGCATCCGCCGTGGCCGTTGTACGGCTGGCCTACCTCGATCCGCAAGGGAACTTGATAGGGCGCGGAGTCGAGAGTTTCACCTCCGCAAGCAGTCCGGTACGGCGACGGGAATTCACGGACTTCTGCCACAGCATCGGCATGGCAACGCCCGGAGAAGCCTTTTCACTGGACTGGGCCGCCACCATCGGCAAGACCGGCACCTGTCGGGTGGAACGCCGCACACGGAACGCCGTGACGCTGTTTCACAGGAGGGGTGAGTCATGACCAGATCACAACTCCATCGGCCCCGCGCCGTCTACCGCCCGTTCCGATTCAACGCGCCGCGCCGTGACCACCACCGGCCCGAGCGCACAGCCGAGCAAGTCAAGGCTGCGACGGACTGGCAGAGTTTTTTCACCGCCGAACTCGGGGAACTCCGGGGCCATGGCTCGTGGCGATCGGTGCGCTGCTGTTTCCACGATGACAGACACCCGTCTTTGCGTGTGAACGTCAAGGAGGGCCGGTACTGGTGCCCTGTCTGCGAAGCGCACGGCGACGGTATCGGATTCCTGATGCAGCGTAATGGGCTGAATTTCGCGGACGCGCTGAAAGCGTTGGAGGGCTACCAATGAGCACAGACAATCCGCACTTTGCCGACATGCCACCCGCCGACCGGCACGGCGACATTCCTGAGAACAAGGGCGCATATCGCTTTGCAGGCGCATGGACCTATCCGGCGACCGGCAACGTTCCCCCGCTCTTGAAAGCCCGTTACGACGGACCCGTTGACCAGAAGACCGGCAAGCCCAAGAAAACGATGCTTTGGCTTCACGGCAAAGCGGATGACGTATGGGTGTTCGGGCTACAGGACAAAGCAACCAAGCAGACCCACAAGGCCGGGCTATACGGTTTGCAGAGCGTCCGGCCAGGTGAATCTTGTTTCATTGTCGAGGGCGAGAAAGCCGCCGCCGCGCTGCACAGCATCGGTGCCGCCGCGGTCGGATTGCCGGGCAAGGATTCCGCCGCATCGGTTGACCTGTCGCCGTTGGACGGACTGGACGTGATTCTTTGGGCAGACAACGATCCCGAGACGCCCGAAAGAAAGAACGGAGCGGACGCCATGAACGCGCTGGCCGAACGGCTGGCCCGCGCGCACCGTCGCGTTGACCCAGACGTGCTGGACCTGCCCGACAAGGGCGACGCCGCAGACCTCGTGAACATGGGCGACGTGCCCGACTCCGCCGCGCTCTGGAAGCTGCTGGACGGGGCCATGCAGGACGTGCCCGCGCCGCCACCGACCGAACCCATGGGCGAACACTTGCCCGATGACTGGTTGACCGCCAGCATTCCCCCGCGTGAATTTGTGTTCCGGGGGGCGTTGCCGTTGGACGCGGTGTCCCTGCTGGTGGCGACCGGCGGCACCGGCAAGAGCATGTTGTCCCTTGAACTGGCCGCGTCCGTCGCGACGGGTCGGACTCTGCTGTCGTGTTTCGAGCCGACCGCCGGGCCGTCCCGTGTGGCAGTGCTGGCCCTTGAGGATGACATTCAGGAAGTGCAACGGCGATTGCAGCGTGTCGCCCGCGCGTTCAGTCTGGAGTATGACACCCGCGACGTGCTGGCCGTGGCCCGGAATGTGCGGTTCTTCTGTTTGCCCGCGTTCGCCGTCTGCGCTGTGGCACGGGATGGAATGCTGGCAGAGTCGCCGGACCTGAAACGGCTGGCCGATGAACTGGCCGAGTTCCGGCCGCGCCTGGTCATTGCCGATCCGCTGGCTGGGCTGTTGGGCGGTGTTGTCGAGGAGGGCAGCAACGAGGCAGCACAGGCTGTCATCGGATTACTGCGGGCCGCCATGCCGCCCGGCGCCGCCCTGCTGGTGTGCGCCCATACATCGAAAGCCGAACGGATGTTGTCCACCACTGCCCGCGGCGCGTCCGCTTGGATGGACGCTTCCCGCCAAGTGCTGGCATTACGACCGCCAGACACGAAGGACGAAACCAAGAACCTTGGAGACGATGCGCGGATCACGGTTGTCTTGGAAATGACCAAGAGCAACTATTCCGCGCTGGCCCCGCCGGTTTATCTGCAACGGTGCATTGAACCCCAATTCGCCGGAGTGCTGAAACCGATCAACTATGCCGAATGCAAACAGCGGGCACTACAGGAACGCATGGCCGGTATCGCCGACGTGGTGTTACAGGCTTTGCGTGAATGTCCGGTAACGATGCAGGAGGCATGGCCCAAGGGCAACAAGGAGGCTATAGAGCGGGGGGACGCGTTCATTGTCGCCTTGAATATTCGGGCTGGCCGGAACGTAACGAGAATCGACAGGCTGGCGTGTCTCAAGTCCATGTGTGACGATGGCCGAATTGCCAAGGTGAAGGACGGCAGACGCGAAGTGCTGGCGCCCGTCTTGGTATCTGAAATGGACGAGGATTGCCAATTATGAGGCAACCCGTACCGCCCGTACACAACACGTACCAGTACCGGTTCAAACAACCCGTACAACCCGTACCCCCTACGGGGGGGGGAGGGAACTGTACGGGTTCCCACTCCCTCCCCGCTGTGGGGGTATGTTCGGTTTGTATTCCGACTCTGTACGGGTGGACACCAACAACCCATGCGCCGGGATACCAAAACATGTCAATCATGACCATATTCGTCACAATACCTCCCCGCGCACACGCACGGCCGCGGTGAAGCCGGTCGCGGCGAAGATACACCCCTTGGAAATATAACTCGCGACGGCGCACAGGAGTATAAGACATGACCGAAAACCCAATCTCCGGAACCCCCTTGACAAACGGGAACGGATTAGGTAATATAAGTTACATGAGCAAGGTTAGTGACCAACTTCGGAAAGCGATTGCCGATTCTGGCAAGTCCGGCTACCTGATTGCCAAAGAGTCCGGCATCGGAGAGACGGGGCGCATCAGTATGCTGCGCTGGCTGAATAGAACCCAGAAGACCATTACAAGCGACCTGATTGATGTACTGGCCGATTATCTCGGGCTGGAACTGCGGCACAAGACCCAGGGGGACAAGTAACATGGCAAGCCTGAAAAAGAAATCCACCACTCGCGACATGCCGGACGGTGCGGAGACGTTCACCAAGAAGGGTGTCACCCACGCCCGATGGAAAGACCGCAACGGCAAGATGCAGACGGGGCGCGTCAATGCCGCTGGTCGGGTTGTGGTCGAGTCCTCGACATGGTACGCCAAATTCACGACCGCCGCCGGTCATTCCGTCGAACGGCCAACCGGTTGCACCGACAAAGGCGCAGCGTTGGCGAAGCTGGCCGCACTGACTGCCGAGCAGGACCGGGTAAAGGCTGGCATCGCCACGCAAAGCGAACTGGATGTGTCCAAGAAGATGGCCGGGGCCGTGTCGGCCGCCATAGCGGACTATGAGAACCACATGAAAGCCCTTGGGTTGTCCGGGCAGCACAGTTACAACGTCCGCCTGTACCTCGACAACACCGCCGCCGCCCTGGGTTGGAAGTCCCTGCGCAACCTGTCCGGGTCCGCCCTTTCGGCATGGCTCGACAAACAGGCCACCACGCCCAAGGAACAGGACCGGCCCGAGACCGTCATGGGCGCCGTCACCCACAACAAGACGATTAACGCATGGGCTGGCTTTGCCAAGTGGCTGATGAAACACGGGCGGCTGAATAAGAACCCCTTCGCGGGGCTTTCGAAGCGCGACGCCCATGCAGACCAGAAGCGGCCGCGACGGGCATTGACCCCGGAGGAACTGACCGCGCTCTTCAAAGCCGCGCGCAACCGCCCCCTGATGGAAGCGGAGAAACTGAACCGGGGCGCGGACAAGGGCAAGCCGGGTGCGGACCCGACCGACAAGACGAAAGACGCCCTGCGGTGGAAAGGCGCCGTCCATGCCACTGCATACAAGACGGCCGCATTGACCGGGCTCCGTCTGGGCGAATTGCGAAGCATCACCTTGGGCGCGGTGAATCTCGACGCGGAGACACCGCACCTGATTCTGCAAGCCCGCAATGAGAAGAACCGGCAGGGCTCACAGATTCCCGTAGCCGCCGACTTTGTGCCCGAACTGAAAGAGTACATCACCGAACGCCGTGCGCGTCTCACAGGGCAGCACAGCGCGTCCATCGTGGCGTTTCCCGGCGCCTTGGACGGTGAACCGCTGTTCGACATACCGAAGAACATGAACAAGGTTTTCAAGGCCGACGCGCTGGCCGCAGAACTTGCCATAGCAGTTACAGTGAAGAGCAGGAAGAAAGACAAGGACGGCAACAATATTGAGGTCAAGAGAATTGACACCCGAGACTCTGCCGGCCGCGTCATCGACGTGCATGCACTGCGGCACACGTTTGGCACATTGCTGGCAAAATCCGGCGTATCATTGCAGGTTGCGCAGCGGGCCATGCGGCACAGTGACCCGAAATTGACGGCGAACGTCTACACACACCTTGGCCTGTTGGATGTGGCCGGGGCGGTAAATGCGTTGCCATCTCTCGGCGCGTCTTGCATGCCCGTGCAGCTTGCCGCACAGAGCGGAAATTCCGTTGCCCCAACGGTTGCCCTAAGAATCGGCTTTTCCTCTCACAAACAGGCTAATCTTGGCACAAGACACGATTCTGTAGACGTGAAGGGTGACAAGGGGGATACATCCGTTTCGTGCCCTATTGACCGGGGTATTCGCAACATGGCACAGGATGGCGGAAGAGAAAAATGGCGCGCCCAACAGGATTCGAACCTGTGGCCTCTTGCTCCGGAGGCAAGCGCTCTATCCAGCTGAGCTATGGGCGCACTAAGAGATTGGATCTTAGCACACCATCCCCGCATCAGTCCAACGGCGCGAAAGTTGCATTGCCTCGACAGGCGTGCTTTGATATCTCCCGAGCTTGGTCCACAGTTCAATACCCGGAGTTTCCCTCATGCACCGTAACGCGTCTTCCCTCGCCCTGTGCCTTGCCTGTTGCGCCCTGCCCCTGCTGGCCGCAAATGCCGCAGACACAACCAGGGCGCTGGTCTATTCGCCGAATTTCGACGGAACATCGAAGGACTATGAGTCAGCCCTGGCGAACCAGTTCACCCAGGAAGGTTATGCCGTCGAGCACCTGGCCGCCGAGGACTTGTGCGATCCCTCGAAACTTACCCTGCCAAAGGAAACCGTGCTCGTGCTGCCCGATGCGGGGCGCCTTCCACTGGTCAGCATTGAACCTGTTCAGGGCTTTCTCCGCGCCGGCGGACGTTTGGTGGCGCTGAACACGCCCGCATGGCGTGAATTGCTGGTGCAGGCAGACGGCAAATGGTCGCCCGTGTCCGACTTTCGCAGGCAATACGCGCAGCATGCGGAGAAACACGCCCTGGTGGACTGGAGCACCGAAGACCTGTCGAAATGGGCCCGGGCCTATCGCAGCACGGAATTGCAGGGCAAGTACGACATTGCCGAGCAGGGGCCAGAGGCGGGGCAGCGTGCATTGCGCGCTGAGATCACGCGGCTGGACGGATGGGATTCCATTCTCAAGAAATATGAACAGAGTCCCTTTGCCCCGGATGACCAGCTCGTGGTCTTTTCCGCCCGAAGAATCAGCGGCGCCACCCACCTTGCCATGGAATGGGAAGAGCGTGACGGGTCGCGGTGGATCGCAGTGGTTCCCCTGGCCAAGGAGTGGACGCAGTATGCCCTGACTGCGGACGACTTTCACTATTGGGAAAGCGTTCCTCAGCGCAAGGACACACGGTTCAACTTCCAGAACGCGGGCCGCTTGGGCACCACCCTTGCCTTCACCCACACCGGCTACGCCGACCGGGACCTGAAGTATGAAATCGGCCCGGTGTTTGCCGCCAAACTGGAGGAGAAATACCGGAAGGCGTTCAGCGGATACACCGTCCCCCCAATGGAAACCCTCTCCCCCGGCTACAAGTTCTTCGCGCCGCAGGACGTGTCACAACTCCTTTCTACGGGCTTCGCCGGCGACGGCTCTCTAAACCTTCCCCAGGGGGAACTCCGCGCCATGCACCCGCGCCCACAGGCTCCCGGATACGACAAGAAGCGCGGTTGGGCCTGGGAGCCCATTCTCGTGGCCCAATCGGGCAAAGGCGACATGCGCGGCACCGTGGGCGCCCTGATGGCCAACACCGACGGCCCGTACAAGGGCGGCCTCTGGGTGTCCATCGGCATCGAGGACCGCAACTGGTACCTCTCACAGGAAGGTCGCAAGGTCCTTGCATCTGTCGCCAAGCGGCTCAAGACACCCTTGGCCCTTGTTGATGTTGGCGCCGACCACTATGCCTATTTCGACGGTCAGTCGCTGCGTTTGGGAATGACCGTGGCCAATCAGGGGGATTCGAGTGCACCGCCTGTCCAAGGGACAATCCGCGTCAAGCAGGGGAACCAGCTTTTTCACGAAGAACAACTCACGCTTAGTCTTGGCCCCAACGAACGCGCCTCAACAGAAAAACGATGGACACCGGAGCACTGGGAGGAACCGGGCTGCACCGTTGAATTCGAGGTCTCCTCTGGTGGCGTCGTCCTCGGACAGGGAAAACATGAGGTCAACCTGTGGCGTCCCAAGGCCAACCCGGATTTTGTGGTCACCAAGAACGGCGGTTTCTCCCTGGCCGGAAAGCTTTGGCGTCCCCACGGCGTAAACTACATGCCCTCGTCCGGCATGGCCTCCGAAGACCAGCGCTTTTTCGAACAATGGCTGAGCCCCCAGGCGTACGACCCGACGGTCATCCAGCGCGACCTTGCGCATTGCGCTTCACTCGGATTCAACGCGCTTAGCGTGTTCCTCTATAAGGACTACACGCAGGACCAGAACTTGATTGACCTGTTGGTTCGAATGGACCGGCTGGGCATGAAAGCGAATGTTTCCCTGCGGCCGGGCACCCCCATGGAGGCTCCGCCCGCCGAGGCCTGCGAGATGATCAAGGCCCTGCGCCTCGCCGAAAACGATACTGTTTTCGCCTATGACCTGGCTTGGGAACCCCAGTTCCGTCCGGTTGAGCGAGACCCTTTCAACGCCGCATGGCAGGCATGGATTGAAGAACGTTTTGGAAGCGTGGAAAGCGCTGAGAAACTTTGGAACTTCACAGCGCCCAAGGACAAGAACGGACAGCTTCTGAACTTCACCGAGGAGATGATCGGACATGAGGGGCCATGGAGTGCCTACGTGGCCGCCTATCGCAGATTCCTGGACACGCTGCTATACGATAAGTATTCCGCCGCCCGCACGATGATACGCGGCGTGGACAGCAACCACCATGTGAGTTTCCGCATGTCCATGGCCAGTGACCCCACGGACACCCAGACAAACACCTTCGTCTATGACTTCGCCTATCTGGCCGGTGCCGTCGATGTGCTCGAGCCCGAGGCCTACGGCCGCATCGGCGATTGGGACCGCGTGAAGCCCGGTTGGTTCACCCGTGAATACGCCCGCTGGGCCAACCCCGCCATCCCCATGATTTGGGCCGAAGGCGGCGTGCACACCTGGGATATGGCCAGCATGTCCACCCCGCCGGACAAACTGGCCTACCAGGCCCAGTTCTATGAGGATTTCTACAAGATGATGGTCGGCAGCGGCGTGGACGGCATCTTCTGGTGGTGGTATCCTGGAGGCTTCCGCACGAATGAAAACAGCGACTACGGCATTATCAACCCCGATGGCACGGACCGTCCCGTATCGAAAGTTATACGGAGTCACGCCAAGGAATTCCTCGACGCGCCCCCTCTCCACGCAGTGACCGACTCCCTCGCATTCAACCGCGACCAATACACAAATGGACTAAGCGGCGTCTATAAGGAAATAGGCCAGGCCTTCTGGAACCTCATCGACCACGGCGGCACGCCCAGTCTGCGAACCGAAGGCACCGGCACGGATTCGGCCACCTGTCCGCTTACGGGCGTGGGCAATCTGACAGGTCCCTGCATATATCCCCCAAAGTATCTCGACGCCTTCTTTGACGTGGTGGAAATCCAGTCCGGGGAAGGCCCTTGGATTCCGGTTCACAACGGCGGCACCGTCCAAGTCGGCAAGGAGGGTCCTATTCGTGCCCGCATCACGGTGACCAACCTCGGAGAAGCCACCCTCCTCTGCCCCCAAGACGCCCCCTCCCCGTCGGGAGCGGTTTACCTAACCAGCCAGGGCTTCCACGATACCGCTACCCCCCTGCCCAAGTCACTCAAGAAATTCGACCAGGAGGTCATCGAACTTGTGCTGTCTGACGGCCCCCTCTCCACCGCTAAAACTGCAAAGATTGCACTGGAGGCTAGGGACAGGACCGTGTTTGGTTCCAAGTACACTATTCTATTGACCCCCTGAGCCTTCGCACTTCCGCCCATGCCATCGGAAGTTGCAGACCATTCCCACGACTTTACCGTCATCCTGTCAAAGGTATTCGCAGGTGGAGATCTTTTCTTGCAATCGCCTAATCTTCTCATTCATAATCATCTTTCAGAGCTAACCTGTCGCGGGTGTGCCGCAACAGGTTCTTCAGCTTCCCTTTTTGTGCCACCTGGCCGGGTTTTGCTACAATTCATGCGAATTGCATCGAGATTCCGTGCTTTAACCCCAAAGCCTCATTCCACCGGGAGACGATTCCTATGAGCATTCAACCGCACGGCGGCGTATTGATAAACCGCTTCATCCAATCCCCCAGCGATCTCGAGAAGAGCCTCGCCTGCGCGGCAACACTGCCCCGCATCAAAGTCGATGCCTACGCGTCTTTTGACATCGACGGCATTGCAAAAGGCCTTTTCAGCCCGCTGACGGGATTCATGAACGAGGAACAGACCTTGCGCGTGCTGGACTCCATGGAACTTGCCCCCGGCATACCGTGGTCCATCCCCATTCTGCTGGCGGTCTCCGAGGAGGAGGCGCAGTCGCTGGAACCTGGCACGCCCGTGGCCATCGAGGACGACCGAGGTGAAGTGGTGGCCATCCTGCACCTTGCGTCCAAGTTCCGCCTCGACAAGAAGAACCTTTGTGAAAAGGTCTACCGCACCTCTGACACGGCCCATCCGGGCGTGGCCTACACCTACAGCATGGGCGATGTCTTCCTTGCCGGCGACATCGACGTCCTGCGTGACCGCGAGGTGGAATTCCAGGATTACAACCTCACGCCGGTGCAGACGCGCGCGGCCTTCGAAGAGCGCAAATGGCGCCGCGTCGTGGCCTTCCAGACCCGCAACCCCATTCATCGCGCCCATGAATATCTGACGAAATGCGCACTCGAAATGTGCGACGGTCTGCTCATCCATCCCCTGATGGGAACGACCAAAAGCGACGACATCCCCGGCGACGTCCGCATGCGCTGCTACCAGGTGCTTCTTGAGAAGTACTACCCCCAGGAGCATGTGCTGCTGTCGATCATGCCTGTGAACATGCGCTACGCCGGACCGCGCGAAGCCATCATGCACGCCATCATCCGCAAGAATTACGGCTGCACGCACTTCATCGTCGGCCGCGACCACGCCGGTGTCGGCAACTACTACGGCAGCTATGACGCGCACTACATCTTCGAAGAGGTAGACCCCGTCGCCCTGGGCATCACCCCCATCTTTTTCGACCACACGTTCTACTCCAAGCGCACGGGCGAAATGGCCAGCAAGAAGACCTGCCCCGGCACGGCGGAGGAACATGTGATGCTCAGCGGCACGAAGGTGCGCGAGATGCTCAACCGCGGCGAAGCGCCCCCGGTGGAGTTCACCCGGCCCGAAGTGGCAAAGGTCCTGATCGATTGGGCACTGGGCACCGCGGGTTCCTGAGCGGGGAAACTTACATCGCAATGGACCCTGAAAAGCCCTGCCTGTGCATAACCGGCCCCGGTGCCGGGGCGGTTCGCGCGGCGCTGCTGGCAAAGCTTGTCCCACCGGTGGAGGTTATTCGCACCTTCACCGTGGAAACCGACGCAGACAGCGCCGACGTGGTCGAAAAGGTCAGCGCCCACGACAGCCCCGATTTCGCGGCGGAGAAAATACTCGACGCCCTTGCCGGTCGCAACTGGGTCCGGTTCCACGAAACCGCACTTACGCCGGAGGAAGAACGTGCCTTGCGTGATCGGCTCTTCGATTTGGGTTATATTGAGTAATGCACGCCAACGAAGATCGGGTCAGCTAAAATGTTTCTCGGGGTCAGCACACTGACGGAACAGGGCCGGTCGTATCCGCCTATGGACGACCGGATCGAGGTCCGTTTTCTTCACCATGCGCTTCAGGCGGTTCAAACCCTCGACCCCGGATTGCGGGTCGTTGTGTTCACCGATCCCGACACGCACGATTCCTTTTCTGAGTTTGAACGTATCTGCATCGACAGCACCCGTTCCTCCCTGCTCGGGGGGCGGGGTGCCGCCGTGGCGCAGGCCGCGCAGCGTTGCGGTGTGGACACGGTGCTTGCCCCCCTGTCCTGCCCTCTCCCGCCCCACGCCTCCTTCCTGCAGGTGCTCTTCCTCACGGACCTGCTATTCCTGGGAACGGCATCCAACGGCCGCCAGGCGGCCACGCCGGACCGGTTGTCCCGTCCCGCGCGCAAGGCGCTGCTGGCCTCGGGCGGACTTCTCTGCACGTCACACGCGTTGCAGCGCCTGTGCACCGCGCGCCTCGGCCTGGGCATGGAACGAATCTTCGTCGCCCCCCCGGGCGTTTCCGATGTGTTTCAGCAGGACCTTGCCCCCGTGGCCCAAGCGCCCTATGCGGTGTTACCCGTCAACCGTTACACACTTCCCTGTCTCCCCAATCTGCGCGAGGCACTG
Organism: Candidatus Hydrogenedentota bacterium; assembly: GCA_903893795.1. Classification (GTDB taxonomy): domain Bacteria; phylum Hydrogenedentota; class Hydrogenedentia; order Hydrogenedentales; family CAITNO01; genus CAITNO01. The sequence goes on along the minus strand of CAITNO010000099.1, from coordinate 134,470 downwards.
CGAAAACGTCCCGAACTCTTCCCCCCGCTGGTCGCCCTCGTCGGCCCTCCACTCACCGATGAGCCCGATGACTGGGGATGCGGAATTGTGCGCATTGAGCGTTGTCCTGATGCCATCCTTGCGTCGCTCCTGCGCCACGCCGATTTGCTCCTCTATCCCGCGGTTGATGACGGTTGCGGCATGGCCGTTGTGGAGGCGATGCGCGCCGGAACCCCGGTGCTCACGGCACGTGCGGGCGCGCCCGCCGAGTGGGGAGGCACCGTGCCCGCCTACTGCGACCCCGAAAACACCACCTCCATCATCCAGGCACTGCGCCGTTTTCAGGATGAGACGCCCTCCGAACGGCATGACAGGCTCGCCATGGGACGCGGGGCCGCCGGCGAAGCCACTTGGGAACGCTGCGCCTGGAAGATGCTCGCCGCGCTAAAACGCTCCTGATCCCCCCTGTCCTCTCCGGCGCGGTGCATGCCGACTCCCACCCCCAAAAGAACGGCGGCAGCATCCGCAATACCCGAACACTGCCGCCGATGAATGGTGCTGTCAGCCTTGATCAGCCGTTGGTGCGCTGGAACTCAAGCATGAAGTCGCGCAGGGCCTGGCAGCCCTCCGTCGGCATGGCATTGTAGATGGAGGCGCGGCATCCGCCCACGGAGCGGTGGCCCTTCAAGCCGTCCAACCCGGCCTTGGTGGCCTGTTCGATGAACAGCTTTTCCTGCTCCTCATTGCCCACGCGGAAAGTGACGTTCATCTTGGAGCGCCAGGCCTTTTCGGCATGTCCGCGATAGAACCCGCCGCTGCTGTCGATGGCATCGTACAGCAGACCGGCCTTCTTCTCGTTGATCTCCGCAACCTTCTCCAAACCGCCGATTTCGTTGCGCAGCCATTTCACCACCAGACCAATAATGTAAATGGTGAACGTGGACGGCGTGTTGTACAGCGAATCGTTCTCCACCATGACCTTGTAGTCCAGGAGCGACGGCAGTCCCTCGGACACCCGCTCCAGCATGTCATTGCGCAGAATCACGACCGCCGTTCCGGAAGGACCGACATTCTTCTGGGCGCCCGCATAGATCATGGCGTATTTGTCCGCCGCAATCGGCCGTGAGAGGAAATCGGAAGAGGCGTCACAAATCAGCGCCTTGCCCTTGACGTCCGGCTCGGTGGCGACTTGGATGCCCTGAATCGTCTCATTGGACGTGAAATGCACGTACTCTGCGGCCGGGTCCAAATCCAGTTCGCTGTCTTCGGGCATGCGCACATAATTGTCCGCCTTACCCGACCAGATGCTGCGGGCCGTGCCGAAACGCTGGGCGTCCTTCAACGCCTTGCTAGACCAGGAACCAACATTGGTGTAGTCGGCCGTCTTGCCGGCAAGAAAGTTCATGGCCAACATGGTGAACTGCATGCTCGCACCGCCCGGCGTGAACAGCACGTGGTAATCGTCGCCAAGGCTAAGAAGCGCCTTGATGTCCGCCTTGGCCTCTGCCAGAATCTTGGCAAACGCCTTGGAACGGTGGCTTATCTCCATGACAGAGGCGCCTGCGCCGGGATAGCAAAGAAGGTCAGCCTGAGCCTGCTGCAGCACCGACAGCGGCAGCGTGGCCGGGCCTGCGGAAAAATTAAACACCCGTTCCGTCATAATCTCTATCTCCTTGGTTGATGCGCTCGTTGAACGCGGGACGGTTCCATGAACCAATCTGTCCCGGTTTGAACCGCTTGTCCGGCTGGCGAACAAGGAATAACGGGCATTATTGTACACTATTGCGCAATCACGCCCCAAACTGACCCCCCGAACTTCGGCCACTGGCAAGTGGGTAGAGTCGGTATGATATACTTACGCCTCGGGGTTTTACCCCCGTATTTCTGTAGTTCACACAAATCAACCTCGACGTTTTTGTCGTCATGAGAAAGGACTCGGTCATGGGATTCCGAATCGTCATGCTGGGCGCTCCAGGCGCCGGAAAAGGCACGCAGGCCGTGCGCATGGCCCAGGAACTGAAAGTTCCGCACATCTCCACAGGCGACATATTCCGCAAGAATCTCAAGGACGGCACCCCTCTCGGACTGAAGGTCCAGGGCTACCTAAACAGCGGCGGATTGGTCCCCGACGAACTGACCTGCGAGATAGTTGCCGACCGTCTCACCTGGGATGACTGCACCGCAGGTTATATTCTCGACGGCTTCCCCCGCTCCATCCCCCAGGCAGAGATGCTGACCGCGTTTCTGGCAAAGCGCGGCGAGGCAATTGACGCGGCGATCAACATTGACGTGCCCGATTCCGAAATCGTGGACCGGCTCAGCGCCCGCCGCAGCGACCCCGAAACGGGCGCCATCTACAATCTTAAATTCAGCCCCCCGCCGCCGGAGGTGGCCGGACGGCTCATCCAGCGTGAAGATGACAAGGCCGAGACCGTTCTCAACCGGCTGCTCACCTACCACGAGACCACTGAGCCGATCATTTCCTATTACGATGATTTGGGCGTGCTCAAGAATGTCAGCGGCGCCAACGCCACGCCCGACAGCGTTTTCGCTGAAGTGCTCGATGTTCTGAAAACCCTCTGATCCATCACACCATCCACACTTGATGCGCGCCGCGACGAATTGATCGTCGCGGCGCGTTGTTTATCTTGACGTTTAAGACGCTTCGGCACATAATCGGTTCAAGGAGTGCGCAACATGGACAGCAACAAAATCATCAAGTTCGTCATTGTTCTGGCGGTGGTCTTCCTGGCCGCCCCCTTTTTCATGCGTTTCATTCCCAAGCCCGTCACCTTTGACCGGGCCAAACTTGCCTTTGAAACTGCGGGCCTCTCCGTAAGCCAAAACACCATGGCCGCCAGTCCCGGGGAACGCGCCGTGGCCGAGGCCGACCTCACGGTCAACGGTGTCAACGTGAACATCTACCAGTTCGACAACGAGGGAAAAATCGCCACTGCCATGGAGTACCAGAAAAAGGACCCCGGCGCGGCCATCGTGGAGCAGATGCACCTGGCCCAGAATCTGGGGGCGGCGGTGCATAAGGAAGTGCCTTCACGGGCTGTGCGCCGCGGGATGTTCATGATGGTGGCCACCGGCGAGGATGCGAGGATGGTGGAGCGCATCGCCACCGTGTTCGAGGGAATGTAAGTTCTCAAAAGAACGGCGCGGACAAGGCCCTGGGGTCTGTCCGCGCCGAAAGGATGCTTTCGCTGGTCGGAAGACTTAGTCTTCTTCTTCTCCACTGCGGGTCTTCTCGTAGGCCGCCACGATTTCCTTGGCCACCAGATCAGGCACTTCATCGTAGTGGTCGAATTTCAACTCGTAGGTGCCCCGACCCTGCGTCATACTGCGCAGTTCCGTCGAGTACCGGAGAATTTCGGCCTCCGGCACGAGCGCGCGGATCACCTGGCGCCCGCCGCCCACCGCGTCCATGCCCAGCAGGCGGCCGCGACGGCTGTTCAGGTCGCCGTTGACGTCGCCCATGAACTCGGACGGCACGGTGATGGCGATCTCCATGATGGGCTCAAGCAGGCAGGGCTTCGCTTCGCGGACGCCCTTTTGGATGCCCTTGCGCGCCGCCGTCTTGAACGCCATTTCGGACGAGTCGACGGCGTGGTACGAGCCGAAGTACAGCTCCACAACGACGTCCACCACCTTGTTGCCGCTGATCACGCCCTGAAGCAGGGTCTCGGAGCAGCCCTTGTCGATGTGCGGGATGTACTGGCGCGGAACAACGCCGCCAACGATGCTGTCCACAAACTCGTACCCGGCGCCGCGCTCATTCGGCTTGAGGCGCAGCCACACATCGCCGTACTGGCCGTGACCGCCGGACTGTTTCTTGTGCTTTCCCTGAACCTCGGCCGTTCCCTTGATCGTCTCGCGGAAGGCCACCTTCGGCGTCCTGGTCTCGGCCTCGACCTTGAACTTGCGCTGCATGCGCTTGAGCAGGATGTCCATCTGCAGGTCGCCCATGCCGCGAATCACATGCTCGTTCGTGTCGGGATCGCGGTAGTGCGTGAAAGTCGGGTCCTCTTCGGCCACGCGGTTGAGCGCCTCACCGATCTTGTCCTCGTCGGCGCGGGCCTTGGGCAGGATGGCCAGCTTGACCATCGCCGTCGGCAGCTCAATCTTGGGCATGGTGTTGTTGCACCCGGGCACGGAGAGCGTGTCGCCGAAGTGCGTGTTCTTGAGCTTCGTCATGGCCGCCAAGTCACCGGGAACCACCTCGTCCGTCTGCACCTGCTCCTTGCCGCGGAGCAGGTAGAGCTTTCCGGTGCGCTCTTTCGTGTTCGTGGTGACGTTGTAGAATTCTGATTCCGACTTGAGTGAACCGCTCAGCACGCGGAAGAGCGTAAGGTGGCCCACATAGGGGTCAACCACCTGCCGGAACACCTGCGCGAAGAATGGCTCGCTGAGGCCAACCTTGACGGTAACGTCGTTCTCATTGGCGTCCTTGGCGACAATCTTGCGCGCCAGCGGGCTCGGGAAGGAATCGGCGATGATGTCCAGCAGTTCCTTGATGCCAAGATTCATCGCCACGCTGCCGGCGACGATGGGGATGATCTTGCCAGTAGTGATGCCGTTCTGAAGACCGTGGGTGAACTCTTCGGGAGAAAGTTCAAGGGTCTCAAGATACTTCATCGTCAGCTCTTCGTCGGTCTCGGCAACCGCCTCGACGAGGCTTTCTCTGAATGAATCCGCGTCTTCCACGGCGGAGGTGTCGCCCTTGACGACATTGACAACGCCCTTCAGGCCGGCGCCCGCGCCGATGGGAACCACCAGCGGCACGCACTGTTTGCCGTAGGTGTCCTGAAGCTGCCGCACGACCGCCATGAAGTCGGTGTGCTCACGGTCAAGTTTGTTGATAAAGAATGCGCGCGGGACGTTGAACCGGTCTGCATACTTGACCGCGTTGTCCGTGCCCACCTGGACGCCAACTGAGGCGTCCACGGCGATGACCAAGCCGTCCATCAGCGGCGTGGAGGCCGCGACTTCGCCGAGGAAATCCACATAGCCGGGATGATCAATAAGATGAATGCGACTGTCTTTCCACGTGACATTGACCAGTTTCATCGCGATGGTACACTTGCGCTCCACCTCCTCCTCGAGGTAATCGCATACCGTGTTGCCTTCTTCAACACTGCCGAGGCGGCTGGTGGCGCCCACATTGTGGAGTATACGCTCCACCAACGTGGTCTTTCCCACACCGCCGTGGCCGACAATGCCAACATTGCGTACCTTATCCGGATTCATCGTAGCCATGCAAAAGCCTCCGCTGCAGGTTGGATAGCCCGAATATCGGGCCATAAGTACAGTTCAGGACACCACTTGGAACCGGGACAGACTAAGGAAGAAAAGTATACCGTGCGGCCGCGGAATGACGCAAGTCTAATTTCTTTGCACTTTCTGAACATTTCCCGTGCTGCCCGCCGGAAGAAAGCGGGCCATCCCAGTGTTGATTTCAAGGAAGGAGACAACACCATGACACTACTTGGAAAAATGGTTTCGGCCGTCAGCGTGATACCGACCCTCTTGGGGTTTAACATTTCCACACTGTCCGTGGAACCGCCCAGTGTGACCAGTCCGCTGGACCTGAAAGTCAAGAATATTGACGGCAGCGAGGTTGATTTGGCGACCTACAAGGGCAAGGTCGTGATGATCGTAAATGTTGCCTCAAAGTGCGGGCTGACCCCGCAGTACACCGCACTCGAATCGATTTATGAAAAGTACAAGGACAAGGGATTTGTGGTACTGGGGTTCCCTGAAAACAATTTCATGGGGCAGGAGCCGGGCTCTGACCCGGAAATAAAAATGTTCTGCTCCACCAAGTACAACGTGTCCTTCCCCATGTTCTCCAAGATATCGGTCAAGGGCGACGACATTGCGCCGCTCTACGCCTGGTTGACTTCCAGCAAGACCAATCCCGGTTTTGACGGCGATATCGAATGGAATTTCGGCAAGTTCCTCATCGGCCCCGACGGCAAGGTAATCAATCGTTTCCACCCCAAGGTGAAACCAGACTCCGACGAGGTGGTGTCTGCGATTGAAAAGGCCTTGACCGCGAAAGACAAGGCATCGGCCAAATAACCGAGTAGGGTGCGTGAAGTTTCGCAAAGCGAAACGGAACGCACCATCGAGCGCGACAAGAGCCGGCAAGGATGCCGGCGCTCCCAGTAATAAACGCCGCCCTCTCGGAACCTTCCGGGAGGGCGGCTTCTTCATTGTCCATTGTCAATTATCAATTGCCCATTAAAACAGAACCTCTCCCCCGCGCCCCTGCGCGATGAGCGATGTGTAAGTCTTCAACTCTTCCTGCACCGCCGGGTCCGTGAGGTCGATGGTCTTGCCCTTTTCGGCAGCCATATAGGCCGCCTGGCAGAGCATCGTGATCTTGGCGCCATAGGTGAAGTTCAGGAACCCGTCCCTGCCTTCACTGAAGGACTTCACCGCGTCCTGAATCTCATCCACATAGCCGTACAGGTCGGCCTCGTTGGTTTCGACGGCAAGCAACCCGCGGCTGGCGGTGGACTTTTCAAGGGCCAGTTCCGAGTCTGCGGCCGCTTCGGCGGCTTGGTCGCCGATGAAGATTTCCAGCGGCGACTTGAGCGAGTTCAGTTCGAACGCGTAGCCAGGTCCAAGCCCGTCCATCATCAGGCGGAGCCCCTGCTTGTCATACATCCAGGAATTGGTGAACTGCGCCTGAACCAACTGGCCCGTTTCCGGATTCTTGAAAGTGACGATGCCGGTGGCAAAATCTTCCGCCGGAGTCTTGCTGTAATCCACACCCATCCGCTTCATCAGTTCGTCACGGTACTTGGGTACGCCCCACTTGAGCAGCGACGTGACCGCGCTGACGGAAACCGGTTCAAGGAAATCGACCGGCTTGCCGGTGGGATTAAGGACGTACCAGCCCACGGCGATGCTGTGGCAGCCCATGTCCGAAAGCACACCGCCGCCCTGACGGGTCGGGTCCCAGAACCAGGGCTCATGCGGACCGGAGTGCTCTTCGGCGCTGCGGGCAAGCGCCAGCGGGCCCATCTGGGCCTGCACCTGCTTCAACTGCTCCATCTGCGCCCGGATGCCCTTCATGTGCACCTGGTTCTCAAAGTACGCCGTCGGCAGGCCGGTCGATGCGGCAATGGCCACGATCTCATTGGCCTCCGCGACGGTCCTGCCCAGAGGCTTCTCGCAGATGATACCCTTCAGTCCCGCCCCCGCCTTTGCCGCCGCCGCAATTTCGGTCATCAACTGCACCCGGGCCATGTTCGGCGCGAAAACGGCCACGGCGTCCACATTCCGGCAGAGTTCGTCCACCGAAGCATACACTTTGCACGGGCCGATGCCGCTGGCATTGGCCACGGCGGCCAGTTCCTCAGCCCCCTTCAGCGCATACACTCCCGCCAAATCCACCCCGCGGATCTGGGCCACCGCCTTCGCCTGGAACTTCGCGATAAAACCCGCCCCAATAAACCCAAGTCTGAAATTCGCCATGGTCCGTTTCTCCTTGCCGTTGTATAGCGCCCGCCCCCACGGGCGGACAGAACGCCATTATAGCCGCAGTTTCCGTCCACCTCAATCCTCAAAATATCCGCCGATTCCAGTCACTGAGGACTGACACTATTCACAGGCGGACCAACTTAAAATAGCTCACCCCCGTCAGCAGACCGCGCACTACCCCTTTGACGGCTGTTCCGGCAAATAGTACAATCCTGTCATGGAAGTCACGGCCTATTTCACCGCGATGCGCACACGTCCAGACCGCGCGAGTATTCGGATGGAGTGGATCGAACAAACCGTTCTCGATCCGCACCATGAGGAAACCCAGGCGGATGGACGTATCAGACGATGGGCCAGAATTCCCGAAGCCGGAGGGCGCTGGTTGCGGGTCATCCTTCTGGAAGACGGCAAAACGCTTCACAACGCCTTCTTTGACCGACGATTTCAGGAGAAATAACATGCGTGTCAGCTATTTTGAAGACACCGACACCCTGTTGGTCACCTTCAGCGACAGCCCGGTGGTGGAAACGACAGACCTGAACGAGGACACGATGGTGGATTTGGACGGTCAAGGCCGGGTTGTCGCCATCACCATCGAGCACGCCGCGACACAAACCGATATCCGTGAATGCTCCTTTGCCTATCCTCCTGCCGCCTCGAAAACAAGTTGATAGTAACCCGCCAAGTATCCTGCCTTGTTCATCGTCTCTGTTTTCAATTCTTCATTCCTGATGACCAATTGCCTCTCCCTTCTGTCTTATATTGGGTATTCTGCCCGATATGGGGTTCCAATCCGCCGATTTACGAGTGGAAAATGCCCTGTTTTCGCCATATCGCGATGGCATGTTTCGTGCTTTGCCTAGAATCATGTTCAGGACACTATGGAACTGCGAAAAATGCTGTCTGGTCGTATTGGGAATATTCCTGATATGCGAAACCGGCTTCGCGGCTGAACCTACCCTGGAAAGCCGAACGGTCGCCCCGCAGTCGCCGGTGACTGTTGGGCAGCCCTGTCCCGTTGAATATGTCATTGAATGGCAGGGCACGCGGGACGCCTGTATTGTCCTGCCCCTCGAAGTTGCCCAGCCGGATTGGGGACATGCTGAACTCTCGGCCACGCGCGCCGAACGCGATGGCGAACGATGGCGGGTCACGCAGGTCGTGAAGTACACCGCCTCCAAGGCGGGCAAATACACCGTTGCACCGGTGGAAATCCAGGTGATTACCACCAATCAGCCCATCGTGGGTGCCTTTGAAAGCACCCCTGCAAACCACGCAAAACTGCCAGAAAAAGTCGTTAACATCGTTAACAAGACAAACAAGAACGCCTGGGGGGGCATGGTCGCCGGGGCGCTGGCTGTACTGGGAGTTTTGGTGGCCCTCTGGATATACAGTCGCAAGAAGAGGGTCGTGCCCGGCCAGGAAGAGGATGTCGTGGCAGTAGCGCGGGAAGTGTTGCATCATGCACGGCGTTCCCGGCTCGATGGTGACCTCTACGCCTGCTACCAGGCACTGCTCAAATCGGCTGAGGCCCTGCAGACCATCAATATCGACGCCAAGAGCGTTGCCGATTCCATCCGCGCCCGCATCCCGGCCGTGGGATTCCAGGGAGTGCGTCCGACCGATGACGAGATGGACAGCCTCTTTCGTGACATAGAACGCATTATCGCCCGGCGGAACACGCTGCCGGTGACGGAACAGGAGACCTAAATCATGCCGGTAAACGTTGAAACTGTGCGGAAGAACGTGGAAGAGCACGCGCCCTTCATCAACAGGCTCCGAGAAGCCATCGCCCAGGTCATCGTGGGCCAGCGGTACATGGTGGACCGTCTCCTGGTGGGCATGCTGGCCAACGGCCACGTGCTTATCGAGGGTGTGCCCGGTCTCGCCAAGACCACGGCTGTGAACACGCTGGCGCGGGCCATGGACTGCCAGTTCAAGCGCATCCAGTTCACGCCCGACCTCCTTCCGGCGGACCTCATCGGCACGATGGTCTACACGCCCAAGACCGGCGACTTCGTCATCAAGAAGGGCCCCATATTCGGCAACATCATCCTGGCGGATGAAATCAACCGCGCCCCCGCCAAGGTGCAGAGTGCGCTGCTGGAGGCGATGCAGGAGCGCCAGGTGACCATCGGCGAGGAAACCTTCCTCCTGGAAGAGCCTTTCATGGTGCTGGCCACGCAGAACCCCATCGAGCAGGAAGGCACCTATCCCCTTCCCGAAGCCCAGATGGACCGCTTCATGCTCAAGCTCAAGATTGGCTATCCTACCCGAAGCGAGGAACGGGAGATCATGGACCGCGTGGACATGCTCCACCCCGCCCAGGTCAAATCGGTCATCACCAAGAAGCAAATCCTCAAGGCACGGGAAATCGTCAACCAGATCTATGTGGACGACAAGGCCAAGAACTATATCGTTGACCTCGTTTATGCGACGCGCGAACCTGAGGTGTTCGGTCTTCAGATGAAACACCTCATCGAATACGGCGCCTCCCCACGCGCCACGATCTACCTCCAGCAGGCCGCCCGCGCACTGGCCTTCCTCCAGGGCGAGGGCAACGTGTTCCCCAACGACGTGAAGCAGGTTGCCATAGACGTGCTTCGCCACCGCGTCAAGCCCACCTACGAGGCCGAGGCGGAGAACATCACCAGCGAGGACCTCATCCGCCGCATCCTTGAAACCGTCCCCGTTCCCTGATGCCCGAAGCAGTGACCCAGCATTGGAGTTGCCCCCATGATCCCGCTTGAGGTAATGCGACAGATTCGCCGGATACAAATCCGGACCAGCCGCATGGTCAACGAGTTTCTCGCCGGCCAGTACGAAAGCGTGTTCAAGGGCCAGGGCATGGAATTCAAGGAAGTGCGCGCCTATGTGCCCGGCGACGACATCCGCACCATTGACTGGAATGTGACGGCACGCACCGGCGACCCGCACGTCAAGATCATGGCCGAAGAGCGCGAAATGACTGTCATGCTGCTTGTCGACATGAGCGGCTCGGGACGCTTTGGCAGCGTGTCCCGCTTCAAGAACGAGTTGGCCGCCGAACTCTGCGCCGTGCTGGCCTTTTCCGCCATCCAGAACAATGACAAGGTCGGCCTGATGATCTTCACCGACAAGGTGGAACTCATGGTGCCCCCGCAAAAGGGCCGGAAACACGTGCTGCGCGTCATCCGCGAAGTGCTGTGCCACGAACCCCAGGGGCGCGGCACGGACATTCCGGCGGCGCTCCACTATTTGAACAATGTCACCCGCCGCAGGGCCGTGGTCTTCCTCGTTTCCGACTTCATGGCCGATGACTACGAGGCCGCCCTGCGCTTGTCCAACAAGCGCCATGACATCATTGCCGTCTCCGTCACCGACCCCCGCGAAGAGGAGCTGCCCAACGTTGGCATCGCCTCGCTGCGGGACGCCGAGACGGGCCGCGAGGTGCTCGTCAACACCAGCGACCGCAAAATCCGCCAGGCCTATCGTGACATGGCGGCAAGGCGCGCCCAAGCCCGCGACGAACGTTTCCGCAAGACGCGGGTGGACGCCATGTATGTTCGCACCGACCAGCCCTATGTCAATGAGATTCACCGGTTCTTCCGCATGCGGGAGAAAAGGCTGCGATGAGAACGCTCACCTCAAAACAACGCTTTCGTTGGATGCTGACGGGCGCGCTGACGCTCATCAGCGCGATGTCCCCCGCCGCTTTCGCAGCGATTCAGGCCACGGTCACCGCAGAACTCGATGGCCCCTTACTCCCCTACCACCGTTCCGCCACGCTTACGGTGCGCGTGGACGCCCCGAAGGGGGCAACGGTGCATTGGCCCGACCTCGCCGGAAAGATTAAAGACATTGAGGTTGCGGCCGCCAGCCCTGTATTCACAGAAAAGCCGAACGACAGAACCCAATCGGAGTGCGCTTACCGTCTGGACGCCGTCAAACCGGGCAATTACCGCCTTCCCGACATGGATGTGGCTGTCAGTTCGGGCACCGAAACCACCAGCTATCCCCTTCCGTCGCTCGTGTTTCACGCACGCGACCTGACCGAGCAGGAAAAGACGGCCGCCGCGACTTTTGAAGAGAGCGCCCCTTTGTCCTCGTTGAAGGACAGGAGTTTCCATGGAACCTGGTGGATTGTGGGCGCGATTGCGGCCCTGGCCGCAGTGGCAGCATTGCTATGGCGGCTCTTCTGGCGCAAGAAACCCCTGCCTGCTGCACCGCCGCGGCCGGCCTGGGATGTGGCCTTGGCGCGCCTCCATGAGTTGCGCCTGCGCAATCTGCCCATGCAGGACCAAACAGAGCGCTACTATGTGGATCTCTCGGCAATCTTGCGTTATTACGTCGAGGACCGCTTCCGCCTCCGCGCGCCGGAACAGACGACACCCGAATTCCTTGATATCGCTGCCCAGAGCGGGCTCCTCACCGCGGAACAGCAGGAGTTTCTGGCCCTTTTCCTGCGCCATTCCGACCGGGTGAAGTTTGCCCGCCATGAGCCTTCCGTGGCCGCCATGGAAGAACAGATCGTGGAAGTCGAACACTTCGTTCAGGACACCATCCCCCGTCCGACAGCGGAACAAGCTTTGGAGGGCGCGGCATGAGACAGCTCATCGACCCCTTCATCTTCGGTTCTCTGGGCCACCCTTGGGCGCTCCTCCTGATGATTCCCGTGGTGTTGCTTGGGTTGTTCGAGGCCTTCTCCGGCGCCCCCGGCGCCGTGACCATCTCGACCGGTTCGGCCCTGGCGCGTCTCGGTGCGCGCGTGTCACGCAGTTGGCGCGCCGTCCCTGCGGGACTGCGCATGCTTGGCCTGTCGCTGCTCGTCCTGGCCATGGCCTGTCCGCTGAACGGTTACCAAGTCCGCAAGGACCGCAGTGGCGTCATCGACATCATGCTCTGCGTGGACGTCTCCGGCAGCATGCAGCAGGCCGATTTCGTGATGGACGGCGTGCCCCGCGACCGGCTGTACGTGACCAAACAGGCCGTGCGCAACTTCATTGACAGCCGCCGCGAGCGCCAGACGGGCCGCTTCGGGGTGGACCGCGTCGGCCTTGTCCTCTTCTCCGGCATCGCCTGGACCCAGTGCCCCCTTACGCTGGACTATGACATACTCGAAAAGGCCGTCGAGGACTCCACCTTTGCCCCGCAGAGCAAACAGGGCACGGCCATAGGCTCCGCCTTGGGGCTCGCCGTTCGGCGCCTCAGCCAAACCGAAGCCAAATCTAAAGTGGTCGTCCTCCTCTCCGACGGCCGAAACAACCGCGGCGAACTGGACCCACTCACCGCCGCTGACTTGGCCAAAGAATACAATATCCGCGTCTACACCATCGGTGCCGGCTCCCCCCAGCCGACGACCATTCAAAACGGCATTTTTCCCGTGGAAAGCGAACCCATCGACGAGGACATGCTCAAGAAAGTCGCGGGCACGACGGGCGGCCGCTATTACCTGGCCACCGACACGGCCGCGCTGATCGGCGCCTACAAAGAAATCAACGCCCTGGAAACCACCGAGATAGACTTGGGCGACTATTACGAGTTCAAAGAGGCGTTCATGCCCTACCTTATCCTCGGAGCGCTCCTGACCGTACTCTCGGTCATTGTGCGCCGCTCCGCCTTCGAGGTGGTGCCATGAACATCCAATTTGCCATTTCTCCGGCGCAGGCCCCCCTTTGGATCGGGGTATCGATCGTGCTGCTGGTTTTGACTTTCCTGGGACTGCGGTGGTCTGACCGCCGTCGTCGTGCCCGACTCGCCGCCCTCATCGATGCATCACTCGCCCCCCGCCTGCTCGAAGGCTACAGTGAGCGCATCCGCCGCCCCCTGGCATGGCTCACCATTCTCGGCCTGGTGGCCCTCATGCTCACCTTTGCCCAGCCGCGCTGGGGACGTTCCTGGGTGAACGTGGCGCGCCAAAGCCGCGACATCCTGGTCCTGCTCGACACCTCGGAGAGCATGAACGCCCAGAACCCGCTGCCCACCCGCCTCGAACGGGCGCGCCAGAAAGTCCAATCCCTGCTCGACCTGTGCCCCGGAGACCGCTTTGGCCTCATCGCCTTTTCCGGAGAGGCCGCCACCGAAGTGCCCCTCACGCTGGACCTGAACTATTACCGCGCCTCGCTCAACACGATCACCACAGACACGCTCAGCATCGAGGGCACCGACATTACCGCGGCACTGCGCGAGGCCCGGCGCGTGTTCGACGAGGACGCAAAGAAATCCGGGAAGGAGGGCGTCAACTCCCGCATTGTCATCATCGTGACCGACGGCGAGCAGACCTCCGGAGACGACCTGGCCGAGGCGGCCAAGATGAGGGACTATGCCACCGTGTACGTGCTTGGCATCGGCGACCCCAAAGGAGCCACTGTCACCTTCCCCGCATGGATGCAGCGCTACACCCGCCTGTCGGAAGACCAAAAGACACACGTGAGCCGTCTCGACGAGGAGAACCTAAAGAAGCTGGCCACCGATTCCGGAGGCGCATACGCCCGCATATCGCCGGATGACTCCGATGTCAAGTTCATCCGTGAGGAACTGGAGAAGGTGCAGTCCCGTGCCGCATCCGACAAAATGCGGTACAACCTGATCAACCGCTACCGTTGGCCCCTCGGCGCCGCCCTGTTCTGTTTCATGGCTGAGGGACTCTGGGTCGTGCTCATGCCCTGGATTCGCGCCTATCGACTACGCAGGGAGGGTGCCCGCCATGCGTAAAACAATCCTCCTTGCCGCAGTCATTGCTGCGCTGCTCTCCGGCCAGGCCACCGCCGCGCGCCCCTCGTTCTCCCAATCCCTGGCCAATGCGCAGGACCGGTTGAAGACCGGTGATTTTGACAAGGCGCTTGATATTCTCCATGAACTTCAGGTCGACCATCCAGACTCCGCCCTTGTCTCCTACGGCATAGGCAAGGCCCTCTATTCGCGCGGCGAACATCAGGAAAAGCTGGGCGCAAAGGACGAGGCCGCCGGTTCCTACGGCGAGGCGGAAGCCGCCTTCTCGCGCGGGGCAGGCACCAAAGACGCAAAGCTCGCCCTCGAATCGACCTTCGCCCGCATCAATGCCACCGCGCGCGCCGCACTGCTCATACCGGCTGAGAAGTACGATGACGCAGTCAAGGCCCTTCGCGGGGCCGTCGCCGGATATGAGCAATTCCTGCGCGAGCACCCCGGACATGACGGTGCGCAGAAAAACCTCGATCACATCCGCCTCAAACTCAAGGAGCTGTTGCAGAATCCGCAGCAACAGCAGAAGAAGGACGACGACAAGAAGAAGCCGCCGGAGGACAAGAAGCAACCGATGGTTTACTTCCTTAGCGCCGGAACCGAAATTCCAAAAGCCCAGGCCAAAGCCGAAGGCAACCAGTTGGAATTGGTGGTTCCCGGAAACGGGGAGGCAAAACCATGAGCGTCCCGCGCCCCTTCTCAACCTTCGCCGTTCTCCTGTGCTGCCTGATGGGCGGGTTTGCCGCCGTCGCCCAGACTGCCGGATCTGGGGGGGCTTCCCCGCCGATGATCCAGGGCCCGCCCGGCGGACCGCTCGCCCTTCCCCCGTCCCAACCGGGCGACGCGGCGGGGCAGGAGCCGCTTAGATTCAAAATGTATGCTGTTATGGGACAAAAGAAAGCCAATGCCAACACCACGCTCGATGGCGACCTCAAGCCCCTCCAGGACGTGTTTAAGAACCTGCCATACACCGACTACGAAAAGATTTCCATTGACGAACGCGAGACTCCCGACGGCGCGGAAACCCAGTTCCCCATCAATCCCGTATACTCTCTGGTCGTCAAGCCCAACGGCGCCGATGAACAGGGTGCGGCGAAACTGGATATCACCGTCTATTTAATGCAGGATAATGGCAAACAAATCAAGGCCCTGACCGCCCAGGCGACCGCCAAACCGGGCGACGCCCTTTTGCTCCGCGGAATGCCGTTGAATCCGGGCGACCTTATCATTGTGCTGCAGCGGGACCCGGGCAAACAGGATTCCCAGGGCGGAAAGAGCGACCAGGACAAGGACCAAAAGGACCAGCAGCAAAAGAAGGACCAGTCCAAGGACAAGGACAAGGATAAAGACAAGCAGGACAAGAAGGACGAAGACAAGAAAGACGCCCAGAAGGCGGAGGAAAAGGAAGCCAAGCCCGAGCAGAAAGACGAGGACAAAAAAGATCAGGCCGACAAGAAGGACAAGGGCAATCTCGAATCCATTCTTCAATCGCTTGAAAACGTTGACCGCAAGGAACAGGAAGAAGTGCACAGCAAAAGGGATCGCATAGATTTCAACGGAGACTGGTGGTGATGCGAGGCATGGTCATGGCCGCCCTTCTTCTCGCCACCGGGTTTGCCGTCGCGCAAAGCCCGGTGACGGCGTCCCTGTCCACCGACCGCGTTGCGGTGGGTGAAACTTTCTACATAGAGATTAAGGCGGACGGCACCGACGTGTCCGAGCCGGACATGGTAACGGCGCTCAAGGACACCGGCGTGCTGACCGGCCAGCCCAGCGTGGCCACCAACATGCAAATCGCAAACATCAACGGACGGATGAGCACCGTCGCCTCCAAGACCTGGCGCTACCCGGCCCGCGCCACGAAGGAAGGCACCATTGCCATCCCCCGCATTTCCATTGCCGTCGATGGTCTGGCGCTGTTCACCCTGCCCATGCAAATCAGGGTCAGCCAGGCCGCGGTGCCGAGCCCGCAGGGAAATGGCACCGACAAGGGCGGAAGCATCTCTGTGGACCAACTGGCCTTCATAGAGTCGTCCGTGGACAAACCCTCCCCCTTCCAGGGCGAGGCCATCACCCTCTCCCTCCGCATTTACGCGGCCAACGACTATGCCGTCCAAATCACCGGACCCAGAACCCTGCCCATGCCCGACAAGCAGGGATTCTATTGCGGCCCGCAGCAGCAAACCAACAAGATGGAGACGAAGGACGGCATCAATTACCGCGTCATGGAAATATCGATGGTTATGTATCCCACGGCTTCCGGCGCGCTCACCATCCAGCCGTGGTCCTGGCAGGGCGAAGTCAACTGGCGCGACAGCCAGTTCAGACCGCCCCATGTCATGGCGCACGATTTTCTTGCGCCAGCGATCCCCATCAATGTACAGCCCCTGCCCGACAAACCGGCCGATTTCTCCGGGGCTGTCGGCAAATACAACATCAAAACCGCCTTGAGCACCGACAGGCTGGTTCAGGGCGTTCCCGTGACATGGACGCTAACGGTGACCGGGCAGGGCAACCCCGATGCCATCGGCGCACCGACCATCCCGACAATGAACTGGGCACACATTTCCGGCCCCGAGATCGACGTCCAGCAGCAGCAGCCCAATTCGCCGGAGGCCATCAAGGTGTTCCGCTACACCCTGACCCCCCTCGAACGGGGTGACCAGGTGCTGCCCTCCATCAAGTTCGTCTTCTTTGCCCCAATCATCAAGAACTACAAAACAGAAACCACGCAGGAAGTGAAACTGGCCATAGCCGCCTCGCCCGATGCCACCCCGCTGGTCACCGCAGGCGGCAGCCGTGCCGACGAGCGTTCCTCCGTCGAAGTGCTCAACCAGGGACTGCTTCCCATTCTGGACAAACCGGCCACAGCATTGCGCCCCTCCGCTGCCGCGAGGTCCCTCGCCACCACCGCCGCGCTGGCCGTCTCGCTTCTTCCGCCGCTGCTGTACACTCTGTTTCTGCTGTATTTGCGGCACCAGCGCCGCCTCTCCGGAGACCGGCGTTACGCGCGGCGGCACTTTGCGCTGTCACGCTACAAGGAAAACATGCAGCAGCTTTCCTCCGACGACCCGGGGGATGCGCTGTATCACGCCCTGACCGGATACTTGTCCGACATGTACAATACGGTGGAGGCGGGCCTCACCTCCCAGGAGGCCAAGGAACTTCTGGCGGCAAAGCAGGTTCCGCAGGATGTCATTGACAAGGTGGCCTCCGTGCTTCGCGCCTGCGAACGGGCGCGCTATTCCGGTGGCAGGCTGAGTGCCGAAGAACTGAACGCCCTGACCGCCGCCGCCGACCTGGCCGTTGAGCAGATCCAGTCGGGACAGCGCAAAGGAGGCCGCTCATGAATCTCCTTCTTGCACTGGCGGTTGTACTGGGCGCCGACATGTATGACGCCACTTTCGAAAGCGCCAATCAGGCCTACCGCTCCAGCAACTATGCCTCCGCCATCACCCAATACGAACAGCTCGCGGCGGCGCACGTCGAAGACTCCGTGCTGTTTTACAATCTTGGCAATGCCTGCTATGGAGCCGGATTGACCGGCAAAGCCGTTGCCATGTACGAACGAGCCCTTCAACTCGACCCAAAGATGGATGCGGCCAGACAGAATCTCGAAACGCTACTCAAGACCACCAAACGCAATCTGGCCAGACCGCTCCCGGGCGATATTGAACAGGCCCTGTTCTTTTGGGCCGAAAACCTCTCATTCAGAATGGTGCTCTATTTGGGCATCGCGGGCTGGACGCTCTTCTGGGTGCTTCTGGCGCTGCGCGCCTTGCGTCCGGTGCGCTATCTCCGCGTGGCGGCGCTGCTCGTGGGCCTTGCGGCAGCCCTTTCCCTGGGCGCGGCATGGTCAAAGGCACATCCACTCGCGCTTGCCGTGGCGGCGCAGACCGAAGTTCCTGTCTTCTTCGGAAAGAATCCCGATGAGCCGCCGCGTTTCCTCTTATACGAGGGTGACCGCGTTCGTGTGGAGCGCGTTGAACCCGGATGGGCATTGGTAAGCACCGCAGGCGGCGACCGTGGCTGGGTCCAGGACGACCGCATGGCCTTTGTGGACCGAAGCCCTTCCGTCAACACCACCCCGGCGGAACAGAAACCGAAAGAGCCCCAGGGAACCGGCGAATCATGAGTCCAGTTGCAGAAATGTCCATGGAAGCACTTGCGCGCCTTGCCCAAAGCAACCCGGTTGCTTTCCGCGAAATCCCCTACGGGGACTGTCTGGCCGTGGTGCGTGCCCACATTGAATCGGAGCGTGCAAAAATACGCCAACGCCATGCCTCCGGTGAATCGGGCTCTAATGTGCTGCGCAACTTCACGGCCCTTTGCGACAACGTGGTGAAGGCGGCCGTTCATTTTGGCCTTGCCCGGAGCCGCAACCCCCGCATTCTCATGAGCCGGGTGGCGATTTGCGCCCTCGGCGGCTATGGCCGCGCCGAGATGAGTCCCGCATCGGACTTGGATGTCTCCCTCCTATTTGACGCGGCCCTGGACCAGGAGATTGAAACACTCAACAATTTCCTCATGCCTTTCTTTTGGGATGTGGGCTTTCACGCGGGCTATTCCCTGCACAGCGTGACCGAGGCCGCCGCACTTGCCGCCGAAGACGCCCAGGTCTTTACCACCTATGCCCAGGCGCGCCTTCTGCTGGGGGACAACACCACCCTGGGCAGGCTCAAACTGCTGCTGTCCGACATCAACGAGGAAACACGCGCGCAGGTGCTTCAAGATGTGCGCCGCCGCGAGCGCGCCCGCGAACTGCCCCTGGAACATCAGGACCTGTACGCCCTCGAACCGGACGTAAAGGAAAATGCAGGCGGTCTGCGGGACTTTCACGCAGGCCTGTGGATGGTCATTCTATCCCATGGCCAGATGACGCTGGACGACATGCTTCGTCTGGGCCACATCACCCCCCAGGAACATCTGGACCTGCTCGATGGACTGGACTTTATCTGGCGCATCCGCAACGAGCTGCACTTCTTCACCGGCCGCCCGGAGAACCGCCTGACCTTCACCATGCAAAAACACATCTCGGGCAATTTCGGTTACGGTTCCGGCACCAACCAGGAAGTGGGCCGCTTCATGGAGGATTACTATGCCGCCGCGCTCAAAGTGCGCGGCTTCCTCCAGATTGCCGCGCGGGTCTGCGACCAACCGTCCATGGCCGCCCTTTTTGACCGGCGCCAGCAGGGGCGTTCCCATCTCTCGGTCTATCACGGCCAGCTCTGCGTGGATCCCCAGGACAAGAACTGGTTTGTCGAGAACCCGAACCGGCTGATGGAGATCTTTTGGGAATCGGCGCGGCGCACCGTGCCGCTCAGCGCAGCCGCCGCGCACTGGGTGGCCGGCAGCCTTCACCTTGTGAACGATGAGTTCCGGGCAAGCGACGTGGTCCGGCGCTACTTTATCGCCATCTGCAACCGTCCCCTCCAGGCGGGAAACGCCCTGCGCGAGGTGGCCCGCACGGGCCTGCTCGGCGCATACATGCCCGAATTCAAGGCCATACAGGGCATCATCAGCTACGAAGACTTCCACAGTTATCCCGTCGACGAGCACACCCTGCGCGCCATCGAGGCCATCGGACAGATTCCCAAACTCAAGGGCGACGTGGGCAAGATGCTCTACCGCACCCTCGAACGGATACGCGACCAACATGTCCTCATTCTGAGCATTCTCTTTCACGACCTGGGCAAGGCGGCAGGCGAGATTCACGCTGCGGAGAGCACCCGTGTCACCCACGACATCTGCACACGCATCGGCATCTCCGACTATGACCGGCAGCGCATCGCCTTCCTCGTAGAGAACCACATGGCCATGTCCAATATCGCCTTCTACCGTGACACGGACGACTTGGAAATCGTCAACGCTTTTGCCCAGTCCGTCAAGACTGACGACCAGTTGCGCATGCTACTCCTGCTCACGTTCGCCGACCTGAGCGCGGTGGGACCCAATGTCTGGACCGACTGGAAGGGTGCCCTCCTGCTAAAACTCTTTCTCAAATCGGAGCGCATACTCACCGGCCGGGTGGATGAGGCCATTGAGGACTTCTGGAATCTGCCCAAAGCTCTTAAAATCCGACAGTTGGCCCCGGACTGGACTGACGCCCAGATTGAGGATTACCTCAAGACCCTGGGCGAGCGCTATCTGCTGGCCTATTCACCCGACCAGATTGCGGGCCACATGGAATGCCTGACCGAGGCGCACAGCACCGGATTGACCCTGCGCTGCCTGACCAACGCCCAAACCGGTACGAGCGAAGTGACCATCTGCACCCGCGACCGTCACGGTCTCTTCTCCGAGATAGCGGGCACCTTCACCTCCCAGTTGATCAATGTGCAGGGTGCCGCGCTCTTCACCCGCGCCGACGGTTGGGTGGTGGACACCTTCACCGTGGAAGACGCGGCAAACCGCCGCCCGCTGACGGAGAGCGAGTTTGAATCCTTCAAGGTGGTCCTTCGCCGCGTGGTTGTGGAGGGTGCCGACGTTTCCGCCCTCGTCCATAAATCCCGCACACGCCTTTTTGCCCTCCAACCCTCCGCCGTCCCGGTGCGCAGCGTTGTGGAAGTGGACAATTCCGCATCGCGCTTTGACACGGTCATTGACATTGTCACGGGCGACAGAACCGGACTTCTGTACGATATTGCCTCCGCCCTCTCGGGCATGGGCATAGACTTTGAAGCCGCGCACATCATGACCGATGTGGGCCGTGTGCGCGACTCGTTTTACGTGAGAATGAACGGAAAGAAAATTGACGACAGCAATCTGTGCGAGGTCCTGCGGCAGCGTGTGACTGATGCGTTGCAGCCGCCGTCGGCACTCGACAAATGAACAAGGAGCCATGACCATGAGAAAAAGAAACTTTGTCGCCGTTGCGCTTGCATTAGGCGCGCTGCTGTGCACCGGCGCATCCTTCGCGCAGGATCTGCTCCATCAGATCCAAAGCGAGTATGTGGCACTGCATGAAAAGCTGCGTCCGGCGGTGGTGAACATTGACGTCAAGGGAAAACAGGAGTCCGAGTCCGCGGGACAGATGGACGATCTGTTCCATTTCTTCAATGTGCCCGCGCCGCAGGAGCGCCAGCGCGGACCGGCGCCCCGCATGCGCGGCACCGGCTCGGGTTTCATCTATGACCCGCAGGGCTACATCATCACCAACAACCACGTGGTGGAGCAGGCCGAGGAAATCACGGTACGCCTCGCCAGCGGCAAGGAGTACCCCGCCAAGGTTATCGGCACCGACCCGGAGACTGATCTGGCCGTCATCAAAATTGAGGCCTCCGAACCCCTCACGGCCCTCACGCTCGGCGATTCGGACAAGGTTAAGGTCGGCGAGTTTGCCATTGCCATCGGCAGCCCGCGCGGTTTTGAAGGCTCGGTTTCTTTTGGGCACATCAGCGCCCTCGGACGCGAGGGTCTGGCCGGACTGACCATGCAGGGACTCACCTTCCAGCATCTCATCCAGACCGACGCGGCCATCAATCTGGGCAACAGCGGCGGCCCCCTCTGCAACATTGACGGCGAGGTGGTCGGCATCAACACGGCCATCGTGATGGGCGCGAATTCCATCGGTTTCGCCATTCCCATCAACACCGCCAAGAACACCGTCCCCGTCCTTATCTCCCAGGGTAAAGTGACACGCGGCTATCTGGGTGTGTCGATTGACGACGCCAAGAACTACCAGGACGTGAACACCCTGGGCCTGCCCGACGACAACGGTGCCGTGGTCCGCCAGGTGCAGCCCGACACCCCCGCCTCCAAAGCGGGCCTCCAGACCTATGACGTCATCCGGAAGGTCAACGGCGAGCCCGTCAAGAACGCCAGCGAATTGGTCCGCAAAATCTCTGCCTTCCCTCCGGGAACCACGGTGAAACTTGAGGTGCTCCGGGAAAAGAACACCATTGAAGTCGATGTCAACCTGATGGAGCGCAACCTTGTCGCCAATCAGCGTGCCGCGGAAAAGCCGGTGTTCGGCCTCAAGGTCCAGGAGCTCAATCCCCAAATCCTGGAGCGCATGGGAATGGGCAAGGACGTGAAGGGTGTCATCGTGGTCGATGTGGAGTCGGGAAGCCCGGCCGAAGAGGCGCGTCTCATGCAGGGCGACATCATCACCGAAGTGGCCCAGAAATCGGTCACGAGTCCTGCCGAATTCAGGCAGCTCGTTGAGAAGAATGCCGAACCGGGCAAGTCACTGCTCATCCGTTTCGTCCGGGGCAACAACAACCCTGACATCACCATCATTCACGTGCCCAAACAGTAGGCACAGCATCAATCGATTAATTCAGGGGGCGTGGGAGCCAAACGGGCTCTCACGCCCTTGCTTTGCCTGGCTGAGGCCGCTTTGAACGGTGGCATTGGATTTAGTAACATCCAGCGTAATTGCGCCAAACTGGTGGGAGTATTTGCCTAATGCGTTATCGTTCTTTGGGACTGAGTGGATTCTCCGTATCAGTGTTGTCATTTGGCGCATGGCAAATGGGAGACGAAGCTTTCTGGGGAGTCTCAGCCGAAGCGGATGCGGAACGCACGGTCAATGTCGCGCTGGATGCGGGTATCAACCTTTTCGACACGGCGGAAATGTACGGCCAGGGGGAGTCGGAACGCCTGCTCGGGCAATGCCTGGGAAAACGCCGCGGCGATGTTCTCGTGGCCTCCAAGGTTTCCCCCGAGAACTGCTCACCGGAACGCCTCAGACAATCGTTAGAAAACAGCCTCAAGCGTCTTGGCACCGAATGGATCGACCTCTACCAGGTCCATTGGCCTCCGCGCGATACGGCCTTTTCAGCAGTCTGGACCGAGCTGGTCAGGCTGCGGGAGGAGGGAAAAATCCGTGCCATTGGTCTTTCCAATTTCGGGCCGGAAGACCTGCATGAATGGCATGATGTTGGCGATGCCGTTTCAAACCAGGTGGGTTACAACGCCCTCTTCCGCGCCCCGGAATATGACGCCATCCCCACAAGCCGCGACTATGAACTCGGTGTCCTGGCCTATATGCCCCTCATGCAGGGACTGCTGTCCGGCCGTTACCGCCGCATAGAAGACATCCCCATGATGCGGCGCAGAACACGCCATTTTTCAGGCACGCGGACGGGAGTCCGCCATGGTGAAGACGGCCATGAAGACCTCCTGACGGCCACCATGTCGGAACTGTTCGATTTTGCCGAGGCGGTGGGCCTTGCACCGGCCGTGCTCGCGCTCGCGTGGCTCACCGCACAACCCGGCATCTCCTCCGTCATCCTTGGCGCGCGAAACCCGGCCCAGTTGCAGTCCAATCTTGCCGCGGCCGACCTCGACATAGGCCCGGCGGCCGTGGCCCAGCTTGATGAAATCACTTTTCCCCTGAAGCTGGTGCTGGGGCTAAACTGCGACATGTGGGAAAGCGCCCAACTCTCAAGGATTCGCTGACACACACGAGGAATGCGGCAAGTCCCGATCTCGCCTGCAGTCAGCCTTACGCTCCTCCCAAGCGCATTGTCACGCCGTACCCCAGCGTGCCTGGTGTGACTGCTCCGCCAGCCAGCGGGTTTGCACATCCAGAATCGCCATCCACTGCGCGGGTGAATAGCCCGCGACACGCCCTCCCTGCTGCGGCGTTTGATAGCACACCGTTGTCACATGCTTGACGCCCACCGCGTAAAACAGCGCCAGGTGCTCCGCGTAGGAAAGTGTGCGATGGTTCTGGTAGGCATTCAGCAGTGTCTCCGTGCGGAATCCCATCTTTTCCTTGCTGGTGGTCGTGCGGATGCAGAGATTGGACACGGCATAGGAGATGTCCTCCAGATAACACCCGTCACCGGAAAACTCCAAATCTATGATAGCGCGCAGTTCGTCATCGAGGAACAGCAGATTGCCGCCATGCCAGTCCCCGTGAATCAGTCCCGTTTCAAAGGCGTACCGTTTGTCGATGTCCAGCACATCGCCGGCCTCCTTGAGAAAGGCGACAATGTTGTTGCAGTGCGCGATGGTCGCCTCATCCTCCCGCTCCTCTTTTGCGAGCGTAAAGAAGCGTTCGAAGGTCTCGCGCGGGACTTCGCTAAACCGCCACTTGCGGGCGTCGCGCGGCGGCACGGGCACCCCCTGGCACACCTGATGAAAACGGCCCAGCGCCGACCCTGACACCTCAAGCGTAGTGGCCGTCACGGACATGCAATGCCCCTCGACAAATTCTTGCAGTTCAAGGCACCACGTGTCCTGCATCACAAAGCTGCGCCCGTCGCGGGTGCGCTGAATATGGGCGACAGGAAGGCCCTTGCGGTCCAGATGGGTCGAAAGGTGATGCTGGAAATAGAGGGAATCCACGGTCGCCGGGTCATTTCTGTACGTCTTCGCGAGAAAGAACCCCGCACCAGTTTCGACCAGCATTTTTCTGTGCCGGCGCTGGTGTGTTGTTTCCAGTTGCTTCGGGGTCTTCACCGGTCCAAGATCGTAGTTTTCCCGGATCACGTCCCCGACAATATCCAGTCCTGTAAGCTTAGTGTTCGACACAAGTATCCCGCATATTCTCTAAATCACTGGAGAAGACAGGTCGACAATCAGGTTTGCGGGACCGGTGCTGAAACTGCCAGCCAGTTTAAGAACCGTGTTCTTCCCCGCCTCATAAGAATACTGTATCTGCCCCGGATGACGCAAAATGTTTCTTCTTCACAGGGTAAATCTTTGACAGAACAATGCGTTTAATGACAAGGCACCGTCAGCCAAACCAACATTTCGAGCAGTTTCGTTAGTGTCATATCCCACTTGTTCTTGCCGCAGATACTTTTACGTTCCCCATAAGGCTTGCAATACTGACAGACAGAAGAAACGGGCGACACCGAGCTGTTGCCGGCATCGCCCGTGGGGTGTATACGTTTGCTCTACTTGGCGTTGGCGCTGAGATATTCCGCCACACCGGCTGCGGTCGGCTTCATGGCCGCCTGGCCCTTACGCCAGTTGGCGGGGCAGACTTCGCCGTGCTCTTCCGTAAACTGAAGCGCATCGATGACCCGAAGGGCCTCGTCAACGCTGCGACCCAGCGGCAGGTCATTGATCAGCAGATGGCGCACAATGCCCGCCTTGTCGATAAGGAACAGGCCGCGAAGCGCGATGGCTTCGTTGAACAGGACGCCATACTCGCGCGAAATCGACTTGGTGAGGTCGGCCACGAGCGGGTACTGGATGTTGCCAATTCCGCCTTTCTCGACCGGGGTGTTTTTCCATGCCAGGTGGCTGAAATGGGAGTCAATCGACGCCCCAATCACCTGCACGCCACGGTCTTCAAACTCTTTCAGCCGCTGATTGAAGGCGATGATCTCGGAGGGACACACAAAAGTGAAGTCCAACGGGTAGAAGAACAGCAGCACGTACTTGCCGCGGTAGTCGGCCAGTTGGAACTTGTCGTTGAAGCTGTTGTCGGGCATCACTGCCGTGGCTTTGAATTCGGGGGCGGGCTGCGTTACCTGTACGGACATGACATAATCTCCTTCTGCTCAGAGTTTGAGGTTTCCATAACTTTCCCTTGATGCGCCCAGACACAAACTGCGACGATTATGGGAGCGTTATTGCAACCTATAACCATTAAGCAATAATTTCTATTCCCCTTCCACCTTTCAGGTGGCGGCGGATGCTGCGGGATCTGCACCAGCGGCGGCGGTGCGGGCCGCAAGCTCCCGGTCCAGCAGAAACAGACCGCCTGGGGCGTCTTTAACCATCTTCATCTGGGCGACGATGTCGCTCGTGTTGGCCTCTTCCTCCACCTGCTCATTCACGAACCAGTCCAAGAACTGCATCGTTGCCGGGTCCCTCGCGTCTGAGGCTTTCCCGTAAAGCTTGTTGATGCACTCCGTGATGTGGCACTCGTGTTTGTAGGCGGCTTCCCAGGCGGCCAGCGGACTCTTCCAGTCCGACTTGGGACCGTTAATCGCCTTCAGGGATAGCTTCCCATTCCGGGAAACCATGTATTCGAAGAACTTGTGGGCGTGCGCAAGTTCCTCCTGCACCTGAATTCGCATCCATTTCGCCGCGCCTTTCAGGTTAATCTCTTCAAAATAGTTGACCATCGCAACGTACAGATAGGCTGAATAGAGCTCTTCGTTGATCTGGGCATTCATGGCGCTCTGGATTTCGGGCTTCATCATAAACTATTCCTCCGGTTCGGTTTCTGTCGTAAATACTCTCGGAAAAGCGGACACAGAATGCGACGCATCCTTACCATTTCCCGAGTCTTCAGCCGCCTTGTTCCGGCAGATGGGGCATACACCGTCAAATTCCATGCGCCATCCCATTACGGCATAGTTGCTGTCGAGCACCCGCGGGTTGTCTATTCCCGCGACCGCGCTTTCTGGAAGATCGCCCAGTTCACCGCAGATGAGGCACCGGACATGGTAATGTGGACTGATATCACCGTCATAGCGGCATTGACCGCCCGCAAGATCAAGTCTGAGCGCCAGCCCGGTGTTTACCAGAACATCAAGGTTCCGATACACGGTCCCCAGACTGATATTCGGCATTTTCTGGCGCACAACACCAAACAAATAGTCTGCCGATGGATGGTTATGCAACTTCTTTAGCTCGTCCAGAACCAGTCGGCGCTGTCTTGTCATTCTTTTCGGAATTGCTGGCACAATCATTGTGACTGTCCTCTGTTGGACCATGCGATGGTCTTTGAATGTATCATCTCACGTAACCAGACTCAAGTTTATGCCCATTAAGCCATTGTTTTCCAGTTACTTCAGGCAGTTGTTCGGAAAGATTCCTACTGCAACCCCTATTGTACCAAGTTGCGCGCTATTTTGCAGCAGCGGTCTTCCCTGCTGACTTTTTGCAAGGAGCCCTCTTCTTCGCCGGAGCAGCGGGCGCCGCCGGACTGAGCTGGTAAAAATACCTGACGGCCTCAAGAAGGTTGCCCAAAGCCACCTTGTTGTGCTCATTCAATTCAATGCCTTCTGACGCCGCCTGCTTGCAAAAAGCTTCCCAGTCGTCATGTCCCCAAGTGCCTTTCTTGGAAACTATGAATTCAGTGGCCCGTTTCACAAGTTTCTCTGCGGGATGCTCGCATGCCATGTATATGCTCCTTGTTGCAGTCCATGCTTCCTGTTTAATTCCAAGACTGCCGTTCTTTCCGCTTCTCTGCCGGACAAAGTTACACCTCTTCATTTATAGCAAAAAACCGACTCCCGGTTCCCTCTATTCCCGAGAAACCTTCTATACACTGCCCTCTCCCCTCTTAACGGCGCGCCCAGCACTCCAACAGCACCAAGGCCCACAGGTGCCAGGTGTAATCCCGCTGGCCGGAAAGATGGTCCTGCCACATGGACCGGACGTAAACAGGGTCAAACCAGCCCCGTCCCGCCAAAGACGCCTGGGACAGGGTATCTTCCACCGTTTCACGCAGTACCCCGGTCAACCAAACCCCCATGGGCGGATTAAAGCCTGCTTTTCTCCTGCCCAGAACGTCCATAGGAAGTCTTCCCACCATCGACTCGCGAAGAATCTTCTTGGTCGCTCCCCCGGAAAGCTTCCAAGATGCGGGGATTTGGGCCATGGTCTCCACCATTCCCCGATCGGCAAAGGGAACACGCACTTCCAAACCGTGCGCCATGCTCATACGGTCGCCATATTGCAGGACGTTATTGGGGAGGAAAGCGTGGAGGTCTGCATACATTGCCCGTGCCGCCGGGTCTTTCTCATCCGATTCCACCGCCCATTGCTTGATAGGCTCCCAGGAATCCCGACCGGCCAATGCGGACTGTAGCTCGCCGGAGTAGAGTTTTGCCTTCTGAAGGGGCGTAAAGGTGCTCAGCCAAAGAGGATAAACGTCCTCCGGCGCCAGAAGCCCCGCAGCGGAGAATTCACGGAGACGTCGAAAGAAATACCGGCCATCATGCGCCTCCGGGATGTAGCACAGCATGCGGTCTCCCAAAGTCCTGGCTATCCGGGGGGCCTTTCTCCATGACTCCATCAGGCGCACCCCCTGATAGCGGGGGTAACCGCCAAAACACTCATCCCCCCCATCCCCGGAAAGCACCACCGTTACGTGCTGCCGGACCAGTCCGCAGATGGCATGGGTCAAGAGGGCCGTCGGGTTGCCGAAAGGCTCGTCAAAACCCGAGAGCACCGTATCCAGCGCCGCAACCGGGTCGATGTGGGCCTCCAATTCGTGATGGCGGGTGCCGATGGCCTCCGACAGGCAGCGCGCTTCGGCCGTTTCGTCGTATTGACGCCCCTCCCTGCCAAAGCCCACGGTGAACGTTTCCGGTGCGGATCCTTGGTCCGCCATGCACCGGACGATGGTGGCCGAATCGAGCCCTCCGCTCAAGAAAGCGCCCACCGGGACGTCGGCGACCAGATGGCTGCCCACCAAGGTATCCAGACAGGCACTCAAGTCATGTGTTACCGGACGCTCGCGACGTTTGGCGACCTCATTTGCCAGGTGCCAGTACCGCTGGACGGTCAAATAGCTGTCTTTCCAAGTGGCGCAATGCCCTGGAGGTATTTGCTTTATACCCTTGTAAAACGTGCGCGGTGGCATCGTGTACAGATAGGTCAGATAATCGTCCAAAGCCTCCAGGTCAAGGCCGAGGTTCACCTGCGGGCATATGCGCAACGCCTTGATTTCGGAGGCGAAGTAGAGGCAACCCTCCGTTTCGGCAACATAAAGCGGCTTGATACCCAGTGCGTCGCGGGCCATTAAGAGTGCCTGCCTCGTACTGTCCCAAAGGGCGAAGGCAAACATGCCCCCCAAATGGTTGACGCAATCCTCCCCCCAGGCATCATAGGCGGCCAAGAGTACTTCTGTGTCGCTGTTGGTGCTAAATGACCGCCCGAGACCGCGCAACTGCTCACGCAGTTCCCGGTAGTTGTATATTTCCCCGTTAAAGACCACCCAGTATCGGCCGTCACCGTAGGACATGGGCTGCTGTCCGCTCGACAGATCAATGATGCTCAGCCTGCGGTGGCCCAGAGAAACGGCGGCGTCCAGATGGAATCCCTCGGCATCGGGACCACGATGCGCAAGCAGGTCGGCCATGCGGCGAACCAGTTCCCCGTCGCAACGACCGGCAATGCCTGCAATTCCGCACATGGCCTATCGGGCCTCCAACCGGGCAAAGGCTTCCAGAAGAACGGCCTCTTCGCGCTGCCAGTTGTACTTTTCCTCAATCAGCCTGCGGCCGTTCTGCCCAAGACGCGCCGCCTCCTCCGGATTCTTCAGCAATAGAGACACGGCCTTCGCGATAAGCTCGGGACGGGTCACATCCACCAGTATGCCGCAGTCCGCCTCCTTGACAATGCGGCCAACCTCTACGGCAAAATCGGGGGCCACCACGGGCCGCGCCTCCCGCATGTAATCGAAAAGCTTGTGGGGCATGGCAAGGGTATGGTTTATCTGGCCCGGCTGAAACAGTATCAACCCCACCTGCGCGACTGAAATGTAGCCCGACACCGCGTCAAACGGCACCGGCGGGTTGAAAACCATGCTCTCGTCCAATCCGAGTTCATGCACCCGCGTCCGATACGCCTCCAGACTACCGTAGATGTACTCTCCCAGAACAATGCAGCGCAGGTTTGGAAAGTCCCGCACCAGGAGCTTCACCGCATCCAGCAACTGATAAGAACCGCGGGTTTCGCCAAAGATCCCCTGATGGATAATTACAGGATGGCCAGCGAACCGTGCCCGAAGCGCTTCGGGCACTTCGGGACACATAGGCTGAAGATGGTTAGTGTTGATAACCGTCAACCGTGGCACGCCAAGCCCCTTCCAGGGTTCTTCAAAACTCTCGCGGGTAAGCACGATGAGGTCGGTGAAGCGCGCCATGATGCGCATGGCCCGTAAGGTGACCGCCTGAATGAACCCGCGTAGCGCGCGTGGGAAGAACTTCGCAAATTCACTGGGGATATGCTCGTGCATATCCAGCACGACTTTACCTCCGCACAGGAGCTTTACCATAAGCGCGGCCGCCCAGGATTCCGGTTCGGGAGCAAGATACACTTCGGCCCGTTCCCGGCGGCCTAGGCGTATCAGGTTCAACGCGGCCAGAAAACGACGCGGCAGGCTGCCTGCGGTCTTCGTCAGAACAAACCGGATTACGCGACTGTCCTTACCGTCCTGCAAAGGCGGTATATTTCCCTGGGTCGGCGGCGGGCAGATATAGGTTATTTCGTGACCGGAAGTGGCCAGACTCAGGCCAATCTTGTGGTAGACCCGCTTGTCGAAGGGCTCATGTATGACACTAAGGATGCAGATGCGCAAAGTCTAGAACCTCTGCGCGATGCCGGTGCGGGCCGATTCCAATGCTGCCAAAGCGATGCGCGTGGCTTCCAGACCGTCCTCCGCGGTGACCTGAAGCGCGCCCTTGCCCTGAACCGCCAAAATGAAGTTTTCCAGCAACGCAGCATGGCCCTTGTCCTGGCGACCCTTCCACTGACCCGCGCCGGGCGCGTCCTTGATCTCGAGGCTTAGGAAATCGTCCAGCACACCCATCCCCCCTCCGGAAAATACCTCAGCATGCTCCTTGCCCAGATTTGGGGAACCGGCTACGGTATACAGCACGGTCGCGAGAGAGCCGTCGGAGAATCGAAGCAGAACGCTCAGCTCGTCTTCCCTGCTACCCGATTCGGCACACAGGGACACCAACTTTGAACGTCGCTCCGGGTCAGTACCATCAGCGCCGACACCGGATAGGACCAGATGCCGTACAAAGTCAAAGAAATGCACCGCCTCGCCAAGGATCCGCCCCCCGCCCACTTCGGGGTCTAGGGTCCAATGGTCGGCAGGCAATGCCCCGGCGTTGCAACGGTACAGAACCGTCTTGGGTAGGGCCGAACTCGCTCCCGTGCCGCCGGAGAACCCTTGAATCAACCGCGTGGTGAGCGGCGCCAGACGCCGGTTGAACCCGACGGACACCAGCACCTGCGCGGCCTTGGCCGCATCGCAAATCTGCCGGCAATCCTCAAGCGAAAGCGCCATGGGCTTTTCAACCAGCACATGCTTGCCGGCCGCAATGGCATCCAGCGTAATCTGCGCGTGCAGATTGTGACGGGTGGAGATGAGCACAGCATCCACGGAAGGGTCTTCAAGCACCTGGCGGTAGTCCGTGGTGCAGACTGCCGCCTTGTAGCGGTCCGCGATGGCGCGGGCCTTTACCCCGTTGCGCGTCGCAATCGCGGCGATGCGCACACCGGGCATTTTGGCCAGCAGAGGCAGTTGGACCCCCGTGGCAAAGGCCCCGGCACCAATCAGCGCAACACCGGTCTGCTTTGTGCCCTGCGAGGCATGCTGGGGCTGTGCTGTTCTCAGATACTGTTTTTGTTTGAGGGTTCCGACAGTGACTGCACCGGCGGTATCATTGACCTCCCCGTAGCGCAGCACAGCGGCAAAGGTCTTGCCCTCGGCGATTTCCTGATAGGCCCTTGGGGCCTCCTCTACGGTGTAGACGGTCGGGCTCAATCTCACCGGATTCAAGAAGGGATTGGCCTCGTCGTCGCCCAGAAGATTCATCAGGCGCAGGTATTCGGCCATGTTCCGGCCTTCGGTCCAGCGCACGTAACCGATGGGATAGTCTAGACCCTTCTCCTCGTATTCCCCGGAATAGCGCCCCGGACCGTAGGAGCAGGAAATGCGAAGGTCAAGTTCCTTCTTGTACATGGCGTCACGGTTTAGGTCCATGCCGACGGCACCCACCACCACCACGCGCCCCTTTTGCCGGCATAGGTCAAACGCGGTGTTGACCACCTCGCTGGAAGGGGTGCCCGCACAAATGATGACCGCATCGGCTCCGTACCCGGCGGTAATTTCATGGGCTAAGGAAGCAAGCGCTTCGGCGGAATCGGTGAAACTGCCCATCTCCTTGAACGGTGCGAGCTTTCCCCGGACAGGATCGTAACCAATCACATGGCAACCGTTGAGCCGCAGCAAGCCCGCCGTGATCTGTCCCACCAACCCCAGCCCCATCACCACCACCGTCTCGCCCAGCAGGGGCTCAGCACGTCGCACGCCTTGCAGGGCTATCGCACCAATGGCGACAAAGGCGGCATTATCATCGTCGAGACCGTCCGGGATCGGCGTTAACAATTGGTGCGGAACAAGATTGTATTCGGCGTGGCAGGCATAGCCCACCCCTGCGCAGGCCACCCTATCCCCCACTTTGAATCCCGGCACTCCCGCACCAACTTCCACGATTCTCCCGGCAGAACTGTATCCCGGTGTGCCCGGGTCGGCGAGTTTGGCGCGAACCAGGTCGGCCGTGGCCTTGATGCCCACGGTCGCAAACTTGCGTTTCAGTTTGTCGACGCTCAACGGATTCTTCAGATGCTTCATGGCCAGGGACAGTGCGCCCCCCCCCGACACCATCGACGATTCCGTTCCCGAACTGATGGCGGAACGCTCCACGCGCACCAGCACCATCCCCGGTTCAATCGTCGGGACGGGAACCTCCTCCACGCAGACTTTTCCGGCCTTGATAACGACCTGCTTCATGTGGCGCTCCAGACAAGGGTTGCTCAACAGCCCCTATCATACTGAGATGCAGGAACTTGGGCAAACTGCCCGCCATTTCCCCAAAGAAAACGCAATGTCACATGATGCTTCGGTCCTCAATTCCCAAATGAGAATTACCGATGTATTACGCTCTTGATGACCGGACGAACTCGCCAGTCCGCCTGCGGACCAAAACGCATATTGGGGTGCGCACTACCCCACCCGTCGGGCTTGTTGCCATAGACGCTGCGGTTAACCGTCAGGTACACGGTGGAGCAAAGCAGAAAGGCCACCAACCCGCCGAGTGCCCATTTCTTGATGAATGGCCCATAATTCAGCGGTGTCTCAATAAGAACCGGGTCTCTGTCCCGCGCACAGGCCAGGATGATGAACGTGACGATCAAACCATGCACCGCAATCGCGCCCTCCGTGGCCAGACGCTGGCCGCTGAACGCCACCACCGCCCGGAAGAAGTTGCCGACGATTATTTCCCAAAGGAATATGAGGTAGAAGAGCTGGCCGATGCCCAGCCAAGTGCGCGGCACGGCGGCAATGGGCCGCCGCATATGGGCCGCCATCACGGCAACTGTGCACGCGGTGATCAGGAGGAAGAACAGCGTAAACCACGCCTCCGAGGACAGTTCAATGCCGCTGATCAGCGGCATTTTCATGGTAAGCGGCATGGAGCGGAATCCCCCGGCCCGTTCCCGGGTCCAATCCTCGACACATTTCACCATGTTGACGTACACAAGGATGTTGAGGATGAAGGCAACAGAGAAGGCTTCGGTCCATTTCCGGGTGCGAGGTTCCCCTTCATGCGACTTGACGCGCGAGGCGAGTAGGCCCATGGCCACGGCGATGGAAAGTCCGTAGAGGAAACCCACCCCCTGCTCGGCCGCGATGCTGTGCCAGTTCGCGCTGCGCCAGTGCGCCCAGCGCTCCACCACCGCCGGGTCCTTCTCCAGCACCGGATTGCCCGGCATGAGCATGAGTATCTTGATGAATTGGGCCGTGATGAAACTCAGCCCACCCAGGAAGAACGACACCACCCCCGCGGCGGCCACGGGCATGAGCTTGTGGCGCCGCATGTACAGCAATGCTCCAAGCAAGGCACCCAGTGTATTGGCCCAACTGTCGCCGCGCGGCGGCATCATGCGGAAACCGCCCACGGCCTGGAAAAAGGGAAGGTTGGAGAGCAGCACTGGAAAGATGAGGAAGCACAGATAACTGCCGACCGCAATGTAGAGGAGCAATTTGGAACCATTGCGCCACTTGCCGTAGGTGTAGAAATAAAGCCAGACGCCAAGAAGCAACCCGAGCACCCAGCCCATATGCCAGGAAAAATCTGTAAAGAAGGACGGCCAGTTCGTAACCATGTCCTTCGGGTCGAATGCCTGACCTGTAGCAGGATTGATGGCGCTTAGGTCGCCCTGTGTGTGAACAATCATGCCCAGGAAAGTCCGGCCTATCCAGTCCAAGCCTTCCTGGAGTTTGACCAGCGGGTAGCCCACCGTGCCGATATGGCACCCTGCCCACCCGAATGCGTCGGAGATGTGCTGCACCACCAACCCGCCGAGCGCGCCAAGGGCACCCCAACGAAGCAAGTCCTTGTAACCCACGCCACGACGGTCCCAGAAGTCATAGGCGCACAGGGCAACCAATGCCAGTGTGGCCTCCACCCATTCACTGTCCAGCCAATACAGCGGACTGCGCTGCCGGAAATCCGCATTTTCAACGTTCATGCCGGGCACGTGCGCGTGGTACCACTTCACGAAGGCATCTTCCCCGAAATACTGGACCGTCCAGAGGGCAAACACCCAGCAAATCGGATTAAATATGGCCGTTAGCTTCTCCCGTTCCTCCACTGCGGCATAGGCCGTGCCCACGCCGCCCATGCCCGTCCAAAGCGCGCCGGTCATAAAGGTCACGAAGAATCCGTAAATCTGTGTGGGCAGGTGACCGCCCTGGGTATAGGCCATGACGGGCATGTAAGCGATGGACCCGCCGAACCCCCAGCCGCAGGCGCCGAAAAAGGCGAAATAGGGGGCCCGTCGCCGCCAGTCTTCCCGTCCCGAAAACAAACTCACCGCGATGCCCGCCAGGGTGCCCGCCATCATGGCCCCAAATTCATGGCCGAAGTTCCCGCGAATGCCCCAGCCAATGGACAAGGATAGGGCAACCAGGAACAGGGTGATGGGTCTAAAACTCGGGGAAGTGCGCGTCATGACATGCTCCAATCGTTAAAACCATCCCTTTGACCAATGAATCTGCATAAGGTTGCACGCGGAAACACAAGTTGTCAAAAACAACAGATTGCCCCAGTTGTGGGCGTGCCCTGTAGAAAGACCTAGCCTGTCAAAGAAGCGGCCGAGTGAAAATTCGTTCCGTTTGTTACTCCTTGCTTGGAGAACCCTCCAGAAGCTAGGCTAGGTCGGAGCGGCTAAATGCCTGCCCAGATACGAAAGGCTCGCAATGCACATTGTTCCCATTGGAACATTCCACTGCGCAGCGCGGTACCCCTACGATGCCGCGCGCCAGTCGACCGTCGCAACATCAAGCGGTGGCAACATCCTGCTAGAGAACGGCCAAGACTACGAGCAGGCCCTGCAGGACCTCGACGGCTTCTCGCATATCTGGCTGATTTACGTCCTCCACCATAACCCGAACTGGAAACCCATGGTCCAGCCGCCGCGGGCAACCCGCAAGGTCGGCGTCTTTGCAAGCCGCGCGCCCTACCGCCCCAACCCCATTGGACTATCCTGTGTGGAACTGGTCTCCATCGAAGGCCTGCGCGTGAATGTTGGACCCCACGACCTGCTCGATGGCACGCCCATCCTCGACATTAAACCCTACCTTCCCTACGCCGACAGCTTTCCCGAAGCGAAGTGCGGCTGGGTAGATGAGTTGCCCAAAGATCTGTGGGAAGTTCTCCTTGCCCCGGAAGCCGAGCGGCAATTCGCCTGGCTGGAGCAGGCCGGCGTTCGGGCAATCCTAGCCTTCGTCCAGCACCAACTCCACGAACACCCCTTCGACCAGCAACGCAAGCGCATCCGACAGATTGCCGACATACAATGGGAAATAGCGTACCGCACGTGGCGCGTGGATTACAGCGTGGACGAGGCGGCGCGACGGGTGATGGTGGAAAGGGTTCGGTCTGCATACACCGAGGAGGACCTCCTGGCCTTGGAGGATAGATATCACGACAAAGGGCAGCATCGAGAGTTCCGCACCACATTCGGAGCTTAATCTCCAGAGAAAAGACACGACAGACAGGCAACCAGCCTGTCCGTGGCGCGCCCGTAATGGTCAGGATACCGTCTTCCTTCGCCGTGTCACAATTAATCTCTGGAGACTCCATTTGTCGAACCCCCGCGGCATGTGGCATACTTCGTATGGCCACGAGCCACCCAACGCCCTGCGGGGCGGCTGAAGGTGTTCACCTCTATGTGGGGGCGACCAGGTTTCGACGGGGGTGGAAGAAGCGTGGGCTGCGTGCCGAGGACCCGCTGGCCTCGTAAAAAGCGGGAACAAGTCAACTGCGAACAACAACTTCGCACTTGCGGCCTAGTTAGGCTGCTCGTC
Organism: Candidatus Hydrogenedentota bacterium; assembly: GCA_903893795.1. Classification (GTDB taxonomy): domain Bacteria; phylum Hydrogenedentota; class Hydrogenedentia; order Hydrogenedentales; family CAITNO01; genus CAITNO01. The sequence continues at coordinate 98,259 of CAITNO010000099.1, read as the reverse complement.
CTCTCCGCGACCACCTGCTAGCGGAATCAGGGCGTAATCTAGCGGGTCTCAACCCGGGGGGCGACGGCGACCCGGCGAGAGTATTTCGGCGTCTAGCGAAACCGGAAAGCATGTCTGACGCGTTCCGGCCGGGCGAATCACCAAATGAAAGACTACGCACGTAGACGCTCATGTGGAAGCACTTTCGGACGCGGGTTCGATTCCCGCCGCCTCCACCAGCCTTCGCTTCGCAACGAAGTGGAGAAGCGAAGGCTGCCGCGCCGAAGTTCGCAGAACGAAGGCGGGCCAGCAGAATCTTGCCCATCAAGACAAAACTTCCGGGTGAGCCCGTTGCCTTTGGCAACCCATTCACCCGGAAGTATTTTGTTTGTATCACCGCCACGTCGGTCTAATCATCACCAACGGACCACTGCTGAATCCCTACTTCATCCGTAAGCAACGTCTCCGTCCACATGCGCGCCAAGAGGCGCGCCCGCTCCTCTGCCGCCAACCGTCACAGCATCTTTCAGCACCTCCGGCGCCTCGCCGTGCGACAAGGCACCAATGACCACAGACGCCCTTGTCTCCGGGGTTGAGGTCTCCTTGAACTGCGCCAAGCCGGGCAGGGCTACCGCATCGATGCTGGTGAAAGCGCCTGCGGCGTAAAGCCCCGTTGCGGTCAGGGCCAGCGCATGCACCCCGTTGTCGGCAGTGGGCGCCCAACTCGATTTGGCGGCGCCGGACACACTCAACGCAACAAGACCACTGACGGCATCACCGCCGATGCTGGTGAAGGCCCCGCCTGCATACACCGTCTCGCAACTCACGGCGAGCGCATTAACCGGTCCGTTTGAAAGGCTGAAGAGACCGACTTCCCCCTTGCCCCCGGCAGCCAGGTTCACTGTCTCAATGCCGCTCGCCTCGCCCACGTAGAGGGTCGTGTCCGACACGGCGAGCGAAAGAACCGGGCCGGACACGGACGCCGTCCAACCAAGGTAATCCTTCGCCACCACATCGTAGGCAGCGAGATAGAAGCTGGGGTTGGATTCCTGTGTGAATTCACCTCCGAGATAAAGCACGCCGTCTGCCTCAGCAAGCGCCGCGACAGTACCGGTGGTCACCGTAAGCTGCACGGCCGATGCCGTCGAAACATTTACAGAGTCCACAAATCCATCACCGGCCGCATACAAAGTGCTGCCGTCCGCCGAAAGCGCCAGCGCATGGACCGCGCCGCCCACAACAGGTTTCCAGTCGGCCACTTCGCCCGTGACCGCATCAATCCTGGCCAGGTTGGTCCAGCCTTCGCCCGAAGCTCCCTCGGCACCGGCCCAAGTGAAGTCGCCCGCGATATAGAGGGCGTCCCCGTCAGCGACCATCGCGCTCACCAGTCCGTTTGTGGCCCAGTTCACGACCGCCGCAGCGGCGTTGCCGTGGTCAAAGGCCGTCAGGTTGAGCGTCGCACTGCTTGTGGCCTCGTTGCCCGCCTCATCTTTCACCGACAAGCTCACTTTGTGCGCGCCGAGGCCTTTGATCAACGTGCCTGCGGGAGGCTCCTGCGCAATGACCAGGTCGGCCTTGGCCGTGACATCATCCGACGCCACCACTTCTCCGGTCAGGTCAGGCACCACCGCGCTGCAGGCGGCATCGGCCGCCAAGAACTTGTCGGATACCGTACCAGTAATGTCGGGTGCTGTGGTGTCCACCGAGACGACATTCACGGTGCGCACGGCCTGGACCGCGCTGTTGCCGTTGCCGTCGTTCACGTCATAAGTGACGCGGTAGCTTCCAAGCACCGTCGTGTTCACCGAATTCGCCGTCACGATGGCGGCGCTAAGGTCACCGGCACATTGGTCCATGGCGGTTGCACCGGCGTCGGTGTAGGCATGACCGCGCAGCACGCTCACGGAAACCCGTCCAATAATCTGAATGACGGGAGCCCGCGAGTCCACCACGGTCACCTCGCGGATTCCTTCCGTGGTGTTGCCGTTGTCGTCGCTTACGTTGTAAGTGATGACGTAGACACCCGGCTTGTTCTTGTCCACCGGGTTATTGACAATGATTCTGCCGCTCAAGTCTCCCTGGCATTGGTCGAAAGCCTTTGCCGCGGGAATGGTAAAGGTGGTGTGGCACTCCCCCGTGATGGCACGCAGTACCGTCGCCGCATCGGATGACAGGGGCGTTGCCCCGTTGCTCTCCGCCGCGCCGCAGACAGAACCTGCCAGAATAACAAGTCCCACCATAAGGAAAAACGCCCCTGCCGTGGACTGCCCAAGCTTCTGCTGATACATCGCTTTAACCCCTTTGTTCAAAAGTCTCTGTCGGTCACCGGGAATACCGATGTCCCATCGCCGCGCGCAACTTTATTCTCACACCTTCATGCAATGAGTTTATAGGTTGCCAACCACTTAACTCAAGGCTGGGCCATGCCAGAATCAACTGCCTGAGCACCGTCTGTGGCCACGACACAAGACAGCCATATGCCAAAGCGAAGCGGGAAAGCTACTTCTCCTGAAGAAGAGCCCTGTCCGTCACCGAGCGTATAAAGGTGGTCTTGGCATTGGTGTATTGCTCACGGTTCAGCCGAAAGCGCACCGCCAACTCCTGTTTGAGCACGGAATACTCCCGGGCGGTCTCGGGATGGGCGAGAAGATAGTCCCGAAAGGCCAGTCCCTCCCAAAGCCGGTGTCCCGGCGGCGCGACATGGACGTGGTGGGTGCGCGGGCCGTTTCGCCGGGCGCGCTTGATGAATATCATGTGGTCCCCATACCACCAGTATTCCCATGAATCGCCTTTCAAGGCGGGAATCATGCAGCGCCGCGCCTCGTCGAAAGAGGTCACCTCCACCAGAATGTCGATCACCGGCTTGGCCGATATGCCTGGCACCGACGTGCTCCCGTAATGGGCCACACACGTTGCCACGCCCCCCATCACTTCCCGAAGCCAGACCGCCATATTCTCAAACTGGTCCGGCCAGGAGTTGTCATAATCCACCAGCTCTATAGAATCCTCCTCGCTGATCGCCCCGGGCGCGCCTATAAACGCATGGGTGGTCATGCCGAAGGACCGGCATGCTGGCCCCAGCAAGGGAAGAACCGCCTCGAATTCGCCGATGCTACCCATACCGGGTCTATCCCGCCAAAGCCACTTCAACGGGAAACGTTCCCGTACGCCCCCCTGTCCGACAAGTTCCCCAACAGCCGATCCAAGCGAAATACCCATCATCCCACTCGGCATTCCATCGAAAGACCTGACCTCGACGCCAATAAACTGCCAAAGCTTGTCTTCGTCCATTGCGGCGCGGAACCCAACCATGCGTGAGAGGCTGTGTTCTCCGTCGATTTCAGTCAAAAGGCGGGGAATCACTTCGCGGTAAAATGCCTCCACCACGTCCCCCCCGCTTTCATTTGCAGAGAACATGCGGCAGGCGCCTGCGAGACAAAACGGCTCTATACCCACGAGAAACACCTTTCCATTGCCTGGGTCGAGGATAACATAAGGCGCCTGCCTTCAAACACGCCGGTCGCAAACGGACCAAATATGTTTTATCGGCGGTCGTTGACGTGTTACATTGCGCAGGGGAAATTTACAAGTTATAACGCCAACCTTACGAAAGACTGACACACGCATGAATCCCGAACACATTACGAGAATCGCGGGGAAGCTCAAACTGGCCGCAGGCCAGGTGCAGGCCGCCGCGACGCTCTTCGCCGAAGGCGGAACCATCCCCTTTGTCGCCCGATACCGCAAGGAAGCCACGGGCTCCCTCGACGAAGTCGCGCTCACGGGTATCCGCGACCAGTTGGACCAACTCGCCGAACTGGACAAGCGCCGCGACGCCATACTGAAATCACTCGAAGAACGCAAGCTGCTAACCGACGCGCTCAAGACGGATGTTCTCGCCGCCGAGACGATGTCGACACTGGAGGACATCTATCTCCCCTACCGTCCGAAACGCCGCACCAAGGCCACCATCGCACGGGAAAAGGGCCTGGAACCGCTCGCCTTAAAGGTGCTGGAACAGAAAATCATCGATGTAAAACGGGCAGCGAAAGCCTTCGTCAACGTCGATAAGGGCGTGGCGGACGTTGCGGAAGCCTTGCAGGGTGCGCGCGACATCATTGCCGAAATGCTCAGCGAGGACCCGCAGGTCCGCGGACGGGTCCGGGAGTTGTTCCTCTCCCAGGGAGTCTGCGAGTCAAAGGGAATCAAGGACAAGGAGGAAGAAGGCGCGAAATACAGCGACTACTTCGACTGCCACGAACCCGTCTCGAAAGCACCGTCCCACCGCCTCCTGGCGATATTCCGCGGCGAGAACGAGGGTTTTCTCTCGCTGCACGTCGCCCCGCCGGAAGAAGAGGCGAAAGCGCTCATCGCGGAGGCCCGCGTGACCGGAACCGGTGCCGCGTCGGAACAGGTGACGATGGCCATAGACGACGGCTACAAGCGCCTGCTCGGACCCTCACTCGAAACAGAGGTTCGGGCCGAACTCAAGCGCCGCGCCGACGCCGAGGCTATTCGCGTCTTCGCCGACAACCTGCGCGAGCTGCTGCTGGCCGCGCCGCTGGGCCGCAAGAATGTGCTGGCGCTCGACCCCGGATTCCGCACGGGCTGCAAGCTGGTCTGCCTGGACCGTCAGGGCAAACTGCTCCATCACGATGTCATTTACCCGCACACAGGCGAAGGTGCTGTCCGGGAGGCCGCCGAGAAGACCAAGGCGCTCTGCACCCAGTTTGAAGTGGAGGCCATTGCCATCGGCAACGGCACGGCCGGCCGCGAGACCGAAGCCTTTGTGCGCGGTCTGGACCTGCCGTCCTCCGTTCCCGTGGTCATGGTGAATGAGTCCGGCGCGTCCATCTACTCGGCCTCCGATGTGGCCCGAGAGGAATTCCCCGATTATGACCTGACCGTGCGCGGCGCGGTGAGCATCGGACGGCGGCTCATGGACCCACTCGCCGAACTGGTCAAGCTCGACCCCAAATCCATCGGCGTCGGCCAATACCAGCACGATGTGGACCAGCCCGCGCTCAAGCGCAGCCTTGACGATGTGGTCATGAGCTGCGTGAACGGTGTCGGCGTGGACCTCAACACGGCCAGCAAGCAACTGCTTATGTACGTGTCCGGTCTGGGACCCCAATTAGCGGCCAACATTGTGGCTTTCCGCAATGACAACGGCCCCTTCGACAGCCGCGCCAAACTCAAGAAAGTGCCGCGTCTCGGGCCGAAAGCCTTCGAGCAGGCAGCGGGATTCCTGCGCGTTCCCGATGCCAAGAACCCCCTCGACGCCAGCGCTGTCCACCCCGAAAGCTACGGCATCGTCGATGCCATGGCCAAAGACCTCGACTGCGCCGTCAAAGACCTGCTTGAAAAAGAGCCCGTGCGGAGCCAGATCCACTTGGACAAGTATGTGACCGAAAAGGTCGGCCTGCCCACGCTGCGCGACATTGTCGCCGAACTCGCCAAACCCGGCCGCGACCCTCGCCAGCAGTTTGAGACCTTCAGCTTCGCCGAAGGCGTGACGGAGATGAAGGACCTGGTGCCCGGCATGGTCCTGCCCGGCCTCGTGACCAACGTCACGGCCTTCGGTGCCTTCGTGGACATCGGCGTCCACCAGGACGGCCTCGTCCATATCAGCCAACTCGCCGACCGCTTCGTCAAGGACCCCAACGAGGTGGTGAAAGTGCACCAGAATGTGACCGTAACCGTCATGGAAGTGGACCTCCGTCGGAAACGCATTTCTCTGACGATGAAGGAAAAGGGAGCCATTCCGGCCTTGTCACAACCCAAACCCGCCCCGTCGGCACCCAGGCAGCAGGCTTCAGCCCCACCGCCGCAGCGGTCAGATCCCAGAGCACAGGCGTCAGCCCCGCCGCCACAACGGTCAGATCCCAGAGCACAGGCGTCAGCCCCACCGCCACGGCGGTCAGACCCCAGAGCACAGGCGTCAACCCAGCCCGCCCCGCAGCCAGAACCCAAGCCGCAGGCGCCAACCCCAAAACCAGCACAGCAGGAACCCCAGCCGCAGGCACAAGCCCCCGCTCCCGAAGCGCCGGTGAATATGCAGGCGATGCGATTCGAGGAACTCAGGAAGGCGCTGGCGGCGCGGTTCAAACGCAACTAATCATGGGGCGTCATCGCCGGTACTTCCCTTGGTTTGTCTGATGGTTTAGCGCTTCCGCTGATATTGCATTGACAGGTTGAAGATTATCGGGTATACTTTTTCTCGGATGTAGTCATATTTCGACTAGATCCGACAAGGGCTATCCTGATGAATCGGTTGACCGAACAGTTTTTTCAGAACCCCACGGGGGTTTTTGCCTTTCCAGAAGTTTCCGCTGCACTGGATGCATCGCCTTTCAGCCGTCATGGTCTGGTGAAACGGGCTTTGGCGGGGGGAGAAATCCTGAACATTCGCCGCGGTCTGTATTGTCTTGCCCCCCGTTACCAGAAAAGGCCGGTCAATCCATTTGCACTTGCCGAGCGCATTTACGGGCCGAGCTACATCAGCATGGAAACCGCGCTGCGCCATCACGACTGGATTCCCGAGGCGGTTCACGTCTGCACCTGCGCGAGTTACGGAAACGCCAAAGAATTCAACACCCCCCTGGGTGTTTTCAGTTACAGCCGCGTCCCGCAAAGAATCTTCTATGCGGGCGTGGAACGCCGGGTTGAGCCCGACGGCAATGTCTTTTTCATGGCCTCGCCCGCAAAAGCGCTGGCCGACTACTTCTATGTTCGACGCCCACCGTGGAAGTCTATCCGGGACGCCAGCGGAAGCCTGCGCATTGAGGAGGAAGAGATCCATGCCGTCGATGCCGATGAACTCTCCCTTCTGGAAGAGAATTATACCAACCGGCGGGTGAGGCACTTTCTGGCAGGCTGGAGGGAGGCGCTGCGCCCATGAGCATTCAAATGATTCGCGAGCGTTTGGCGTCCTACCACTGCCAGACGGCGCTGGAGGAACAGCAGGCCCTGCGCGAAATCACGCAGGAAGTGGCGCTGGCCGCGCTGGGGCGGGGTGATTTCTTCAAACACGCCCTCTTTCAAGGGGGCACCTGTCTGCGCATCTTCTACGGTCTGAACCGCTTCTCGGAAGACATCGATTTCATCCTGCGCGAGCCGGAACCCCGATTTAATTTGAAAGACACCCTGCAGAACCTGCGCGACGAAGTGTCCGCCTACGGTTATGAAATGGAGATTACGGACCGGGGCAGCACGGACAGGGCCGTCCGCAAGGCATTCCTGAAGGACAGCTCCATTGGGAAACTCATCCAACTCAGCCATGTGGACCGCATAGGGCTGCCTGCAAAACTCCGCATCAAGCTGGAAGTGGACATCAATCCCCCCGCCGGGACCGGCGTGGCACTCGAATATCTTGACTTTCCCTTTGTGTCCGCCGTGGCCGTCCAGGACAAACCCAGTCTCTTTGCCGGAAAAATCCACGCACTCCTCTGCCGCGAATACATCAAGGGCCGAGACTGGTACGACTTCCTCTGGTACACCAGCCAACGAACCGACTTCAACGAGAAGTTCCTGTCTTCCGCGCTTAACCAGTTGGGACCATGGCAGCAGCAAAGCGTGGTAGCGGACGCTGCCTGGGTGGCAAAGGAACTTGAAAAGAAGATCCTCTCCCTGGACTGGAAACAGGCCGCTGAGGATGTCCGCCGCTTCCTCCGCGTATACGAACAACCCTCTCTGGGACTATGGAGCACGGAACTCTTCCTTCACCAACTCGAAAAGTGGAAATCCCGCAAGTGAAGATAACACTATCCTGAAAGAAATACCCTTCGACAAAACGGTACACCCAACGCAAGGCGGAGACACGAAGATTTACGCCATGTCGCTGCAAATGGCACAGGAGCCACCATGAACGTTAACGCAACAATTCTCGTCGTCAACGACGACCCTGAAGTTCTTCAAATAACCTCGCTGCTTCTCGAGCAGGCGGGGTATAGAGTCTTGGCCGTCGATTCGGGAAGCCGGGCACTGACGACGATCGCCGAGGAGCATCCCGACCTGGTGCTTCTGGACTACGTCATGCCTGAAATGAACGGCGATGAGGTCTGCTGCAAGATAAAGGGCGACCCGGCGCTGCGCGACACTTTTGTCGTCTTCCTTTCCCACAACAAGACCGCCTCCGACGACACCATCCACGGTCTGGAGACCGGCGCCGACGGCTATATCGCCCGCCCCATAGCCAACCGTGAACTGCTGGCGAGGGTAGAGGCGATGCTGCGCATCAAGCGCATCCAGGACGAACTGCGCGAGGCAAAAACGGAGGCCGACCGCCTGAACGCAGAACTGCAACATGCCCTTGCGCACGTCAAGAGGCTTCATGGACTGCTGCCCATCTGCATGCACTGCCACAAGATTCGCACCGATGCCGATTCCTGGGAGGAACTGGTCTGCTATATTTCGGACCACTCAGACGCCGAGTTTAGTCACGGTATCTGTCCCGATTGTCTCACAAAGTACTATTCGGACTTTTGAATTCCGTCAGCGTTAACGGACCGGCTATAGAAAACTTGTCAGACCTGCCCTTCCACTTCCACCCGCTTGTACGGGACAATGCGCACCGGCCCCAGCAACCCCGACGGCGGCAAAGGCACAAAACCCAGCAATCTCTTTTCGGCACGCCCGGATTGTTCCACCCCCTCGCCCAGTCTTTCCTGAAGCTCCGGCGCAATCCCAGGAAAAGCTTTGAGTCCTGAGACACGGTTGATCAATGTGTTGGTCACCTCGACCACGAGGGTGTTCTTGCCCGCGTGCAGCATGCCGCCCACCGGAAAGTCTTGGTCACGCATCCAGTGCGTGCCAACGGCGGCGTCGTTTACGGTGATGTCGGCAACGGTGCCCACGGTCCCAAGAGTCAACCGAAGCTGCACACTGTCGAAGAAATAGTCCTGCGGCAGCAAGAATTCCGCACTATACCGGGCGCGACCGCTAAAATGCCGTACCTGCTCCACGTCAGTCCAGGAACGCAAGCCTGGCCATTCAAAAGTGTCAGTAGGCGCATCGTCTCCCAGGAATTGGACTTTCCAGGGACCGTTGATTTCAAAGACAGACGGAATCCCCTCCACATTGACCGAGCCATCGTGAATGCCAACCCCGTCAGAGAATGTGTAGGAGAGGCTCCCATTGTGGTCCGCCAGAGCAGTGAACCCCTTCTCCCCTGTCTTCATAATCTCGGTAAAGTCGCTGGCCACAACGTGCGGCGGATCGGTCTTGTCCCCGCCATGCTCAAACACCACAAAAGTGGACTCATAGGGCTTGAGCTTTAACTGTATGCGCGTGTACTCGCCCTCGCGCAAATAAACCATAACCTCCCGTCGTTCCCCTGTCCGCGGTTCCCAAAACCCAGGACGCCCCTCCTTCACATGAAACCCGATGCGCCGGTTCACGGCCACGTCCTGCAGGTTGGTCACGAAATAGAGGTCCATGTCTGGGCTGCGGCGATGGGTGCAGACGAGGCCATTGTTGGTCCGCTTGCCGACTCGGACCAACTCTGGGTCCATGTCCGGTGCCGCGCACTGTTTGAGTGCCAGGATGAGTGGGTCAAAGGCGGCGCTGCGATATTCCAGCGGGTCGAGACGCTGGAGCACGGTGTCCATAAACCAGGTTTGTCCCTGCCCGCAGGCATGCGTTGCGTGGTCGTCCGCTTCGGCAGGCGTCCCGAACAGCTCCCCGACCAATGTCTGGACCTCGGCATCCTTTTCCGCATGTCCTTCCAAGCCTGTGGCAGCACCGGGCACCTTTTCCAAGGCGATCACCCGCCCTCCCTGGCGCACATAAGCCACTATCTGCCGCAGCGTTTCCACCGGCAGGGCAGCGACATCGGGCAATAGGAGCACACGGTAGGTCATCTCCCCTAGCCGCAGCGCCTGACCGTTCATCTGCATGTGATGCTGCAACATGTCGTCATTTACCAGGTCAAAGGCATAGCCGTTGGAACTGAGCAGTTGGTTCAGATTGCCCCATTCGAAATCGCGCGTCCACCGGCGCGCGTTCAGCACACTTTGCGTCCACTGGTTCGCCAGGGGTGAATAGACCGCCACATCAGCAACGAAGTTGCCCTGACGCATCATCCAGCAGCACCGAGCGGTGTAGTCGGCCACAAGGTGGTAATAGGGCCACCAGATGTTTTCCGGACTGATGCGAATCGCCTCCCAGAAGCCCCGCGTGGGCACTATCACACCCCGTTCTGGCGAGGCGATGAATCCGTGATTGTAAAACTTGTTCGCCCCGGCGCGCAGGTAGCCATCCGTGGCAATCTTCAATTCCTCCGGTGTCGCCCGATAGGGCTCATGGTGCAGGAAGGTGAACGCCTCGGTGCTGACCACATCGCGCCCGTACAGATGGGCGCCGGAGGCGACATACTCGCGCGGCCCGATGCGCGTGTCATACCAGGGCACGGCGTCCTTTTCCCCCGGCGTAATCTCCATTTCCGGCAGGTCAGCCCGGCCTGCCCCCTCGATGTTGTCCGTCACAAATCCATACGGCTGAATGCGGCCCCGAACGCCATGGGCCCTGCACCAGTCCAGAAAGGGACCAAAGAACGCCTTCATCCCCTGTTCATGGAGAAACTCATTCACATCGTGGCGCACCCGGGGTGACAGGTCGTCCACCTCCCACCACAGCGCGGGCAGCCAGGTCGTCAGGTCATAGCCCTTCACCGTCTGGAAGCACTCAAAGAGCCCGTCCGTCCAATAAAGGCCATTTCGGAAAATGGGCACCTCAAAGCTATCGCTAAACAGCGACTCCACCGTCGTGCCCAAATGCTCCCCCAGCGCTGCCACATACTGCTTTCCCAGCGTGTCGCAATACCGTTCCATGGCGCCCTGGTTCAGGTGATCCACCGCATCACTGTTGGCCCGCTGGGTGGACCAAAAGGCCATGACCTGCCACTTGCCTTCGGGCACCTGCCACGAGAGCTTCCGACCCTGCACGGAACCGGTCAGTTCCACCATTGAATCTGCCCGCAGGCGTCCCTCTTCCAGGCGCCCTGCCACCACCTTCAGCAACCGGTCCTCCTTGCCAATCACCGGCGTGGAGCGGGGCAGGTCGTCGGGATTGGGCGTTGCCTCCTCGGACAATGCCCCCGAAAACTCTTTCGGCCCGTCAACACGCAGCATACTTGCAATCATCACCCTGCTCTGGTCCGCCTTGTGCACCCATTTGCCGCCCCAGATCCAGCCTGGTCCGCCAAAGTTCAATGACACCTCCAGCCCGCGCGCATGGGCGCTCTCCACGGCGTGCCGCAACAGTGCAAAGTATTCGGGCGAAAGGTACTCGTGGTTTCCCTTTGTATACACCTGCGGCATGGACACCTGCTCAACCCCGCCCATCCCCTGTTCCTGCATCTGGCCCAGTTGCCAGTCGATATCATCCTTCGTCACCGCGTTGCCCATCCACCACCAGCGCGTGTGTGGCCGACAGTCCGCAGGCGGTTGCATGAAACCCCGCACAGGATCGGATTCCGGCACGGCGGCAGCGTCTGCCCTGGCCGAAATGACCGACAGTCCAGCGGCCAGGACTAGCCATACGCTATTGACAGGTGCCATGCGGTGAATCCCCATAATTCTTGTGCCTTGAAGGCAATTTGTGTTCCCGGTCGATTTGTGTACACTAGAGCAACCATACTGCACTGCCGCAAAGGCGGCGGTCAACGTCAACCGAGGAGCCCAGTGCCATGAACTTTTCCCGACGCCAGTTCCTATCGGCCAGTTCGGCCGCCTTCCTGTCCGCCGTCGCCCTCGAAGGCCCGAGCGCATTTGCCGCCATCAAACCCAAACTCGGCGTTTGCGACTGGTCCGTCGGATACCGCGGCGACCCTGCGGCACTGGAATTTGCCAAGAAGATCGGCATCAACGGTGTGCAGGTGTCCACGGGATCCGGCAAGGATGATTGCGAACTCACTGACCCTGCGGTTCTCCAGCAATACAAGGACGCGATGGCAAAGACCGGGATGGTTGCCTGCTCCACCGCCATGGGCTTCCTCAACTCCTACCCCCTTGCCACCGACCCGCGCGGTCCCAAATGGCTGGAGCAGTCCATCGATATCACCAAGCAACTCGATGCAAAGTTGATCCTGCTGGCCTTCTTTGGCGACGGCGACCTGAAGAAGGGCGATGTCCTGAAGGAGAAAGAAATTGACGTGGTCGTGCAGCGCATCAAGGACGCAGCGCCCCGCGCCGAGAAAGCCGGCATAATCCTGGGTCTCGAGAACATGCTCTCCGCCAAGGACAACCTGGCCATTCTGGACCGGATCAAGAGCGACGCCGTCCAAATCTATTACGACATTTACAACACCAACATTTCGGCCGGCTATGACTCGCCGGCCGAAATCCGCATGATGAAAGACCGCATGTGCCAGGTCCACTTCAAGAACGGAAAAGAATTCCTGGGCAAAGGCGAGCTGGACATGAACAAGATCCGCGACGCGATGAACGACATCGACTATAAGGGCTGGGTCGTTTTGGAGACCTCCACCCCCACCAAGGACAAGGAAGCCGATTTCAAGACCAACGCCGAATTCACCAAAACACTCTTTGGCATGGCATAGGCAACCCAGAAGGAAACAGGACATGACCCTCGAAAACACGCACGGAATCGACCGCCGGAACTTCCTGAAAAGCGCCGCTGCCGCAGCATCCTTTACCGTGCTGCCCGCCGCCACCATTTCCAGCTACGCGCAGAACAGCAAGGTCGAACTCGGCCTCATCGGCCCCGGCGGACGCGGCAAATGGATTGGCCGCCTCTTCCAGGAAATGTCCGACTTCAAGGTTGTGGCTCTTGCCGACTATTTCCGCGACCGCATCGAGCACGCTGCAAAGGAGCTTGACGTTCCCAATGACCGCCTCCATCTTGGCCTCGACGGCTACAAGGAACTTATCGCCGGCAAAGTGGACGCGGTGGCCATAGAAAGCCCCCCGTGCTTCCATCCCGAGCAGGCCGTTGCCGCCATGAAGGCCGGCAAGCACACCTATATCGCCAAGCCTGTGGGCGTCGATGTGCCCGGATGCCTGTCCGTGCTGGAAACGGCCAGGACGATCAAGGACAAGAGCGTCCTGATTGACTTTCAAACACGCAACAACGAGTTCTACCGCGAAGCGGCGAAGCGCGTGCATGCGGGTGCCATCGGCGCCCCCGTGCTGGGCCAGTGCTATTACCACACCGGCCGCCTGGGCAAGCAGTGCGAGCCCGGCACCGAAGTTGCGCGGTTGCGCAACTGGGTCTTCGACAAGGCGCTGTCCGGCGACATTATCGTGGAGCAGAACATTCACGTCATCGACGTGGCCAATTGGATGATTAACGCCCATCCGGAGAAGGCCATGGGTGCCTGCGGCCGCAAAGGGCGCGTCGATGTGGGCGACTGCAACGACCACTTCTCCGTGACCTTCCTCTACCCCGACGATGTCATGGTGGACTTCAGTTCCGCCCAGTTTATGCAGGGTTACACGGATGACCTGTGCATGCGCCTGTACGGCACGGAAGGCACCGTGGACACCCACTATGGCGGCCTCGTGGCCATCGGCGGAAAGAAAGAGAACTGGCCCGGCGGCAAGACCAACACGATATATCAGGACGGTGCCGTCAATAATATACGCGACTTCCATGCCAGCATTGTGGACAACAAGCCCATCAATATTGTCGAGGACGGCGTCATGAGCGCGCTCTCCTGCATTCTGGGCCGCAAAGCGTCCTATGAACAGCGCACCGTCACTTGGGAAGAGATGCTGGCCGACAGTGCATCGCTGGACATGAGGCTCGATCTGACAGCGAACGGCTCCGAACAGAAATGTTAATCGAGCGTTAACCAATCAGGATTATTATCTCTATTTATCACACCCCACATTAGGCAGGGCTTCTAGCATTTTTCTTTTTTTCACCAAGTGCAAAGTTGTTGAAAAGCTTGACACCAACCACCAGATGTGGTAATATCTGAAACGTTAACTGAAATTTCTCAACAAAGGTGGGTTAGATTTCGAAACGATCCAAGTGATCGAAAGCTAAGGAGACTTCTGTAATGTGCATCAATCGTAACGGCCTTTTCTTCGCACTGCTCTTTACGGCAACCATCGCCCTCGCAGCCACCGCTGGTGCGGCTGGCGTTGCAGGTTCTTCGGTTTCCACGGCGTGGGATGTTCCCGCCTATTCGACGCTTAATGTGAAGTTGACCACAGGGCCAGCTATCACTGAAACGGCCTTCCGTGATGCGCTTGGTTCAGCATTTGACAGCATTGACACAAACCATGACGGCAAAATCAGCTTTGCCGAGGCGTTGGCCGCCTACCCCAACCTAACGCAGGATGTGTTCTATACGGTTGACACCAATGGCGATGGATTTATCACCAAGGAAGAGCTTGAAGCCTCCGGTTGCGCTGGTTGTTCCAGCTCGGCCACCGATGCCAAGAAGCGTTTGGGCGACCTCTTCCTCGCTGGCCTCTCGCTGAGCATGTTGGCCGCTTTCAGCCGCCGCAAGTAATTGCCCGGTAGACTTCTCCCCCTTTCCTGTGCAAGCACGGGAAAGGGGTTTCTTTTTGCTGCTGTCCGCAAGCTTCAAGAAGTTATCCTCTAAACCGATAATCAATGCAGTCTTCAAGGAATTAATTGACGCCGACATTGGTTTTATAAAAAAGTTGTCAATATTACGGTAAAGTATTTGATTCCGTTGTAGGTTTCTGGTATCTTATTCAGTAAGCCATATGACTGGGGCCACATGGTAGTGCGTGGCAGATGGTGATATATGCGAAAGGAGATTCTAGTTATGCGTTTTCAGTCTAAAGTAGGTTTTGTTTCCCTGATAGTGCTGGGTGCCTTGCTTGCGTTCAGTGCAACGTCCTACGCTGCGGCCGGAGTCGTTGGCGTGGAAACCACCAAGGCATGGGACGCTCCCGATTACAGCGCTCTCAGCCTGAAGGCCACTACCCCCGCGGTGGAAACGGAGACGTCGTTCCGCGACGCTCTCGGGTCAAGCTTCGACACTATCGACGCCAATGGCGATGGCAAAGTCAGCTTCGCCGAAGCTCAGGCCGCCCTTCCGGGTTTGACGCAGGCCGTCTTCGATCTGGTCGACACCAATGGTGACGGCTTCATCACAAAAGAAGAGCTTGAGGGCGGTGGTTGCTCCGGTTGCACGGGTACTGGCGGCGGCATCCTGAGCCATTTGGGCGACGTCTTCCTGGCCGGTTTGGCAATGATAGTTCTGTCGCTTTTTGGTCATGACCTGCACAATGTCGGCGTGACCTATCCGACCAATCTCTAAGATTCGGCCGGACTGGTTGAACGATTAAACAATTGGCCCCCTTTTCCACGCTGTTGCGAGGAAAAGGGGGCTTGTCATTTCAGTCAACCCAAAGAGACCGAAAGTCCCCCACTCTCTTGTGAATTCCCCTTCACAGGCCAGACGGTACTATTGTGCGGTTTCCAACTACTTTACCAGCGTCTTTCCATAGGCAAAGGCGGCGATGTTCTCCTCGTGAACTTTTTTCGGAAGATGTCTGCGCACGGCTTCATGCCATACATCATCCGAAAAGGACAGGTGCGTGCTGAGCAGACCTATCAGGCCGACATTGAAGTTGCGCGATGTAAGCGGTGTGTCATCGATGTCCAGCACGGTCATATCCCCGCCTTCCCCGATGAGGTTCCTCGTGGATAACAGCACCCCGCCCTCCTTCAATTGATAAAGGTTGTTCTCCACCTGGGTGGGATGGAGCACCATTAGATAATCGGCCTGCCCGGTCGGAACCATCGGGCTGAGCACACATTCGCCGAATCGCACATCGCTCGACACGGACCCGCCGCGCTGGCTCATCCCGTGAATTTCACTCTGCTTCACATCACAGCCCGCTATGAAGGCCGCTTCAGCCAGAATATTGGCGGCGCGGATGACGCCCTGTCCGCCCAAACCGGCAAGCACGATGTTTGTAGGCACGTTCTTGTTGTTCATTGGCACCTTCCCGCAGCCAGCTCATAGGCCGCGATCTTCGTCTCCGCCAGACGGCACACGCGACGCATGATGATGAGCGTCAACTCCTCTTTGGACAGAGCCTCCCGGACCGCCTTGTCAAAGTCGGGCGGGCCCTCTGTCACAACCACATTGGTCACCCCCATGGCCCTTGCCACCTCCTCAAAGACAATCTTGCCGGTCGCCTGGTGGTCCAGGGTCCGGCCGGTTCCGGGATGCTCCTGCATGCCCGTCATGGCGGTGGTTCCGTTGTCCAGGATAATCACGATATGGCCGGTCTTGGGCGGGTTGTACACCATCTCTGCCAACCCTGTCAGGCCGCTGTGCATAAAGGTGCTGTCGCCCAGAATGCTCACCACTCGCCGCGCCTCAGCGTCCGGCAGGGCATGGCGCATTCCCAGGCCCGCTGTGATGCTGGCTCCCATGCAGAGGCAACTGTCCATGGATTCAAAGGGCGCCATGACACTCAGCGTGTAGCATCCGATGTCGCCCATGATAATGCAGTCATACTTCTTGAGCACGCTAAAAGCCATTCTGTGCGGGCAACCCTGACACAGTTGCGGTGGCTTGCCCTTCGCGGCCGGCGCTTCTGGCGAGGTGTCCCGCGCCACAATCCGGCGGATTCTGGGCACGTTCAACTCACCAAAACGGTACATCTCGTCCTTGCCCTCGCACAGGATGCCCTCGGTGCGCAGCGATTCAACCAGACAAGGATCCCCCTCCTCCACCACCAAACACCGGTCAACGCTTCCAGCGAATTCCCGAATCTTTTCTATGGGAAGCGGGTAGGACATGCCCACCTTGAACACCGACGCCTCCGGGAAAGCCTCGCGAACGTGCAGATAGCAGACGCCGGAGGTGACGATGCCCAGCGACTTGTCGCCGGGCACGGCAAAGTTAATCGGTGCCCCTTCTGAATATTGGCCGATTCTCTTGAGTTTGTCTCGCAGACGGCGGTGAGCCGGGCGCGCATAGCCGGGAACCATCACATACCGCGTCGCATCCCGGTCAAAATGGGCCTCCCTTTCCGGGATGGCCGGGAGACCTGCATGGATGATGGCCTTGGAATGGCATACCCGCGTTGTCATCCGCAGGATAACCGGAATCGCATACTCCTCAGACAGTTCAAAGGCCAGCCGCGTCATGTCGTAAGACTCTTGGGCGTCGGCCGGTTCCAGCATCACCAGTCCGGCGGCCTTGGCGTAACGGCGATTGTCCTGCTCATTCTGGCTGGACGCCATGCCCGGGTCGTCGGCCGAAACCAGCACGAGTCCGCCTTTCACTCCTGTATACGCCATGGTGAAAAAGGGGTCCGCGGCAACATTGACACCCACGTGCTTCATCGTTACCAACGCCCTCGCGTTGGCCCACGCGGTGCCTACGCCGACTTCCAGTGCCACCTTTTCATTGGGCGCCCACTGCGCCTTTCCGCCGATGCTGGAAAAGCGCTCCAGAATCTCCGTCGAGGGTGTTCCTGGATAGCCCGTGCCCAAGGCCACGCCCATATGAAGGGCGGCCAGCGCCACGGCTTCATTTCCGCTAAGTAGTTGCCGTTCTTTAGGTTCCATACATAACTCCGTTTATCATCACCCCTAGACTCCCGGCACGGAAAGAGCCACAGCAGTGCTCTTCTCTCCTGACTGAGTGGGGCTGACCATTGATTTATGTGTCAATGTTAACAAAATACGGGAGACTCCGCAATTTCCGGCATGAATCTCCGTATAAATTACCAGTCAACATGATGATGCTTTCCACCAAGGTCTCTCGGGGGCTCTCCAAAACCGTTACTTGTTAAGCTGGTCCACCAACCCTTGCAACCGTGACGTGCTGTCCGCCAAACCGCCGGGCCTGTTCCTCACGAGCCACAGCTTCTTGAATTCTTCGACCGTCTTTTGCAGGTCTTGTGCGATGGCCTTTTTCTTGTCGGAGGGCAATTGAAGGGTTCCCACATCACCGCAGGTGATACGCTCCCGGCCGAGTCGCAGGGCAATCTTGGCGAGCGCGGCGTCGTTGTTGAACTCCGCAACAACGGTGGCTGCATCGGGGCGGACCATCTTTGACTGGTTGATTCTCGCCAACGCCCCATCGATGGCCTTGTTGGCAGCATCCACACTTTCCACAGTCATAGCCTTCAGGCTGCCCTTGGAGGGCGAACCCTGCGTCGAACTGGACAGCAGGGCGTAATATACCGAGCTGTTGCCGATCGTCACATTCGTCTTGAGGTGGGCGTTGCCCAAGTCGAGCGCGGCCTGCCCCATAATTCCCGCCGCATCCTGGAATACATGGGCGTCGAGCGCCCGGGCCAGCGGCAGGTCTTTGTTCGCGTCCATGGCCCAGCTCAATGCCGCACCGTAAGCAAAGGGCGCGAAGGAAACAGGGATGAACTGCCAGTGGCCGCCGTCACCCCAGTCTGTCACCAGGAAACCCTTGGACCCGTTGGCAAATCCGTTGAACGCGGCATTGCGTAGGTTTTCCAAGGCGTTGTCGGTGCGGCCCAGTAGTGAGTTCCAACTGGACGTCCCCGGAACGACATAGTACGGAATGTTCGCCGCAGCGAATTTCTTGCCGTGGGCCAGGAAGGGATGGTTGGCCTCATAGCCCCACTCCATGGCAACCACGTTGGGGGGCAGTTCGGGAATCAGTTCCGGGTGTTCCATGATGATGTCGCCCCAGAACTGCATCGTCTTGCCGTGAGCCTGAGCCAGCTTCTGAATTTCTTTGATAAAGTTCAGATAAACACGGCCTTCGCCAATCTTGTTCGCCGCGTCTTTGCTGCGTCCCTTGCCGATGCTTGCGGTCTCATCGCATCCCACGTTGACCTGTTTACTGGTGAAATTCGGAAGGAGGTCGTCATACATGCCCCGCAGCAGCTCCACGCAGGCCGGGTCCACCGGGCAAAGGTCGCTGCCGCCCGGCTTCTCGGCGTACTTGGCGTACTCCAGATGGGAAAGCCAGCGTTCCATGTGCCCGAAAGAGTTCTGGTTCGGCACAAGCTCGATGAAGCGTTCGCGGCAATAGGCATCCAGCGTCCGGATGTCTTCCGGCGTCATGGGCGAAGCGTCTTTCCAGACAATCTCGTGGCCCTTGTAGGCAAAGGTGTGTTCGGTGTAAAGCTGGAGCTGGTTAAATTTCATCTCGGCAAACATGTCCACCAGTTGGCGGAGCGTGTCCATGGTGGGCACCTTATCCCGCGCCACGTCCAGCATGGCCCCGCGGTTCGGGAAATCGGGCCAGTCCCCTATGTGAACCACCGGCAATTTCCCCGTGCCCTCATACTGCCGTTCCAACTGTTTCAAGGTCTGCCGCCCGTAGAACACACCGGCTTCATCGTGGCCCTGAATCGCTACCGCGCCTGTACCGTCAATGCACAGCACATACCCTTGGTCATACGGCATGGCGATCACATCTATCTTGGTGTCCACTTTGCCTTTCACGACCACCGCCGACCCGTCCGGCGCGAATACGATGTTTCGCGGCATTGGCAGCAAAATCACCGTCTCCGGCTTGGGCAATTGTTTGGCCACGGGAGCCTGAGTGGGCACTGTCGGCTGTTTTGCCCCTGGAGCAGCGGCGGGTTTCGATCCGGTCGCGCAGCCTGCGCAGACCAGCAAGGCAATTAATCCTGACACAGCGACTATTCTACGCATGGCTCGTATACTCCCAGTTTGTGCGGACTATTGGTCACCTCGACCAAAACCATGGTATGAAAAGAACCGACCACGGCGCAATGTGGTATGCGCCGCCTTTCCACGCACGCCCTGTGAACTCGGGATATGATTGACCCTCTATACCTCCCATATCTCCGTGGGGTATACTTGCCGCGCCGGAGAAACTAAACATGGATTGCCCGCCCAAACACACCCTATATTCAGACCCGGAACAGGCCTGCCAGGCGCTTGCCGCACTGACAGAACTTGCCGGGGAAGACTTCGCGCAGGCCGTTGCCAGTGCCACGCTTGAGACCGGCGACCCGCTGCGCTCCCTTGTCGGCATGACCAGGTTTGTGGAACGCTGCCTCTCTCCCAAGATGGAGGCATCCCTCGTCCTCGCCAGTCCCCTCTATCTGGACATGCTCACAACGCTTTTCTACCAAAGCCGGCTCATGACCGATATTCTGTGCCGCAATCCGGAATATGCCTCATGGCTTTGGGAGGAGGCATCGCTGGACCGTGCGCGCAGCGTGCAGGAGATGTTGGGCGACCTTCACCGCGTGCTTCGCAACGTGTCCGATTTCTCAGAATTCTGCACGGCACTGCGCCGATTCGGCAGGCGGGAGATTCTGCGCATCGCCACGCGCGAAGTATGCCTTCACCAGCCCTTTGCATCGGTGGCGGAGGATATTTCCAATCTGGCGGATACGGCCATAGAGGCCGCCATCGAAGCCGCCGAACTTCAACTGGCGCCGAAATTCGGCAAACCCATGCAGGCCGCAGCCGACGGTTCCGGCGATGCCGTCCCGGCATCCTTCGTGGTCTTCGGCATGGGCAAGCTTGGCGGCAGGGAACTCAATTTCAGTTCGGACATCGACCTGCTGTTCATTTACAGCGACCACGGCGAAACCACCGGCGGTTCCACCGGCAAGCTCACCAATGAGGGCTATTTCAACAAACTGGGCGAACTCATCATTAAGGCGGTCTCGGAAGCCACCCGCGAGGGCTTTGTCTTCCGCGTGGACATGCGCCTCCGGCCCTTCGGCAAAAGCGGCCCCCTGGCCTCGGCCTGTGAACAGGTGCTGGACTACTACATGAACCATGGCCGCGCCTGGGAACGGCAGGCGCTTATCAAGGCCCGCCCCTGCGCGGGCGACATAGAACTTGGCGCATCACTGCTGGAGGAACTGCGCCCCTTCATCTTTCCGCGCTATTTCGACGACGCCACGCTGGAAGACATCCGCCAGGTCAAGCGCCAGACGGAGGCCCGCACAGCGGACCAGGGAAAAACCGAAAGGGAAGTGAAACTTGGCCGCGGCGGGATTCGCGACATCGAGTTCACCGTGCAGATGCTGCAACTGCTCAACGGCGGCCGCTGGCCCGAATACCGCACCAAGAACACCCTGGAGGCCATTCAAGCCCTGGGCGAACGGCAGAGCCTCAGCCCCTTCGAGGCCGTCTCGCTGGCGCGAAATTATGTGTTCCTCCGCAAAGCCGAACACCGGCTCCAGATTGAAGGCGGCCAGCAGATACACGCACTGCCCGAACAGGCGGAAGAACTTGACCAGTTCGCCCGAAAACTGGGCTATTCAGACGGAGCATCTTTCATGCGCGTTTACCGTGAAAACACCGGGGAAACGAGAAACATCCTGGAGCGATTCCTGGCCTCCAAGGGGGCCGGAAATCTCTGGGTGGCCGAGTTGCTTGACCCGCAGGTGGCCGCCCCGGTCGGTTTAGAAAAGCTGCGCGAGGCCGGATTTCAGGACCCGGAACGGGCCCGCGCGGAACTGCTCCTGCTGGCCAACGGCCCCGAGCGGGGCCGTTTTACGCGCGAAGTGGCGCAATACTTTGCCATCATAACCCCGGCCCTCCTGGAGGCGTTCGCGTCCGTGCCCTCCCCCGACACCACGCTCCTGCGCATGGGGCAGATACTCGCCAAGCTTCCCGCCCCGGGCACGCTCTACGACCTGCTCCGCTGCAATCCGCCGCTGTGCCGCTATCTCACCACGCTCATCGCCAACAGCGATTACCTTTGCTCCATTCTGGTGCGCGACATCAGCCTGCTCGACCTCGTGGGCACGCCCAGCGCTTTCGCGGCGCCCTCCACCCGTGAGTCCCTCAATCAGGAGCTGGACGGATTGGAACTGGCCACCCACCCCGATGCCGCAGCCTACCGTCTTCGCGACGGAGAGATGCTCAAAGTCGCCCTGCGCGAACTGGTTCAGGACATTTCCGTGGCCGATGTCGGCGATGAACTGACCGTTCTGGCCGAGGTAATTCTGGCCAACGCACTCAAAAAAGCCCGCGCGGCGGTCGAGGCCCGCTACGGGGCCAATCCGCGAAAGTTTGCCATTCTGGCGCTGGGCAAGTTCGGCGGCCGCGAGATGGGCTATGGGAGCGACCTGGACCTGGTGTTTGTCCATGAGCACAGCGATGCGCCCGGCCAGCCCGGCATCTATTCCGACACCGAGTATTTCCCCGCCATCGCCTCCCACACGCTCAAGAGCCTCAAAGAACCGACGAGAAATGGCATTCTCTATGACATCGACGCCCGGCTGCGTCCCGACGGAAGCAAGGGGTGCTGTCCATCACGGACCGCCGCCTTGCGCAATATTACACCGAGGAGGCACAACCGCAGGAGCGCTTCGCCCTGATGAAGGTGAGGGCCGTCGCGGGAGACCCCGATTTCGCGGCCCACATCGACCAGGTGGCCCGCGACATCGCCTTTTCCATGCCCCTCAACCTGGAAACCCTGGACCGCATCGAGGAATTGCGCGCAAAAATGGCCTCAGCCGCCCCTGCGCATGATCTGAAACGCCACGAAGGGGGACTGGCCGAAGTGGAGTACGCGACGCGCATCCTTCAGCTTCAGCACGTGGCCACACACCCCAAACTCAAATGGGGCGGCGTGTTCAAGGTGCTGGACCATCTGAGGGAACAGGCGCTCGCCGACCCGGATGACTGTGCAGTGCTGGCCGAGGCCTATGAATTCTACCGGCGCGTCATCAACCGGGTCCGCATGATGAACGGATCTTCCACCAGCAAGCTGCCGGAGGATTTGGAGGTGCGCGCCCAGCTTGCGGCGCGGCTGCACATCGACGGCAACATCATGGAACCCATCCAGAAAATGCGCGCCGCCGTGCATGGTGCCTACCGGCGCATCCACTCCGCCGCCTGTGCTGCCGTCCGCGAGTGACCGGCCCGCCGCTGCCTATTTGCCGATCTCGCCCACGTTGGAAATGATGCGGGCCACCAGGCCGTAGGCCAGCGCCTCTTCGGCGCTCATCCAGAAATTGCGGTCGCTGTCGCGCCCGACCTTTTCCATGTCCTGGCCCGTTTCAAAGGCGATCAGTTCATTGATGCGCTTGCGGATCTTCAGAATCTCCTGGGCCTCGATGCGTATGTCGGAAGCCTGACCGCCGGCACCGCCGCTCGGCTGGTGCAGCAGGAAGCGTGTGTTCGGAAGAGTAAAGCGCCGTTCCTTCGGGGCGCCCAGCAGAATGGGCACGGCAATGCTGGCCACCCAGCCCACGCCAATCGCCACTACCGGAGACGCAATGAAACGCATGACGTCATGAATGGCGTAACCCGAATCGACATGCCCCCCGGGGGAGCTGATGACGACCTTTATCGGTTCCTGCGAAATGCCGTCCAGCACAAGCAACTGGCTGACAACACGCTCCGCCAGGTCCGGGTCCACTTCACCCGCCACCATCACCAGACGCGACTGGAGCATGCGGGACATCATGGGCTGTTCCTTGCCCTCTTTGCTGCCGCAACCCTCTTCCTCGTCACCACGTATCCATGCAATGCCCATTACGCATTCCTTTCCTGATTGATGAAGGCCTATTCTGCCATCCGCCCGCCAGTGCGGTCAAGGCAAGAGGCACAATACCGCCCATCCGCCCGCCCCGGGACCGCAGTCCAGCAACGCGTCTTCGAGCAGGGACACACTAAGTTCGCCGCCAAACCGCACATCAGCAGAACCGGCAAGGGGCGCGTACCATTCCCCGGTGTCGCCGTCCAAAACCGTGTCCAGCCACCAAGTCTCCCCCTCACCGGGCGTTTCTCCATTGCATGCGTTCATCCGCCAGAACCGTCCGCATTGTCCCCCTGGATAGAAAACCGTTACCATCCTGCCGTCGTGAAGCGGCCGTGCCGTCAGCACCGCCGGCAGGTATTGCCTTGGAACGCCCTCCGGGGCCTGTATTGTTTGGCAATAAGGGCCGCACAGTTTTAGACAGGCCGCCAACTCCGGCGCGGACCAACCCGAAAACAACGTGTCCCCCACCTTGGCGCCGAGAAGCCCCCCCAAAGCCTGCCGCAGGGGTTCGACGTCCACACCCGGGTCAATGCCCCCCTGGTCTGAAGAAACGGCCACCCGCCCTCTGAGCGCCTTCACAGCCTCTTCCATCCGACCGGCACCAACGAGGCAGCGCTCATAAGCAATTCCGGATGCGCCCTCTGCCCGTTGTTTCAACAAGGCAAGAAACCGGCTCAGATCCTGTTCATTGGGTTTGCTGAATACGTTTTGGGCCCGGCCCTCCCTAACCACGGCGAGGAAGGTATCTGCGGCCGCTTCGGTCTGCCCCTGTTCCAATTCCAGTTTAGCCACTTCCAGACGGGCCGCCGCCTCTCCGGGAAAGCGCCGCAGCACAAGCCCCAGATAATCCTCCGCCGCCTGAATGCCCCCTTTTGCCCTTGTCTCCTGCGCCTGCCTCACATAATCTCTACTGTCGCCGGGAAAGAGCATAAATGCGTGGGCGGCAAGCACCGGAACAACCAGGACCCATGCCCAACCCGTCTTAACCGCTTCGGTATCACGAAGGGTTCGTTGCACCCCCAGCGCGGTAATAAGACCAAAAGTGAAGCACAGTCCCGTCGAGGGAAACTGTCCAATGAAAGCATGCGCCAGGGAAAACAGCAGCACCAGCCCGCCAAGGCAAACCGGCGTGCTTAGCATACCCGGTTCGGCGAGGACAAACACCCGCGCAACGGCGCGGGAACTCAGGTAGAGGCACAGCAAGACCAGCGGCAACGCGGGAAAGGCGAGCAGACTGTAACCGGGGTTCCACGCAGTAAAGTCGCCCGTTAACCGCCGCGCAAGGGCGTAGAAAGCTATTCCGCAACATAGTGAAACGAGCGGCAACAGCCATGCCCCCAATTTCCACCGGATGTTCCGTCTCCCCACAAAGAGCGCGGACGCGACAACGGTTGACCAAGCAAGAAGTATCAACAAATCAGCAAGGTGAGTCTGCCCGGCGCCCACGGCTCCACCTGGCATCGCGAAGAAGGTGGGAAAGACCTTGTTGAATTCGGCCAATACGGTCAGGACGGCCACGGCCACGGCAGATAGCGACGACAGCGCCAGCGCGCGATAAACCACCATCTGGTTTGTCGCGCCAAAGACCGCCAGCAGGAATGCTCCGCTCCCGGCCGCGAGACTGCCAGAAGATGCCCGGTCTCCATTCGTCCACAGTACAGCGGCGCACCCGCCCAAGAGCAATGCTGGCCAGAGCAGATCAAAGGGTATGTTGGGCCGTCCCTGCCGAACCCAAAACGTGATGAGAGACAGCGTCAACGCGACACAGGCAATAGAAAAGAGTCCCCAACCCCAGTAGATGTTCTGGTAAGCGCCCCAAGGCCAGGCCATAGCGGCAACATAGACACTGCCAAACACCCAACGGCTTCCCATGCCGGAACGCTCAGGTGCCATTATTGACGTCCCTGGACGGCGTCAAATGGGCTGGGCATATTCACAGCATGTTCCTTGCCCGTCGTCCCCATATGCCGCCTGACAAATCCAAACAGGCCATGCACCAGGAAGAAAGCAAGCACGGCGAATACGAATATCCGGACCGTGACCGCTCTTGTGCGCGTGAGGTGCTGTATCGCATCCATCAGTTCTTCTTCCTCTACCGACTAAACACCCTGTTTTTCCCTTGAGACAAGTCACATTGTGGGGCTTTTGTCCAAGTGCTACCCGGACCAGAGTGTACCTCTCTGCACGCTTTGGGACAAGCCCCCGAGCATGAAACGCTCTTCTACAGCTCATTTCCGCATCGGAGAACTCCTCCCCATGCGGCAAAGCCAAGGCTGGTCAACCTTGCAATGGGGATCTTCCCCTGTTACATTAAACTTAACTCCCAAACAGGATTGGATGCCCGTGGCGTCGATATTCAGAACCGGACAGCGCTTATGGCTCTTTGTGCATGGCGAACGGGTGTCCGTGCGCGTGCAAAGCCATGACCAGGACATGATAACGATCAATCTTGGTCCGGACCTTATTATCCAGAAAGGGGTCGTGGTCCCCATCGGGTGTCCTGTGCCCCGCGGATTCACCCTGTATTGGATGCAGGTGCTGAACCCGCCCAATTCGCTGGGACGCAACGTGGTGCTCCGTCGCAATCCCAACGCCGGCGCCAATTTCCACCGCCGCGGCTGGCGCGTCAATGTCCCGTTGCCAGCCAAGATAAAGCGAACCGGCGCGACTCATTTTATCGAAAGCCGCATTGCAAACCTCAGCATGGAGGGCGCTTTCCTGGAGTCCGCCGCGAGCATCGCCGTCGGTGATGTTCTGGACCTCCACGTGACCATCCCCAACACCCCGCCTTGTCAGTTGTCCGCCAGGGTGTGCCGGTTGGCTCCCCAGGTTTCCACCGACTCCCCCTTCAATTCGGCCGACCAGGCGGTCTCCGGCGCAGGGCTTGCCTTCCTGAAAATCCCCTCTGAAACCAGAACCGCCCTCACCCATTTCTTGTGGAAGACCATCCGGGAAACGCACGGTTCAAGCATTCACATACACCGGGACTAAACACCTCGTAAATCCTCCTCCGAAACAGTCCCACTCGCCGTGGCCGCTTTGCTACAATGGATTCTTCCTTTAGTCCTTCACAGGGAGCCTGCACATGGAAACCTTGAGCATCGGCGTTATTCTGAACGGCGTCACCGGACGCATGGGCACCAACCAGCACCTTGCCCGGTCCATTATGGCCATTCGCAAGCAGGGCGGAGTCCCCATCCCCGGCGGGAAAGTAATCGTTCCCGAACCCATCCTCCTCGGCCGCAATCCCGACAAGCTTCAGGCCATTGCGCAGGCCCACGGAGATTTGCCCTGGTCGACCGACCTCGACGCCGTCCTTTCCGACCCCGCCTATAGCGTCTATTTCGACACCCAGACCACGCTGCTTCGCCATGCCTTCACCGTCAAGGCCATCGCCGCCGACAAGCACGTCTATTGTGAAAAGCCGGTAGCCACCTCCGTGGCCGACGCGCTGGACCTCTATCACCGGGCCGAGGCCAAAGGGGTGCGCCATGGCGTGGTGCAGGACAAACTCTGGCTCCCGGGCCTGCTCAAACTGCGCCGCCTGATAGACACCGGCTATTTTGGCCGCATCCTGGACGTCCGGGGCAACTTCGGCTACTGGGTCTTCACCGGAGAAGACCAGCCCGCGCAGCGCCCCTCCTGGAACTACCGAAAGGCCGAGGGCGGCGGCATTATCATGGACATGCTCTGCCACTGGCGCTATGTCGTCGACAATCTCTTCGGCGAAGTCACCTCGGTTTCCTGTCTCGGGGTCAACCACATCCCCCGACGCTGGGACGAGACCGGCGCCGCCTATGAGGCCGACGCCGATGACGCCGCCTTCGCCACCTTCCAGACAAAAACGGGCGTCGTCTGCCAGTTCAATTCCTCCTGGGCGACCCGCGTTCGCCGCGACGACCTGCTCACCATCCAGGTGGACGGCACCAAGGCTTCCGCCGTGGCAGGACTGCGCGAATGTTACGTGCAGCACGATGCAACCACCCCCAAGCCCGTGTGGAATCCCGATGTGCCCAGTCCCATCGACTTCACCGGCGGCTGGGAGCGCGTTCCCGACAACCAGCCGGCCGACAATGCTTTCAAGGCCGAATGGGAACTCTTCCTCAAGCATGTCGTCCTGGGCACCCCCTTCAAATGGAACCTCCTCGAAGGCGCCAAGGGCGTGCAGTTGGCAGAACTGGGCCTCGAAAGCTGGAAACAGCGCGCCTGGGTGGACGTGCCCGAATTGAAGTAAACACTCTCTGGCCGTCATTGCGAGGAGGACGCAGTCCGACGAAGCAATCTCCTGCTCGCGATGGCTACACACGCGGGCTGTGGAGACAAGAGATTGTTTCGCGTTGCTGCTAAGAAAGTGCATGTGCCGCTAGGGGACTGCTACCATTTCCAACCAATGGCTCGACTAATTCGAACAGGCCGCTCTGTTGGAAATGGTGGCTGTACCAGAGCTCGCGAAACCCCAAGGTGTAGTGACTCGGGTACAGGCACCCGTTTCCGATACGCGAAAGTGCTGCCGTCCCTTGGCCTTTGACGGAAACGGGAGCCAGTCCCCCGGCGGCTTTCCTCCGCGAATCGCCGCCGTGGGCGGTCTGAGGCCCGCAATGACGGCGTTATTTGAAAGGACCCCCGCTTGATGACAGACAAACTGACCGACTTCTCCCGTTTGGCCATCCACACCATGACCAACAAGCCCTGGAACCTGGAGCAGGCCATTGACGGCTATTGCCGTGCCGGGGTGCCGGGCATCACGGTATGGCGCGAGGCCATCGAACCCTACGGGGTCAAAGAGGCCGCCAGAATGCTCAAGGCCAGCGGGCTCAAGGTGGTGAGCCTGTGCCGCAGCGGATTCTTTGTCGCCACCGGCGCCATGGACCGCGAACAGGCCCGCACCGAAAACCGCAGGGCCATCGACGAGGCGGCCGAAATCGGCGCGCCGCACGTGGTGCTCGTCTGCGGCGCCAACCCCGGCGTGGACCTGCCCATGGCACGCCAGCAGATTCTCGACGGCATCCACGCCATCGAACCCCACGCCAGGGCCGCCGGGGTCAAACTCGCCATCGAGCCGCTCCACCCCATGTACGCCGACACGCGCTCGGCCGTCAACACCCTCGAACAGGCCAACAACCTCGTCACCGCCCTCGACAGCCCCTTCATCGGCGTGTGCGTCGATGTGTACCACTGCTGGTGGGACCCTTTCTTCCGCGCCGAAATTCAGCGTGCCGGAAAGACCATGCTGGCGTTCCACGTCTCCGACTGGCGCGTGCCCACCCGCGACCTGCTCAATGACCGCGGCATGATGGGCGAGGGTTGCATCAACCTCCGCGAGATCCGCAGTTGGGTGGAGAAGAACGGATTCCACGGAATGATCGAGGTGGAGATCTTCTCCAACCAGTACTGGGAATGGGACCAGGATCGTCTCGTGGAACGCATCAAGCGCGCCTGGCTGGCGGAGGTCTAAACCGGGCAAATGCGTGCGTTGGCGGCATCCCCGCAAGCATAATCACCCCGATATGCCCCTTCGGCCACCTGTTCCGAAGCTTCAAACGGCTCATTCGAGGCTTCAAACGCCCTATTCGAGGCTTCAAACGCCCTATTCGATGCCTCATATCGTGCATTTGAAGCGCCAAGAGTCCCATTTCACGCTTACCTTGCCCCAGAGGAAGCCTGTTTTGCCTGGAGAAGGGCAGGAGGTACGTCTGCGGCACGAAAAGCCTGCCTTGTTCACCCTTCACCCTTCAGTCAAGATCACACAGATGACCGCTGAAGAGGAGACCTTTGGTCGGAAGAGTGGCGTGGTCCGGAAACCACGCCACAACTACGGGCTACAGGACCCGGTTCTACGGGGTCAACGCAACGCGAAATCCTCGGACGCACGCTGCGTAGGCCGTGGTGCTGCCCGGGGTGCTGCCGAAACGCCGCGCCGAACGCCACCATTGGATATCAGGGTCGCGCCAGTTGCCCCCGCGCATCACCCGGCCAGAACTCCGGGGAGTATCCACCCAGGCCTCACCTCCCGCAGGCGCACCCGTATAATTCGGATGGTAGTCATCCTCGCACCACTCGAACACATTGCCCATCATGTCGTACAGGCCGAAGGCATTCGGCAGCTTCAGGCCCACAACATGGGCGTATTCCTCCCGGGGCGAGATGCTGTAAGTATTGCCAATATACCAGGCGTATTTCCCCATGCCCCCATAAACAGTGACGTCGTT
Organism: Candidatus Hydrogenedentota bacterium; assembly: GCA_903893795.1. GTDB lineage: Bacteria > Hydrogenedentota > Hydrogenedentia > Hydrogenedentales > CAITNO01 > CAITNO01. Next base: position 68,634 of record CAITNO010000099.1, on the reverse strand, counting down.
GCCCCAGTAGGTCGAGGTCTGTGTCCCCGCGCGGCATGCGTATTCCCACTGCGCCTCCGAGGGCAGACTGAGGGCCTTGCCGGCGAGGCTGTTCGCCGCTGCGAGGAAGGCCTGCGCGTCATCCCAGGACACAAACACCGCCGGGCTGTCCAAGTCGTCAAGCACATATTCCTGCCCGCTCCACGGCGTTGTTCCCATCACCGCCAACCACTGGCGCTTGGTCAGTTCATACTTGGCCATCCAGTATCCGCCCAGCGTTACCGAATGCCGCGGATCCTCGGACGGGTAGCTGCCCCCCTCGCCCTCGTACCTCCGGCCCATCATGAAGGTTCCGCCCGGAATCCACACCATCACCAGCGGCACCCCGCCCGGCAGCAAAATCGTCCGCTCGGCGGCCTGTGCGTATTTGATGTAGTCGCTGCAGACGGCGGAGCGGTTGCCTGCTCGGTCCAAGTGTTGCACCCGGATCGTCTTATAGCCGAACGGTCCAGTCAGCGTGTAGGGGAGGGTGATTTGGGGGCCAACAGCATAGGGTGGTCGCTGCCAGGCAGTCCAGTGTGAACCGTCATCGCTGAATCGCATTTTCGACACGCCCAAGCCGTTGGCACCGTCATCCCAGGTAAGTTCCAGCACAATCGAAGTGCCGGCCGTGCTTGCGATATTGCTGTTTATGACAACGGTGCCTGTCGGCGGAGCAGTATCCGGACTTGTAATCAAATGAATATGGTCACTGTAAACCGCCGACCGGTTGTTCGCCTTGTCAAGATACTGAACCCGCACCGTTCTGTAGCCGTCCGGTCCCGATGGCAGTGCGTAGGCACGCGTCGCGACGACCGGTTCCCATACGCTCCAATGCGCGCCGTCATCGCTGAACCGCATCCGCGACACGCCTGACCCGCCAAGGTCATCCCAGGTCAGCGTCAAAGTGACGTTGGTCGTGTCCGTGACAGATCGGTAATTGTTGATGATTACCGCACCCACCGGCGGCGTGGTGTCCACCGCATGTACTGCCGGCTGCACCAACCCCGCAAGCGCCAGACACATCGCCACGGGCACAAATCCCGGAAACCATGACTTCCTCTTCATCGCGTTTGCTCCTTCAGTTGACCACCCACAACAGCACCCTGTGCTGTGAATCCCCTTTGGTCCGGCTCCCGGCCCGCGGAGAACTCACGCACCTTTCCACAGCAAGTATACGATGGGGTCGGATTACCGTCAAATAGGCGAATGCTTGGAATGGAATCAATTTGCCGGAGAGCCGCCCGCCCTGCTATTGTCCTGTTTCACCACTGGAGTTCAGGACATGCCCGACTTCCAATCGCTCTATGCGCAATTGTTTGAAAAACTCGGCGAGATCGTCGATATCCGTCACACGCTGGCGCTGATGCAGTGGGATCAGGAAGTCTGCATGCCGCAGAAGGGCGCCTTTGCACGGGGTTTGCAACTGGCCACGCTGGCCGGACTGGAACACCGCCTATTCACCGATGCCGAAATGCGGAGTCTGATTGACACCCTGCGCGGCCACACGGAGGCGCTCAGTCCCGAACAGGCCGCGTTGGTCCGGGAAACGGCGCATGACCTGGACCGCGGCATCAAGATTCCCGAATCCCTCGTGCGGCTCTTCGCCGAAGCGCAGTCGCGCGCCTATGAAGAATGGGTCGAAGCCCGGCGCACTTCCGATTTTCGCCGTTTTCAGCCCCATCTGAAGACCATGGTGGACCTGTCGCGCGAGAAGGCGGAATTCCTCGGCTATGAGGAATCCCCCTATGACGCACTCCTGGATGAGTATGAGCGCGGCATGACCGCGACCAAGCTACGGCCCATCTTTGACGCGCTGGCGGGCCGACAAAGCGCACTCGTCGCGCGCATCGCCGAGTCCCCCTACCAGCCCGATGTTTCCTGGCTCGACCAGGCATGGAACGAATCGGCCCAGCTCTGCTTCTGCGAGGAAGTGCTGCGCGACATGGGCTATGACTTCGGCGCCGGGCGACAGGACATCTCGGTCCACCCCTTCACCACCACCTTTGACGTGCAGGATGTGCGCATCACGACCCGCATCAATCCGCGGGACTTTCTTTCGGCGCTGTCCAGTTCAATCCACGAGGGCGGCCACGCCCTCTATGAGCAGGGGCTCCCGGCGGCATTCCGCCGCACCCCCCTGGCGGATGCGCCCTCACTGGGTCTGCACGAATCGCAGTCGCGCTTCTGGGAAAATATCATAGGGCGCAGCCATCCCTTCTTCCGCCGCTATCTCCCCCGGCTCCGCGAACTCTTCCCGGGACAGTTAGACGAGGCCACCTCCACCGACCTTTACCGCGCGGCGAACCGTGTGGCCCCCTCGCTCATTCGCGTCGATGCCGATGAGTGCACCTATAACCTCCACGTCATCCTGCGCTTTGAAATAGAAACGGCCCTCATCGAGGGCAGCATCCGGGCGGAGCACGTTCCCGAACTCTGGAACGCCAAGATGAAGGTGTACCTGGGCGTCGATGTGCCCGATGACGCGCACGGCTGTCTTCAGGACATCCACTGGGCCCACGGCAGCTTTGGATATTTCCCCACCTACGCCCTCGGCAATCTCTATTCCGCCCAACTGACGGAACAGGCCCGAAAAGACATTCCCGACTTCTGGAATACCGTGGAAAAGGGCTCCTTCTCCGAACTGCTCCTCTGGCTGCGCGAACATGTCCACCGCCACGGACGCATGAAGAACAGCGCCGAAATCATCCAGGACGCCACGGGCAGTCCCCCATCCCCCGAGCCCTTCCTGCGCTATCTGGAAGAGAAGTACGCCGTCCTCTACCCCGCGCAACCGCAGAGCGTGTGAGGCAGGGCCGGTGCGTTACGTGCCGTGGAACGGCACTTCACGCACCCTACTCCGCTACTCCGCCTTTACCGGCAGATACAACGCGCTTGGATGGTCCCTGTCCATATGCACACGGTTGCGGGCGACGCGCATTTCACCGCCCTCCACTGGATGGTCGGCGCCCGTGTTGCAGTTTACCTCATAGCGCGGCCAGTTGCTGCTGGAAATGTGCAAGCCAATACGGTGGCCCTTGTTAAAGACCCACGCGATGCTCCACAAGTCGATATCGAGTTCCACCAACTCATCGGGGCCCTTCAGCAGCGGCGCCGGGTCGTTGAAGCCGAAGCGCGTCTTGACTCGCCGGATGTTGTCCAGCATCAGGATTTCCCGGCTGTCGCCCTCGGGAAACACGTCCACCAGCTTGGCTGTGAAATCGGTATCCGGCGCGTCACTGGACACATGCAGGTGCACCCGCACCCGGCCGGCAATCTCAAGCGGTTCCTGGAGCGGTTCCGTTGCGAATTTCAGCAGGTCTTTCCGGGTGGTGCTGAATTTGCGCTGGTCATAGGGTCCCCATTTCATGTTAGGCATCAAATTAGCCCCGCCATAATTGGGGTGCGGGTCTTTGGGGTCAAAGCTAAACGCTTGCGAAGCGGCGTCAACTGACCCAGGCTCGCTGGAAAGCGTGTTGTCCGGGGTAAGATAGAAGGGCCGCTCCACCGTCGGATAGGGCGGCCAAGTCTCGGCGGAGCGCCACTCGTTGCCCGGTGCATTCGGGTCCCGGTCATCGCCCATGACGTAGTAATGCACCTTGGGCACGCCGTCCAGCGCGTGCGCATCACCCTTGAGGTTTGCCGCCAGAAACTTCTTCTTTATTTCCCCGATATCGAGCGAATGCCGGTTCTCGTTGAAGGTGTATTCGTCGGTGATTTCATGTTCATGGGCGGTCCACCGCATGATCAGATAATTCTTCCCCCGCGCACCCTCTCCCCCGTCTTTTTCGCGCGAGAGAAACCCGTTGATGGTTCCCTGCGCAAAGATGTCGTACCACCCGTTCACAAAGAGGCCCGGCGCCGTAATTTCCGAGGCGCGCGCGTTGCTGTTGTAGTAGGCCCAGAACTCGCCGTAACGCGAATGGGTCTTGTACAGCTTCGTCACCTCCGGCTGTCCCACGAGCATGAGCCATCCTTCGACAAGATTCTCGACGAACACACCGCCATGGTAGGCCACATCGCTGTAGAAGTTGGACGGGACTAGGCACAGGTACTGCGCCGAAATATCATGTGTCGCCGGGGCCATCATCATCTGCGTCATGGCCAGGGCCGAATCGCCGTAGGTGCCTATGCGCCCGTTGCACCAAGGCTGCGCCTTTACCCAGGCCACCGTGTCCGCACCGTCCGTAATCCCGGTCCGCCACCCGTCATAGTAGAACACATGGGCCTTGCCCAAGCTCCCGCCCATACCCCGCACGTCCTGCATTACCACGGCATAGCCGTCTTTCACCATACCAGATGGGTAGACGAAATCACGGCCATAGGTGCTGCGCACGAGAATCGCGGGCCAGGGCCCCCCGCCTTCGGAGGGCAAATAGACGTCCGTGGCCAGACCCGTTCCGTCCGTCATGGGAACCAGGTCAAACTTCGCAGCTCCGGTCTCCAACAATTTGCCGAAGAAATCCACCGCAGTCGCCTGGCTGGCCAGGAGAATCAAAGCGGCCAGCAACAACCCCACTGTCCCTCTCGCGCAGAACGGCCGCATCACGGCTTGCTTCCTCTTGGCAAGGGCTGCCTTCATTTATGCCTCTCCGCAGAAGGTAAAGACCGTACGTCCCTCAACCAACTGCTGCAAATAGACCGCCATTTCCATCGCGTGGTAGTCGCCCCACATGCAAGATTCCCCCTGCGGCACCGACTTGCCCCGGGGCACATAATCCCAGCCGTTGGGCCGGTGGTACACCGAATGGAGGATGAGGCCCTCATGGCGCGGGTTCACGCTCAAATAGGGCGGATTAAGCAGTGTCTTCGCCGTCACCAGGCCGGCACGGAAATAGCGGGCGCCCTTGCCATTCCGTCCCAGGAAATTACCCAGGCGCAGCAGTCCCTGCGCCGCGATGCACGCCGCCGAACTGTCCACCGGTTCCCAGGGGTTGTCCGGGGCGGACATTGCGTCCTGATAGCTGCCTGCCTGCGACACGCCGGGCGCGCCGGTGTCCCAGAAGGGTATGCCGTCGGCGAAAGTATTGGCGATATAGAAATCGGCCGTCGCCCGCGCCGCTTCTATCATCTGGAAGACGAAAGTTCCCTCTGGGTCATGGGCGGCAGTGGTCTCCTTAGGCAAGGCCCCAAACACTTCCAACTCCTCCGCGCAACCCAGCAGAATCCAGGCAAGCCCCCGCGTCCAGGTGCTGAAAGGCGAATAGCCCTGCTGCGTGCTGGGACAGCGGTAGTTGCCGTCCGTGACGTTAAAGATTCCCTCATGGGCCACCCGCCCCCGCACGTCATAGGCGTCGCGTCCGGAACCATAGTAAACGTTGTATCGCAGCGTCATGCGGATATGGTCCATGGCCCGCCCGAGCAGGCTGATGCGCCGGTCATTTTCGCCGCAGAGCACATGCCCCAACTGATGGGCCAGCACAAGGCTGCGGCAGGAACGAATCGTGTCGCTGAACAGCGAATGGGGACCGTTGAAAGAGTAAATGTAACCCCCGCCCGCGGCAGGCGCATCGGTCCAACGCGCCGCCTGCACCGCCCCGGAAACACGCAGCGCCAGTTCATACAGTTGAATCAGTTCGGGGCTGTCCCCCGAGCGCCCGGCCTTCGCCAGCCGCCACAGATTGCCGTAGGTGGAGACATTATTGAACCCGTGGTCATGCACCCCCATGTGCGTCAGATGCGGCGCCATGTGGCGCAGCGTCATTTCGCGTCCCAGCGCAAGCGATTCCACATCCCCTGTGGCGTCGAACTGAAGCAGGGGCATGCCATAGAGAAAACCCTGCGTCCACTCCGTCCACCCGCGCGAACTATACTTCCCCTTCCGCGTAAACACCGGTGCCCCATCGGCCGGATTCCACGAAGTCACCAAACGCGGGATCTTCCGCGCAGAAATGGAAAAGAAGTGCTCCAAGTCACCCGCAAGGTCACTGGAATTCATGGCGTGTTCCGTTTTCATCCGCTGGTCCCCGATAGGCAAAGCAGACTCACCCGTCATGCCAATTCAGCGGACGGCCACCCTTGCCATTTTCCCCATCCTAGCCGATTGCGAAGGTCCTGGACAAACGGCGAAACTCAGCTTCCCGGGCGGTACTGGCGGACCTTTTTGGCGTATTCGTCGCAGCCGGGGTAGGTGCGCGCATCGCTTTCCCGGTCAAACTCTTCCAGGAGTTCTTTCTGCCTGCGGGTAATCCGTGCGGGCGTTTCGACGCGCAGCACCACCAGTTGGTCGCCCTGGCGGTATCCGCGCACATCGGGCATGCCCTTGCCGCGGAGCGTCACCTGCGCGCCGGACTTTGCCCCGGCGGGGATGCGCAGTTCCTCCATGCCAAAGAGGGTCGGCACCTTGACCGTGGCCCCGAGGACCGCCTGACTGAAGGTGACCGGGACCTCGCACAGAATGGTGGCCCCGTCCCGCTCAAAGAGCGGATGGCGCTCCACCTGAATCGCGATAATGAGGTCGCCCCGCTGTCCGCCCAAGCGGCCCGCCTCGCCCTCGCCTGCGGCGCGAAGCCGCTGGCCGTCATCCACACCGGGTGGCACGTCAATTTGCAGCTCACGCCGCGATTTCACCTGGCCCGAACCGGTGCAACTGCGGCAGGGATTGGAAATGACCCTGCCACTGCCCTGGCAGACCGGACAGGTCCGCGTCACGCTGAATATGCCGTGGGCCGCCCGCACCTGACCAGCACCGCCGCACTGGCGGCAGGTTTCGGGGGAGGAGCCTTTTGCCCCGCCGGTGCCCTGGCAGTCTGAGCAGGACTCCTGGCGGTTGAAACTGACCGTCTTCTTCACGCCGAGCGCGGCCTCTTCCAGCGTCACGCGGAGCCGGTATTCGAGGTCGCTGCCAGGCTGCCCGCGGCCGGGACTGCGCCGTTTGCCCTGGCCGCCGAAAAGCATGTCGAAAAGGTCTTCAAAGGGGGCGCCGCCACCCATGCCTCCGAAATCACCACCGAAGCCGCTGGTGAAGGGCTGGCCTTCGGTCGAGCCGAACTGGTCATACTGGCTGCGCTTTTCTGGGTTCTTCAGAATGTCGTAGGCGGCGTTAATCTCCTTGAGTTTGTCCTCCATATCCTTGTCGCCGCCGGTCTTGTCAGGATGATACTTGTGCGCAAGCTTCAAGTAGGCCTTGCGCATTTCATCCTGTGTGGCGTTTCGGGAAACGCCCAGCACCTCGTAAAGGTCGCGCTGTCTTGACATTCACTGAACTTTCTATCGGTCTGTCATGGACGAAACCCCGGCCCGGAAAACTTCATCCGGGCCAGGGTATTGTTCATCCGTCTTCACTGCTGTAGGAAAACCTGCAACTGTCTTTTGGAGCAGCCCCGCGGCTTCTCCCATGGCCTGCCGCCGTGCGCTAGTTGCTCTTTGTCTTGTCGTCGTCATCCACCACGGTGAAATCCGCGTCCATCGTGCCCTCGGTCGGGCGCGGACCGGAATGCTCCTCCGGCTGGGCGGGATCCCCACCGGAACCCTTCGCCGCCGCGTACATGGCTTCGGCCATCTTGTGCGAGGCCTTGTTCAGCGCCTCCGCCGCCTGCTCAATCGCCTCGACGTCCTCGCCCTTGGCAACTTCCTTCAGGCGCGCCATGGCCGATTCCATCTCCTGCTTGTCCGAATCGCCAACCTTGTCGCCGTATTCTTTAAGGCCCTTTTCCGTCGTGTAGACGAGGGCGTCGGCCGTGTTGCGCGCCTCGATCAGCCTGCGCTTTTTCTTGTCATCGTCGGCGTGGCGCTCGGCGTCGCCCACCATGCGCTTGATTTCGTCCTCGGTCATGCCGCCGGAGGCCTCGATGCGGATGGTCTGCTCCCGGCCGGTGCCGAGGTCCTTGGCCGCCACGTGCACGATGCCGTTGGCGTCGATGTCGAAGGACACCTCAATCTGCGGCACGCCGCGCGGCGCGGCCGGAATGCCCATCAGGTCAAAGCGTCCCAGCGTGCGGTTGTCACCGGCCATCTCGCGCTCGCCCTGCAGCACGTGAATCGTAACGGCGCTCTGGCTGTCGCTGGCCGTGGAGAACACCTGCCGCTTGGTCACCGGGATGGTCGTGTTGCGCTCAATGAGCTTGGTGCACACGCCGCCCAGTGTCTCGATGCCCAACGAAAGCGGGGTCACGTCGAGCAACAGCACGTCTTTCACCTCGCCCGCCAGCACGCCCGCCTGGATGGCCGCGCCAATGGCGACCACCTCGTCCGGATTGACGCCGCGGTGCGGCTCCTTGCCGTAGATGTCCTTCACGATCTGGCCCACCGAGGGCATGCGGGTCATGCCGCCGACGAGAATGACCTCGTCGATCTGGGCCGCCGTCAGGCCGGCGTCTTCCAGCGCGCGATAGCAGGGGTTCTTGGTGCGCTGCAACAGCGAATCGCAAAGCTGCTCGAGCTTCGCCCGCGTGAGCGTGTAGTTCATGTGCTTCGGCCCTGAGGCGTCGGCCGTGATGAAGGGCAGGTTTACGTCCGTCGTCATGGCCGTCGAAAGCTCGCACTTGGCCTTCTCCGCGCCCTCCTTCAGGCGCTGCAGCGCCATGGGGTCTTTGCGCAGGTCGATGCCCTGGTCCTTCATAAACTCCTCGGCCAGCCAGTCGATAACGCGCTGATCGAAATCGTCGCCGCCCAGATGGGTGTCGCCGTTTGTGCTCAGCACTTCAAAGCTGTCGTCGCCGATGGCAAGAATGGAAATGTCGAAGGTGCCGCCGCCCAGGTCGTACACGGCGATCTTCTCGTCCTTTTTCTTGTCCAGTCCGTAGGCCAGTGCCGCCGCCGTGGGCTCGTTGATGATGCGCAGCACTTCAAGGCCGGCGATGCGGCCCGCGTCCTTCGTGGCCTGACGCTGCGAGTCGTTGAAATAGGCAGGCACGGTCACCACCGCCTGTGTGACGGTCTGCCCGAGATAAGACTCGGCGGTCTCCTTCATTTTCTGGAGAATCATGGCCGAAATCTCGGGCGGACGGTAAGTCTTGCCCAGCGCCGTAACCTGCACATCGCCCGAGGGGGCGGTGCCGACGCGGTAGGGCACCAGTTTCTCCTCTTCGCCCACTTCGCTGTGCCGACGGCCCATGAAGCGCTTGATGGAGAAGATCGTGTTCTGCGGATTCGTCACCGCCTGCCGCTTGGCCACGGCGCCCACCAGGCGTTCGCCATCCTTGGTAAACGCGACCACCGACGGTGTCGTCCGGTTGCCTTCGGTATTTGCAATGACCACCGGCTCGCCGCCTTCCATGACGGCCACGCAGGAATTGGTCGTTCCCAAATCTATTCCGATAACTTTGCCCATGTCACATAGCTCCTTTTTGGGATTTACGAACGCTTCTCTTCCGCGTCCGTTTCCGTTGAGTCAACACTTTCCCCACTTGTCGCGGCCTCCGCAGGCCCGCTGCTCACCACGACCCGCGACGGTCGCAGCACAGCGGAACCAAGACAGTATCCGCGTTCAAACTCATTCATCACCATGCCCAGCGCATACTCTTCGGAGGGCATGTACGAAAGCGCCTCGTGCACATTGGGGTCAAAGGGCACACCCAAGGCCGGGATCGCCGCGAGCCCGCGCGCCGCAAGCACCTCCATAAACTGGCGCAACACCATGCGCACCCCGTCGGCAAATGCACCGGGGGAATCATCGGCATGGAGCAGCGCACGCTCAAGATTGTCAGAAACCGGAAGCAAATCGCGCACAATGCCCTGTGCCGCATTAGTCCGGGCCTGTTCGCCCTCGCGCAGCACCCGTTTCCGGTAATTGTCAAATTCGGCGCGGGTGCGCAGAAGCTGGTCTTTGTATTTTTCCAGCTCCGCCGTAAGGTGCGCCAGCTCCAGTTCAGACTCGGAAGGCTGCTCCCCGACGGCTTCCTCTGAAACCGTTTCTGGAGACGCCTCAACGTCCGTCTGCTCCGGTGCGGTGTCTTCCACAATATCTTCCACAACATCGTCCATTATGTCATCCAGTTCCTTCATCGTTGACTTATCGTCCAAATCTGCCCAACATGCGCCCGACCAGTTCCGCGGTATAGTCCACCACGGTCATCAGGCGCGAATAATTCATTCTTCTCGGTCCGAGCACGCCTATCATGCCCACGGTCCGGTCATTCACCCGGTAGGGCGAGGCCACCATGCCGAGGCCGTCAAGACCGCCGTGCTCGTCCTCGGAGCCTATCAGCACTGTCGTACGCTCGGGGCTCCCGTGAACCGCCGCCGTCCTTAACAGATCAATAATCCGGTCGTGCTCCTCCAGCAGGTTGAACACACCCCGCGCCTGCTCCACCGTCTGGAACTCGGGCTGTTCAAACAACTGCGAGGCGCCTTCCAAAAACAACTGGCTCCGGGGCCGCATCGGCAGCAGGTTGAGCACTTCCAGCGCCTGCTGTGCCAGGAAACGCTGGTCGTCCAAAAAGGACCGCAACTTCTCCTGCACCGCCGAGCTGAGCCGGTTGGTGCTTAATCCGTGCAAGTGCTCGTTCAAAAATCCATTCAACCGCGTCAATTCGGCCCCCTCCAAGGGGGACGGCAACTCTATCGACATGGACCGCACACGGCCAAAATTGTCCACTATCAACACCACGAGCCGACGGTCGCCTATGGGCAACAGCTCCATGCGCTGCACTTCGGCGGTTTCGTCTCCGGGTGACTCGGCCAGACCAGCGTGATGTGACACCAGCGCCAGCAGGTGGCTTGCTTGGCGCAGCACGTCGTCGGCATCGCGGACACGCTCAGCAAACTGTTCCTCTATCTGGGCCTTCTCGGCCAGGGTAAGCTCCTGCACCCGCATAAGGTGCTGGACATAATATCGATAGCCCCTGTCCGTCGGCACCCGGCCTGAACTCGTATGCAGTTGCTGCAAGTAGCCCATCTCTTCCAGGTCGGCCATCACATTGCGCACGGTGGCGGCGCTCAGCTCCATATCGAACCGTTTTACAACTGTGCGCGAACCCACCGCTTCCGCCGTGGTGATATAGCAATTCACCACCGCGTAAAGAATTAACCGTTCGCGATCGTTCAGTTCCGGCACATCCGGCATAAGGGGCGCTCCGGTACTACGCTGGTCAACTCCAAGCGGGCCAGCCCTTTGCATCGCCTTTAGCACTCATTCAGACCGAGTGCTAACAGCATGCCAAATCTTATCACATAGCCTATTCCCCGTCAAGTTCCCAAGGCCAAATTCTTTCCGAACACACAGACCCCTGCGGCTAATGGCCGTTTCTGTCCAAGGATTGCTATACTACCCTTCGTCTTAAGGAGTCTCTCATGGTCAAACGGGGTTTCACCCTTATTGAACTGCTGGTTGTCGTGGCCATCATCGCCATCCTTGCTTCCGTGCTGCTGCCCGCCCTTGCCCGCGCGCGGGAGGCCGCGCTTCGGGCATCCTGCCAGAACAACCTCAAGCAGTTTGGCCTCATTTTCAAGATGTATGCCGGTGAATCGGCGGGCCTCTTTCCTCCCCCTGCACTCAACGGAAGATACCGCGTTTCTGCCGGGGAGAGCCCCGATGCGCCGGGCAGTTCGCGCGATATCTGGGAACTGCCCTCCGGTCCCGCCATTTATCCGGAATACCTGACCGACCTGAAACTCTTCTTTTGTGCCTCCGGCACCACCCGCGCGGAAGACTATCTGGGACCCAAGGCATGGAAGTGGTATGCCGATGGCCAAAACATCGGGGTCGGTCCCCCCATGGGCAAGCCCAACCCGCTGCTCTTTAACGATGAACAGACCTATGTCTACTCGGGGTATGTCGCCGAGGATGAGAACGTCTGGGCGACGATGATTCACGCCGCCGACTTCCTGTTGAACATGGACAACATCGGTTCCGAAGTGAGCTGGAACCGGGCTACTGCCCTGTTCGACCAGAACATCAAGATTACCGACTATCCCGAGTTTCGCTTCCGCACCTGGTGCCAGACGCGTTCCCTCCATGAAATGGTCTCCCCCTATCTGCCCGACGGGCGGCCGGTGTGGGAAGTCTTTCAGGTGCGTGGCAATGGAGGAGGCGACACCATTTACCGCCTCAAAGACGGCGTCGAGCGTTTCCTCATTACCGATATCAACAACGCCGGTGCGGCGGGGCATGCACAGACGGACCTGCCCGTCCTGTGGGACATGACCGAAGGACCCAGCAAGCTGGGCAAGGTACAGTTCAACCACATGCCCGGCGGCGCCAATTGCCTCTATATGGACGGACATGTGGAGTACATCAAGTTCCCTTCGCAGAAGATTCCGTGCACCACGCTGATGTATACGATGGGAAACAACTGGTAGGAGATGGCATGCGGATAGGCATGGACATAACGCCGCTGACGGCGCGACGCACCGGCGTCGGTGAATATGTCCTCAACGTGCTGCTCCATATCCAGCCACTGCTGTCGAAAGACGACAGCATCCATGGCTGGTCCACCGGACTTCACTCCCCCCTTGACCTGCCCGCGGGCACGTCCTCCCGGCATATCCCCCTCCCCACCCGCGCCGCCTATGCCCTCTGGCGCCGTTTTCCCCGTCCCTGCGTGGACAATCTCCTGGGCGGGGTGGACCTATTTCACGCAACCAATTACTTCCTGCCCCCGGTGGCCAAAGCCCGCCGCATCCTGAGCATCTATGATCTGGCCTTTCTGGTCGAGCCCCGCTGGGCAAGCCCCAAGATTGTCGGCCCCTTCTCCCGTGAAGTGCCTGACTTTGCGCGCAGGGCCGATGCCATTGTCACCTGCTCGGAACACAGCCGTGAGGATATTGTCCGCCTCTGCAACGTTTCCCCCGACAAGGTTCACGTCGCCTGCGGCGCGCCCGACCCCATATTTGTTCCCCAGGACCGCGCCGCCGCCAAATCCAGAATGCGCGCCATCTTGGGCTGGGACACTCCTTTCGTGCTGTATGCCGGCACGCTGGAACCCAGAAAGAATATTGAAACCCTGCTCAGGGCTTTTGCGGTTGTGGCCAAGAACCATCCCCATCGCTTGCTGCTGGTCGGCGCGCTGGGCTGGAACATGGACCACCTGCCCCATCTGATACACCAACTGGGCCTGACCGGGCGGGTCTCCCTTCCGGGTTATCTCCCCAGCCGCCAAGACCTCGCCGCCGCCTATTCGGCGGCCGACCTCTTTGTGCTGCCTTCCCACTACGAAGGCTTTGGCCTCACCCTTGCCGAAGCCTTGGCCTGCGGCTGTCCGGCCATCGCTTCGGACGCCTCGTCCCTGCCCGAAGTGGGCGGCGATGCCGTCCGCTATTTCTCCCCGCAGGATGACGCGGAACTGGCCCATCTTATGAATGACCTGCTGGCACGACCGGACCTCCGGTTGGCCATGTCCCACCAGGGATGCGAACAGGCCGCCCGTTTCTCTTGGGATGACACGGCCCGCCGAATCCTTGCCCTTTACCGGAGTCTGGCCTGATGCGCGTGCTCATCAACGGCCTCCAATCGGGCAACCGCAGCGGCACCGGCCGCTATGTCCAGGCCCTGTGCCAAGCCCTGCCGCAGGCCGCACCGGACATTGAAACGGTGTTGCTCTGGCCTTCCGGTTTGGGACAGCCCGAGTTGCACGGAAACGTTTCTATTCTGGAACACTCGGCCGGACTGGTCTCACGGTCGTTGCTTGACCACTTCACCGTGAGAACCGCAGCCCATCAGACCGGTGCCGACCTTCTCCACTATCCCGCATCCACCGGTTGCTTCTTTCCCCCCGGACCCGTGGTCCAGACCGTTCATGACCTCTGTTTCATGCGCCATCCAGAATGGTTTCCCTTGTCCAAGGCCCTCTACTACCGCCAACTTATCGGTTCCACCGCCCGGAAGGCCGACCTCATCCTGGCCGATTCCAAGGCCACCGCCAAAGACATTCGGGCCCTCCTGCTCCTGCCGGAGGACCGCATCCGTGTCATTCCGCTCGGCGTCGGGGACGAATTTCACCCACGCTCCTCGGAAGAGCAGCAGACCGTGCGCGCCAAGTATGCGCTTCCAGAACCGTTCTTCCTCTTCGTGGGCACGCTGGAACCGCGCAAAAATCTCGTGCGCCTCATTCAGGCATGGGACACGGCTTATGAGTCCGGTCTTCCCCATCTTGTAATCGCCGGACGGCAAGGCTGGAAGGCCGAACCCATTCTGGAGGCCGTTCGTCAGGCCCGCCATCAGAAAGCGCTTCATTTGCCGGGTTTTGTGGCCAACCAAGACCTCCCCGCGCTCCTTACGGCGGCGCAGGCTTTCCTCTGGCCCAGCCTCATGGAGGGTTTTGGCCTGCCCCCCTTGGAGGCCATGGCCTGCGGCACTCCCGTGCTGACCTCAAACTGCTCCAGCATTCCCGAAGTGGTGGGCCGAGCCGCCATGCTGGTTGACCCCACCAGCGAAAGCCAGCTTTCCCAAGCCATGGTTGCACTTGCACACGATGACAGACTCCGCGCATCACTGTCCGAAATGGGACGCCATCAGGCGGCCCTTTTCCCCTGGTCCAAAACCGCACAACTCACCGCACACGCCTATAGAGAACTTGCCTGACGCCCCCAATTCAAGGAGACTCGCACCTCCTTCTCAGAGCGTCTTCCTGGATTCCTGGCGCTCGCCTCGCCTTGCCCCGGAACTCGAACCGCGCTATAATAGGGGAGTCGGTTCGCCCGGTCTCATGACCGGACGCTAAGAGGGAACCCGGTGTAAATCCGGGACTGCCCCGCAGCGGTAATCAGGAACGAACGACGCCACCCGGCGGTTCGCCACCGGGGGAAGCACTGGGCCAGGCGGCCCGGGAAGCGGCGTCCAGTAGGCCAGCCCGTAACACGGCCCTGCCTGTGAGTCCGAAGACCTGCCGATCAGTACCGGGTGTGTGTGTCATGGTTTTGGCCATGACCGCGCCCAAGGTCAGCAGCGAGGGCTTTCTTGTGACGAATAGCGGATTTGTTGTCGGCGTATTGAGGCGCCTCCTCCCCTTCACCTATGCGCTGGGATTCTGTCTCGCCTTCCACTCCCCGGCACCAGCGATGCATATGCTTCCGTTGTCAATTGTCAACTGTCAACTGTCAACCCTCCCCCTCGATGATCCCTGGGCCGACACTATTGTCTCTTATAACGGCATCGACTCGCAGCCAGGCTTCACCGACCCCACCAAGGCGCTCGGCGCGCCCGCCGGGGGCGGTGTGCTCGCGCCGAACAACGCCAAGGCTTATTGCATCGGCCATCCCGGCGCGGCACCGGGCAGTTACATCACCCTCAAGTTCAACACCCCCGTGCTGAATGACCCAAACAATCCCATGGGGCTCGATTTTGTCGTCCATGGCAATGCGTTCTGGGTGGGCGGCGTGCCCACGCGGCGCTGGGCGGAGGCGGCCCTCATCGAGATCAGCGAGGATGTGAACGGAAACGGCCTTGCCGATGACCCGTGGTATGTCATTCCCGGCAGCCGCAACCTGCGCGCCACCGTCCTTCCCGCAGGAATAGCCAACCCCTCTCCCCCGCTTGCGGGCAATGTCCTCGACCAGAACACCGACGGCACCGAATTCGATTGGGGCTACTCCGACATGTCCCCCTCCATCCAGGAGTACCGCGACAACTATCTCCGTCCCGATGATCCCCTCAAAGTGGGACTGACCCCTTATTCCGGCGGCGGAGACGCCTTCGACATTTCCTGGGCCGTGAATCCGGACGGTACGCCCGCGAATCTGGCCAAGTTCGATTTTATCCGCATCAGCGCCTTTGTCAACGGTTCCGTCGCCGGCTTTGGAACGGTCGCCCCGGAGGTCTCGGCGGTCGTGGACATTGACCCTTTGACCGACAGCGACAACGACGGCGTAACCGACAGTTACGAAACACGCGTTGCAGGCACCGACCCGCTGCGTCCCGAAAGCACCGTCCTCCCTCTCGAAATCCCCACCGAATACGGCGGCAGCGCCGCGGGCACTCTGCTTGGCCAAGCCAAAGACGCCGCAGGCAATGCCATCACCCTCTTCTCCAAAGGCACCCGCACCGGCACACGGCTTTTCAACTGCAATGTAGATATTCTGCCTGCTGCCGCGCCACAACCGGCCGTCCCTGCCCGCCTGCCCAGCGGCGCAAGGCGCCAGTTTGTGTCTACGGTCCCAGATTTCGCCGCAGCGCAGATTCAGGATGCGCAGTTCACTCTCGCCTATACAAGCGGACAGATTGCCGGACTAGACGAGGCGTCGCTCGAACCGTGGCGCTTCGACGGGAGCCAGTGGACCCAAACGGGCATCACCGGGGTCCAGCGAGACCCGGCCAACAATCTGGTCCTCTTCCGTTCCAGCCTCACCGGCCTTTTCGCGCTTGCCTCGGTGGCCGGTTCAGGCGACCAAAACGTTGCCGCCGCACCGGTGGTCCTGCACGGCACCCCCTCGGCAGGCGTCGTGGCAGACGGCACAAATACCGTCGTTTTCCAGAGTGATCCCATCCTGGACGGGGCCACTCCCGTGGCGGACGGCACCCTGATCACCGTCACCGTCTCCCCCGAGAATCTGGCCGCCATCCTCACCGCCGACGCCGACCCCGGCGTAGACGGGGTGCAGGTGGCCATTTCTGGCGGCACCCTGTCCTTCACCCTGCGCGCCTCCACATCCGCCGGCCTTGCCACCGTGCGCGCGGCCACACCGGACGGCCGCATCGCCGGCGAAACTTCCTATAATTTCCTTCCCGGCCCGCCGGAAGAGTCCACCTCGCTCTGGATTCAGAATCCCAACGCGACCGCCCCCGGTCCCATCTACTTCTACACCGGCGAGATTCACGACGCCCACGGCAACCGCATCGCCGAGGGCACGTTTTTGACGCTGGTGGTCACCGGCGGGATGCCCGTCGCTGTCACCGACGCCGACCCCGCCGCCGAGGGTTTCCAGGTGCGCACCGTTGCGGGCATAGCCAACTTCAGCATTCGCACCGACACTGGACAGGCGGGCGACACCCGGGCCGTGACGGTCCAACTCTACGCAGAAGCGACCGAGGCCACCCTTCTGGCCGAGGGGAACTATCTCTTCGACTATGTTCCCGTGCCCGGCCCCTCCACCGTTCTCGCTGGACTTGTGCTGCTCGCCACGGGATGGGCAGCCTCCATGCGCACAGGCCGGGACAGACGGCACCCATGACGCCCCCTGTTCCTGAAAAAAGGACAGCCTTCACGCTGATAGAACTACTGGTGGTCATCGCCATCATCGGCATTCTGGCCGCCATCCTGCTGCCCGCGCTTTCCCGCGCCCGCGCCCAGGCCCGTTCCACCCAGTGCGTCAACAACCTACGGCAGTTGTACCTCGCGAACGTCATGTACGCCGGTGAAAACAAGGGCTGTTATGTGCCCGCCGCCGCCGACATCTTCGATTTCCAAAACGGCAATCATTGCCGCTGGCACGGCCGCCGGGAAAGCTCCGACGGCAACAGCGACTTCGATTTTCACCAGGGACCACTCTTTGAGTACCTTGCCGACGGGCGGGTCAAGGAATGTCCCGAATTCATGGAAGTCCGAAAGCGCGGAGGAACGGCGAACACCTTTGAATCGGGGACCGGGGGGTATGGATACAACATGGCCTATGTGGGTTCCACCCTCTCGACCACGGAGGACCCGGACCAGGCCTGCCGCAACGGCGCGGCCGACGTCCATATCGCCGACCCGGCGGGCACTGTCATGTTCGCCGATGCCGCCATGCCGCAGGATGGGTACATCGTCGAATACAGCTTTCTGGAACCCCCGCTGGCAGTTTCGGTCAGCCATCCCCGCGGCGACCCGGCACAGCCCAGTTCCCCCTCCATGCACTTCCGCCATTATGGCCGAATCAATGTGGTCTGGTGCGACGGACACGTGAGCAACGAAAAGTGGGAATGGGCACCGGACCAAAACGTCTATGGCGCCAGCAACAGCCGCTATGCAGTCGGCTGGTTCGGTCCTAGGAACAACCTCCACTTCGACATTTTCAGCAAGGACAATTACCCGGCACCCACCGCGAACTGATGCCTACTTTCGCGTCAGCCGATGGTCGATGACCCGCACCGCCTTGCCCGCTGAACGCTCAATGGTTTTGGGCGCCACCAGTTCAACCCGAGCGTGCAGGCCCGTGTAGCCCTGAATCTTGCGGTCAATTCGGTCGCGCAAATCCTGCATCTCGCTCATCTTGTCCGAGAAGAAGCCGGGGTTCACCTCCACCTTCACCGAAACCTCGTCCAGCGCGCCGGGACGGTCCACTTCGATCAGGTAGTGCGGCGCCGTGCCCTCCACGGCGAGCAGCGCCTCCTCTATCTGCGACGGGAACACGTTCACGCCGCGAATGATCAACATGTCGTCGGACCGGCCCATCACGCGGCTCATGCGGCGCGTGGTCCTTCCGCACTCGCACAGGCACGGGTCCATGGCTGCAATGTCGCGCGTGCGGTAGCGGATCATCGGCATGGCTTCGCGCGTCAGCGCGGTGATGACCAGCTCTCCGTAGGCATAATCCTCGACCGGCTCAAGCGTCTCCGGGTCCAGGCACTCCACCAGGAAGTGGTCCTCCTGCAGGTGCATGCCCTCCCGCACGGCGCATTCGCCGCTCACACCGGGACCGATAATCTCGCTGAGACCGTAATTGTTAAAGGCAAGAATGCCCGTCTGATTCTCTATTTCGACGCGCAAATCCTCGGTCCACATCTCTCCGCCGAAATGGGCGTACTTCACGCTCATCCCGTGCGGGTCGAGGCCCATGGAGTGCATCACTTCGGCCACGTTCAGCGCATAGCTGGGCGTGCAAATCAGCACGTCCGGTTCCAGGTCGCGCATGAGCATGATCTGGCGCGGCGTGTTGCCCGACGCCGCCGGAATGATGGCGGCGCCCACCTCCTCGATGCCGTAATGCAGGCCAAAACCGCCGGTAAAGAGACCGTATCCAAAGGCCACCTGCACGGTGTGCTCCGGCCGCAGTCCGCCGGCCACCAGAAAACGCGCGCACAGATTCGCCCAGATTTTCAGGTCATTCTTCGTGTACCCGACAAAAGTCGGCACGCCCGTGGTGCCCGAGGATCCGTGGATGCGCGCAAGCTCCGCGCGGGGCACAGCACACAGGCCCAGCGGATAGTTGTCGCGCATGTCGTCCTTGGTGGTAAATGGAAGGCGGCGCAGGTCGTCGAGTGTCTTTAACTTCTCCGGGGTGATGCCATCTTTCTCAAAGATCTTCTGATAGAAAGGCACGCGGGCAGCACGCGCGACCGTTTCGCGCAAGCGCTCCAACTGCAGGGCCGCCCGTTCCTGGCGTTGCATCAGCTCCGCCGGGTCCCAAATCCGATTCTCGACTACAAAGCTGCTCATATTCACACCCGAAAAGGCGCAACGGTTTTGGCGCAACACCCTGTTCGACATCCATTCAGACTGCCAACTTCGCGGCCATTTGGATGTCGTTTCTTTAACCTTCTAACGAGGCGAAATTAGCTCTTGCCTCTTCGTCTGCCAACCCAGTAAATGCCCATGGTAAGTAGCAGACAGGAAGAACCGCACACGGCGCCAACAATCGCCGCTCTACCTGCGACAGAATACCCGGCCAGCATGTGGCTTGTGATGGGGCCTGCAATCACCACAGTTATGAACACGACGAGCCCGGTGCCAATGCTTGACTTGTGCATTTCATTTCTCGATCTCTTTGCCCGCCCGGTCACCGCTCAGCCGGCAAAAAAGCACACACGGTCAACCCTTCTCTCTGGGCAATCCAATTTCAAATCTCAAATGTCAGATTTCAACTCCTGCCAGACGGCCCCTCAATACAGCTCCACATTCCCGATCACGTTGATCCCCTTGGCCTTGAGCACTTCAACGGCCGCGTCGGGATCATTGAAGCGGAACACCAGCACTGCCTTGTCGCCCGAGCGGAAGGTGAATGCGTACATGTATTCTATGTTCACCTTTGCCTGCTCGATGACCTCGAGAATCTTGGCCAACCCGCCCGGCTGGTCATCCACCTCGGTCGCCACCACTTCGGTGACATTGACCACACAGCCCGCGCTTTCGAGCACCTTGCGCGCCTTTTCCCAGTCGTGCACGATGAGGCGCATTATGCCAAACTGCTGCGTGTCCGCGAGGGACAGCGTCACGATGCTAATCCCGGCGTCGGCCAGCAGCCGGCAGGGCTCGCTTAGACGTCCCGGCTTGTTCTCAAGAAACATGGAAAGTTGATGTATCTTCATGTCATGCCTCTCTTTTCCGCCCTTCCAGGCGGCGCGTTTCGGTTTCGGGACTACTTCGGCCGCTGGTCGATAACCCGCTTCGCCTTGCCTTCGCTGCGCTGAATCGTGTTCGGCTCCACCAGTTTCAGCTTCACGTGGATGTTGATGATCTTCTCGATCGAGGCCGCCAGTTTCTTTTGCAACGCCTCCAGTGCGCCCATGCGGTCGCTGAATGCCTCTGGCGTGATTTCCACGTGCACCTCGATATCGTCCAGCGTGCCGTCGTTGGTCAGCACAATCTCATAGTGCGGGGCCGTGCCCTCCACCATCAGCAGCGCCTCCTCAATCTGCGACGGGAACACATTGACGCCGCGAATGATGAACATGTCATCGCTGCGCCGCGAAATGCGCCGGATGCGGCGAATGGTCCGGCCGCAGGGACATTCCTCGGCGTGAATCAGCGTGATGTCGCGCGTCCGGTAGCGAATCATGGGCATGGCCCGCTTGCTCAGCGTGGTCAGCACCAGTTCGCCCTCCTGCCCGTCCGGAACCGGTTCCAGCGTCACCGGGTCGACGATTTCGGGATAGAAATGATCCTCGAAAATGTGGAGGCCGTTCTGCTCGCAACACTCATTGCCCACACCGGGACCCACGATTTCCGACAGACCGTAGATGTCGAAGGCTTTGATGCCCGACCCCTTTTCAATGCGCTTGCGCATTTCTTCGGTCCAGGGCTCGGCCCCGAAAACGCCCGCCTTCAGCGGCAGTTCATGCAGATCAATGCCCATCTCCGCGGCCCGCTCGATAATGCGCAGGAAATAGCTGGGCGTGCAGCAGATGGCCGTCGTGCCGAAATCCTTCAGCAGCATGATCTGGCGGTCCGTGTTGCCGCCCGAGATGGGGATAATCGTCGCGCCCAGCGCCTCGGCGCCGTAGTGCGCCCCTAGTCCGCCCGTAAACAGGCCGTAGCCGTAGGCGTTCTGAATGATGTCCCCCTGCCCCAGCCCGCAGGCAGCAAAGCAGCGGACCATCGCGCTGGACCACACGTCAATGTCTTCCTTGGTGTAGGCCACCACGATGGGCTTGCCCGTCGTGCCGCTGGAGGCGTGCAGGCGCACCACCTCGCTCATGGGACTGGCAAAAAGGCCAAAAGGATAGGTGTCGCGCAGATCGGTCTTCACCGTAAAGGGCAGCTTCGCGATGTCGGACAAGTTTTCCAGAACGCCGGGCGTCAGTTCCCGTTCGTCCATGCGCTTACGAAAAAGGGCCACATGGTCGTAAGCCCGCTGAACGATTGCTCTGAGCCGGTGCAACTGCAACTGCCGCAACTGCTTGACCGGCAGATAGTCCGGCGCGCTGACAGGATGAAACGTGCAACCGGGATCATGCCAGAACTCTGTCATCACCATCCCTTTCACAGGTGTACGGCCCTTGTCTCCCAAAGAGTTACACACTCCCGGCAAGAAAACGAGCACCCGAAACCGTTCGACAGGACTCAGTATAAACAATTACAAAGCTTGTGGCAAATTGCACGATTATACTATTAGTTGAAAAAACCAGGCCGTATTTTCCCGAGGGTGCCGTCCGTTTGCGCGACCACGGCTCTGCGAGTAAAATGGCGAAGTTTAGCCCAACCAAGGAGTCCCTCCATGTCATTTATCGCAGACCGAATGAACAAAATCGATGCCAGCGGCATCCGCAAGATATTCGCCCTGGCCGCGCAGATGAAGAATCCCATCAACCTGAGCATCGGCCAGCCCGATTACGACGTGGATGAGCTGTGCAAGGAAGAGGCCATTGGGCAGATCCGGGCCGGATTCAATTCCTACACCCAGACCTGGGGCATTGAACCCCTGCGCGAGGCCGCCTCGCAATACTACGAAACCAAGTTCGGTGTGCCCCTCAAAAATGTCATGGTCACCTCGGGCGTGTCGGGCGGGCTGTATCTGGCCCTGCTGGCCACGGTCAATCCGGGCGATGAAGTCATCTGCGCCGACCCCTATTTTGTCATGTACAAGCACCTGGTCAATCTGCTCGACGGTGTATGTGTTCCGGTGGACACCTATCCCGACTTCAAGCTGACCCCGGAACGCATCGAGCGCGCCATCACGCCGCGCACGAAGCTCCTGCTTGTCAACAGTCCGTCGAACCCGACCGGCGTCTGCATGAACAAGGCCGAACTGGCGGCCATTGCCGCCGTCGCCCAGAAACACAAGCTGCTGGTGATCACCGACGAGATTTACGAGTCCCTGCTCTATGATGACGCCCCGGCCAGCATGGTGGGCATGTATGACAATGTCATCTGCCTCAATGGCTTCTCCAAGAACGCCGCCATGACCGGCTGGCGCGTCGGCTATGCCGGCGGTCCCGAAGAGATCATCCAGTCCATGAACACGCTGCAGCAGTACACCTTCGTCTGCGCGCCCTCTTTCGCGCAGAAGGCGGCCGTGCTGGCGCTCAAGGCCGACATGACGGAGAAGCTGGCCAACTACCGCAGAAAGCGCGATTTGGTCTACGAAGGACTGGCAGACCTGTTCAAGGTGACCAAGCCCGGCGGCGCTTTCTATATCTTCCCCGAAGTGCCCGACGGTGACGGCGACGCCTTTGTGCGCCGGGCCATCGAAAACAACCTCCTGATTATTCCCGGCAGCGTATTTTCAGAGCGCAAGAGCAACTTCCGCATCTCCTTCGCCGCCCCGGACGAGACCATCAAGCGGGGCTGTGAAGTGCTGCGCCGCCTGGCCGAAAGCTCCTGACGCAGAAATTGAGCCATACGCGATGCAGACATCAGATGAAGCGTTGGGCAGACCCTGAACAGATGCCTGTCCCAAGTGTGGGGCAGACATTCCTGTCTGCCCTTCTTTCCTGCTGAATCTGAACGTTTGCCTTAACGATGCCTGCTCTAACGCTCGGCCCAATTCAGGGAATAATGGCGGCCAGTGCCGCCATCATGGCCGCCCCTGCCTCCCTGCCCGGCGACATGCTGGTCAAATAGTCGGCAAACTTCACGCTGGTTGGGTCATCGAAATAGGTGGTGGGGACAATGTAACCCAAATGGTCGTTGCCCAGGCCCAGAATAAACTTGGGACCCGATTTCATCAGCTTGCGCGTTTCTTCCGCGAAAACAGGGGCCGTCTCGCCTGGATGGGTGGCGAACTGGGCCGTTCCCACACTGAACCAGGTCACTTCCGTTTCCACACTGCCGCCCTTCATATCGCGCGGGGTGAGCCCCAACTCCGTCATCTGCCTGAATTTCTCATTGGCCAGCGGCAATAGAAAGCGCTTCTGGGCAAACCTGAGTACCGTGCCCTCCACGGGCTTGGTCGATTTCAGTGCGGTAACCACCTTTTCGGCCAAATCCTTTCCATAGGTCTCGGCCAGTGCAAAGCTCCGTTCCGGAGTCTTCGGCTGAATCCAGGCGCCAATGGCCCCCTGCAAAAATAGGTGCTCGCCGGGCAGGGATGCGCCCATGGCGGCATAATACCCGCCCACCCAGTCGGCGCTTGTCAGCGTCGTGTCCCCGTCCAGCACGGTCGGATGGCAGGCAAAATTGGCCAGCGTTGCCAGCGGCTTGCCTGATGCGTCAAGACATTCCAGAATGGTGACCGAGTTGTCGATCTTGGCCGGTTCGCTGTCATTGACGGCCCAACCACAGCAAGAAGTCTCCGCCCAAGCCAGCTTTCCCGCCTGCCGTCCCGCCCAAGCACGGGCAATCGTGTCGGCAACGGTCTCCGTAAGCTGCTCAAGGTAAGCCGTGCTGATGCCGCTCTCGCCCGGGCTGGCGCCGTAGAGTCCGGTCAGGTCGGGCGCGCAGTGGCTGTGGGTCGCCTGTACGACAATGCGCTCCCCCTTGAGGCGTGCATCGCCAATCTTCTTCACCGCGGCGCTCCGCATGGCGTCGGTCTCGAACAACTGAATACTCAACGCGTCCAGCACGGCAAACACAACCGCACTGCCTCCGTCATCGAAAATAACCACTTTCACATAAAGATTGTCATGAATCCCGGTAGATTTGCGGTTATTGTCGTAGCCGCCCAGAAAAGTTCCCACGGGGGGATTAATGGTCGCCGAGGCGACGCCTATCTGAAGCGGCGGAATCCCGTCCGCGAATGCCCCTGCAACGGCAACCATGCCCAAGACCAGAATGCTGATTGTATAACGAATCATTTTGTAACTCTTTTCCAATTCAAGGGTGGGCCCGACAGTCGTTCCCGTCCGAAATGGATTCGGAAGGGCTGTTGTTACCGACGTCAGCTACTGACCAGACTACGAAACACCATGTTTCATCATCGTTATGCCCAGAAGGCAGACGGGGATAACGGTAAAGGTTGCCGCAATTCGCCGCTTAGGAGAATTACGTACTTTTCCGTAGTTTTTACTATTGTCCGCTGGTGAAAACATGAACTATAATCCGCTCTCGCATTCGTTTCAATGCCAGAGAGTGGGTTGGACTACGGGTTAATGTGGTGGTCGGCGATGGCTGGCGCCGCAAAGGGCTGATACAAGCGAACAAGGAGAGAACAGATGGATAATGCCAAGTTGGTCTTTGATGGAAAAGAATACGAACTGCCGACCTTCATAGGCACGGAGAATGAACCGGCCATTGACATCAAGAAGCTTCGCGACACCACGGGCGCCATCACCTATGATCCGGGCTACGGCAACACAGGCGCCTGCAAGAGTTCCATCACCTTCATTGACGGTGAGCAGGGGATTCTGCGCTACCGCGGCTACCCGATCGAGGAACTTGCCGGCAAGCTGCGCTTCTCCGCCGCCGCCTACCTCATGCTCTTTGGGAAACTGCCGACGGAAAAAGAGTTTACCGACTGGAGCAAGGCCCTCACGCAGAACAGCTTCATCCATTCCAGCCAGGTGAATTTCCTGGACCATTACCCGTCCAAAGCCCACCCGATGAACATCCTGGGTTCCATGGTGTCCTCCATGTCCTCCTTCTACCCCCACGACTCGGAGGATGAGGACCATGTGAACATCAATATTCAGCGTTTGGTCGGACAGGTGAAGACGATTGCGGCCTTCTCCTACCGCAAGTCGGTCGGCCTGCCCTACATCTACCCCCGCACGGACCACAGCTACTCCGCCAACTTCCTGCGCATGATGTTCGCCTCGCCGGCCGAAGAGTACGTGGTGCCCAAGGTCATGGAGGACGCCCTGGACACGCTGCTCATTCTGCACATGGATCACGAGCAGAACTGCAGCACCTCCACCGTCCGCATGGTGTGCAGTTCCATGGCCAACATATACGCCTCCATCTCCGCCGGCATCAACGCCCTCTGGGGCAAGCTGCACGGCGGCGCCAACGAGGCGGTGCTGGACATGCTTACGCAGATCCATCAGGACAACGGCGACTATATGAAGTACGTGAACATGGCCAAGGACAAGAACAGCAACTTCCGCCTGATGGGCTTCGGCCACCGTGTTTACAAGAACTTTGACCCCCGGGCAACGCTGCTCAAGGATATTGTCGACCGCGTTCTCGAAGAGATGGGCATCCACGACCCGCTTCTTGACATCGCCAAGAACCTGGAAGAGGTGGCGCTCAAGGATGAATTCTTCATTCAGCGGAAACTCTACCCGAATATCGACTTCTACAGCGGCATCCTCTACCGGGCGCTGGGCATACCGACGGAAATGTTTACCGTGCTCTTTGCCATCGGCCGCATGCCCGGATGGATTGCCCATTGGCTCGAAATGCGCCAGGATCCGGACCTCCGCATTCAGCGCCCCCGTCAGATTTACATGGGCCCGACACTTAGGCACTTCGAACCCGATGGAACCCTGATGTAGGCCAACCGCCAGCAATTCCCCCAAGAATAAACCGGGGCGGAACCCGCGCAAGGCAGGTTCCGCCCCGTTCTTCATTTTCAGCTATTGATTGGCAGGGAAGGCTGCCTGTGCCTCCTCTTCAAATCCTAATTCCCAATTCCTAGTTGCTTCTCGTCGTCGCGACGGGAAGATTCAGGTCCCCCTGGGTCAGTACCTGCTGCCCCAAACTGCCCGCCGCGCTGGGCGTGACACTTCCAAACAGGTTGCCCACGCCCCCCAAATAGTCTGCGAAGGAAGACAGCGTTCCGGCAAGTGCGCTGTAGCTGCTTTCTATGAACTGCAGACCGTCCGGCGTCTTGAACACATCGGCCAGCCTCGCCACCGCATCGAGGGCCGTCATTTGCAGGTCCAAGCCGGCCAAGCGTTCATTGGTCAGCTTTGCGCCCTCCTGTACCTGGCTCCCCAAGGTCTGCACCGCACTGTAAATGCTGTGGGCCGTCTCATAATCCTTGACGGCCTCATACTGTTGTCCGTAGGCCATCAGTTCCTGGCCCAGCCCCATCATGTCGTTGTATTCGCCCTGGCCCGCATTGCCTGCGGCCACAAAACTTGCCACATTGGGGGCCATTCCGCCCGCTTCCAGGGCCGCGCTTCGGTTCCGGGCTGTTTCCAGGCCGTAGGGACTCGCCGTCTCCAGCCCCGCCCCAAGATTCATGGCCAGCAGTGCGCCGTTGATGTCGCCCCCTGCGAGCTTCGCGCTCGCATCCATGTAATAGGGAAGCGCGTTGTTTCCGCCCAAGTCCTTCATCGCCGCAATTTGTGCTCCTGCCTCGTCTCGCGTGGCCGGATTCGTCATCAGGTTGCGCGCGAGCAAATACCGAAGGTATGCGTCATCCGGGGACTTCTCGACGGCGGCCCGAAGATAGTTGGCCGCCTCCTCCGCGGGCAGCGCCTGAATGGCGCCCAGCATGGCCGCGGCCGACAATCCGCCCTCTTCCAGCAAGCGCCGCGCCTCTTCCGCCGTGAGGTTGCCCCATCCGGCCAGCTTTTCCGCAGCACCCGTCTTTTGGCCGAGCGCGTCCCGCTTGGCCCCAATGACCTTGTCCAGCGTCAGCGAGGCCAAATCGCTCTTCATGTCTATCGTAATGGGAATCGGGGCGGCCGGACGCGCCAGCGTTTCATAACCTTTTACCCGGGCGTCATTCTGGGGCAGGTGTGCCCGTGCGCCCGGTTTCAGCCAGGCAAGCTGCTCTTTGTGCCTGCTCGTGACAGGGTTGCGCTTCATGCCGCTTTGGTCGTTGCGGGCAATGTTGGTCGTGCCGTCGTCGGTGCGGAAGATAATCCAGCCGCCCACCCCGGCCACGCTCAGCACCAGCACCGCCGCCGCCCGAAACGCCCACACCCGGAGATTGGGCATGTGCTGTTCCGGCTGCAACACCTGGGGACGGCTGCGGAAGGGAATCACATTGGGTGTCAGGGCCTCTCGGGTCCGCACCACCTCTTCCATGACAGGCTCAACAATGTCAACCTCGGGCGTGTTCTTTCGAATCTCGGCGCCGACCGTTTCCAGCCGTGTCGCAAGCATCGCCAACCCGGCATCCTCTTCCGTCGCCGGAGTCCCTGTCTCGGTTTCGTGTGCTTTCATGTGTGCCAGACCGCGCAACACCCCGTCCAGAAGATTCACCCCGGGAAGGGCTTCCGCCAGAACGCACCCCGTGTCGAGCAGTGCCGATTCGAACCTGGGGTCAAGACTCTCGGGAACTATTCCATCTTCGAGGTCATCCACCGGGACCGCGCCGGCCAGCAGCAAACCCATCACCCCGGCGACAAGGTCCACTGGGGGCACCGCGGCGCGCTGCGCCTCGCCTGTGTCCCGCAACAGCACTTCCATCCGGCGCAGGCTTTCCGCTTCCGCGTCAAGCGCTGCGGCCCCGCCAAGCGTGGTGCGCAACCGTTCGGCTGTTGCGGAGTCCGCTTCGCCGTCCAGATACGCCACTAAATCCCTGGCGTCTATATCGCCCCGATATGCGCTCAAAACTCTTCTTTTCTTACTTCGCAAAGTTCGCGAAGCTGGTTCAGCGCACGGTGCAACCTTGTGCGCACCGCGCCTTCTGTCGTTTCAACAATCTCGGCGATGTCCCTCGCGGACATCTGCTCAAAATATCGCATCACAATAATTTCACGGGCATCGTCGCCCAGTTGACCAAGCATGTCCATGACGGCTTGTCGCCGCTCATCCGCCAAAAGCCATTCCGAAGGTCCGTCAGAGGCAAACTGCGCCAGTTCACCGCTCAATTCACGTGAACTGCTCGCGTAGGTCTCCAGCGATTCCATCTGGACCATCTTCTTGCGCTTCAATTCGTTCAGGCACAAGTTCCGAGCGATGCACAGCATCCAGGGCTTGAAGGCCCGGCCCACGTCAAAACGCGCCCGGGCTGCATAAATCCGCAGGTACGTCTCCTGCGCCTTTTCAAGAGCAGTTTCCGTGTTCCGAAGATAATGCAGGCAGAATCGGAACAGGTCGTTCTGGTAACGCCGCACCAGCTCGGCCAATGCCTCTTCACGCCCCTCACAGAGCAGACCCATCAACTGTTCATCGGTCTGACCGGCTATCGTGGTCATGCGATCCTCCGCAGTGCGCGACGACCGGTTTGCACCTTGGCCGGGCACCTTTCGGTTCCAGCCTCGCTCACAATACCGGCAATTCCAGAAAACATTACACACCTTTCGGGGATGATTAACAGGTTTCCAACAAAGTTAAGAAGAAAACACTTCATTAAGCCAGCAATTGTAGAATTCTACCGCCGCCAAAGCAACTAAAACACCGGCTCAAGAGCCAGGCCCGGCTTGCAGGACAGTCCGGCATGCCTAGTCTATATGCTGCCCGGCGGCCAGTATTTGACCCAATCAGGGCAATACAACTAGGATTTTCTTGGTGCATGCGCTTCGGTCCGCTGGCACAAGACGGACCGACCCCGCTGACCGGAAAACGGCATCACGCTTAACACGGCAAAAGCGTCGCGAACGCGACCTCTGTCCTTCCCTCATAAAAAGGAGATTAGACCATAATGTACGGCCTGTTCAGCTCTGCCGTTGCTCTCTGTCTGGCGGCCACTTTTGCCTCTGCCAGCGACAACATCGGCCCTGCAAAAAGTGATGACACTCCCCTGCTTGCCCGTTTCGGCCTGCTCACAAAAGACTCAAACTGGCGTGAGACCGAGACCCAACCGCTCTCCTTTCGCAGCTTTCACCCCCAAGGCATGACCGCCATCGGCGCCAAATTCTACCTGTCCTCCGTGGAGGTGGTGGACCGGAAAGCGGACAAGGGCATTGGCCATCTCTTTGAGCTGGACCGAAAAGGCACACTTCTCCGGGAAATGACGCTGGGAGACGGGGTCCTGTTCCATCCCGGCGGCATCGACTACGACGGCAAGCTTATCTGGGTGCCCGTGGCGGCCTACCATCCGGACAGTTCGGCCATCGTCTACACCGTTGACCCGGAAACGCTGAAAGCCCGGGAAGTCTTCCGCTTCAAAGACCACCTCGGTGCCATCTCCCATTTCCCGGACAAGAAGCTTCTGGTCGCGGCCAACTGGGGTTCCCGACGTTTCTACCGCTGGAAAACCGAGGAAAAGAATGGAGAATGGACTGTTGCCGACCCCGAGCATCCCGAAGTCTTCCCGAACGGCAGCCATTACTTCGACTATCAGGACGTGCAAAGGATTCCGGGAACACCCTATCTATTGTGCAGTGGGCTGCAATCCTATGGGGTTGACGGTGGAAAACTGCCCACCATGAAACTGGGAGGAATCGACCTGCTCAGCGTGGAGGACATGTGCGCCCACCAGCAGGTGCCTGTGCCCCTCCGCCCGGCACTCCTGCCCGCCTGGACCCAAAACCCCTTCTACGTTGAGCCGTGTGACTCCGGCCTTCGCTTCTTCTTCATTCCCGAAGACGAGAAGTCATCCATCCACGTCTTCGAGGTCACCCCAACCCCCTAAGCACACGATTCTGCCTGCCTAGCAGAGCGTTCCCCTGGAACTCTATTCCTTAAGGAGTATGCCCAAGCCTCTGCCCTTGTTAATCTTAACTGAGTGAAAAACGCGCCCTTTCAAATCAACCGCCTGCACCTCCACTTGGTCTGCCGCCACATGCACCCTGCAATGGTGCCAGTCCCCTCTGAAGTATCGCGAATATGGATTACTGCGAATATCCGGCTGCAGCGGGCTCACCGGACCGCCTCCGCCCCCCGTAACCACATACACGACCTTGTCCTTCACCGACACTTCATGGGTGTGATCATGCCCGCTGAACACCACGGTCACTCCGTACTGCTCGAACAGGGGTGAAAGAATAGTACGCGCAGGGGTGTAACCTCCCTCCAGACCGGAAGAAAAGGGGGATTGGTGAAAGAAGACAAAGCGCCATGTTTTGTCCTGACTGCTTTCCAGGGTCTTCTTCAGCCATTCATACTGCGGCGAACCGGGGTCCATCGGGGTGCGGGTGGGTGGGCCATATTCGTGGCCCACGGCATAGCCCTCGACGGCAAGGACGATAAAGCGGCTGTTCCCATAATCGAAACTGTAGTAATGTTCATCCTCGTTGGGCACCGAGAAATAGTCGAAGTACGAGGCTGCATTCTTTTCATGATTGCCTATCACGGGCCACACCACCATATTGAGCATCATCTTCCGGGCAGGACCGAAGAACTCCCTTCCCCACCGCTCACGCTCATTGCCCAGGAAGGTCATATCGCCGACATGGACCACGAAGCCTGTCTGCGGACTGTGGGAGAGTATGCTTGCGCACACTTCCCTATGCCTGTTCCTTACCAGATACTCCGCCCACCCGAACATCTCCTGCGAGTCTCCATAGACCGCGAAATCAAACGGCTCAGAGCCCTCATAGGACGTTTGAAAGGAGCCAATCTCCCCGGCCACCCCGTTGGACAGGACACGGTAGTAATAACGGGTCTTTTCCATCAACCCGTCGACGAGCACTTCATGCAAGGTTGCTCCGGGACTTTCAAAACTCTTGAAAAGGCCGGCACCCCGCGCGAGTCCCGGCGCCTTTTCAAACACCGACAGAACCTCCCGTCCTTCGCTCACGACAACCCTGCCCGTCAAAGGAACCTTTGTCTCCCACATAACGGTGACAGAAGTCTTCTGCATGTTCTGCAGATAGGGACCGACAACAATGCCCGTGGCATCCCGGACCTGCCCAGCTTCAAAAACTTCCCTCTTCGCGCCGCCGTTCACAAGGGACAATGCAAGGGCAAGGAGCAATGCAGTGCAACTCACCACCACGAGGAGCTTCGGCCCGAGTCCACAGTGTCCCCCCGACAGGGAATGGGCAAGAAGGAAGGAACAAACGGCAAGCGCAAAGAAGGCACTGAGCGGGACCGTATTGCCGCGCAGCAGCAACAGGAACACAAACAGAACAAACGAGATGGAGGACATCCAGGAAAGAAGGATGAATCCGGCCTTCCGACTCTTACTCCCCCTCCAAACCACGGGAAACGCCGCCGACATCAGGACGGGAGAGAACAGGAACAGGACGCCAGCAGACAGTATCCAGTACTTGTCAAACATCACCTCAGGAACAAGAGGAACTGACAACACCAGCACAACGGGTACGACCGCCGACACTCTTGCCGAAAAAAGCCAACCCCCGCCCCCGGTTCTGGTCCCCAACCAAAAGACCGCGCCACAGAGCAGCAGCAGGGGCGGCACGGGGCCCGGCAATCCTGGAAGACAACGATGGGGAAGAAGAAACGGCAGCAGATCTGTGTAGGGACGCGTCCAGAAAAAGAGAAACAGCGCTCCAGCCAAGGCAAGATTCGCTGCGCCTCTGACAATCACACTCCTAATCATGCGGCTTTCCCGTTGTCATTGCTTTCCCTTTCCTGAACGAATCGCATTCTACATGCCGCACCCTTCTATTGCGAGTTGAAAGCATGTCGGACAGAGCTAACTGACACTGCGGCGGCTCAGAACCAATGTGGAACCGTCCAGACGGATTGGTGTTAGATACTGTGGCTAGAATGTGTGCGCCAGCATGAGCCCCTCAATCAAGAAGGACAATCCCCATGAACAGCATGTCAGGCCAGGGCCAGAAATCCAGAACGACGCTGGGACGCCGGGATTTCCTCGAAGCGTTGGGAATCGTGGGCGCCGCCACGTTGCTGGGCGGGTGTGAAACCACGCCGGGCGGCAAAGGCGGCATGCACAGCGACAAGCCCAACGTCATCCTCATCGTGGCCGATGACATGGGTTACGGCGAACTGGGCATTCAGGGAAGCAAGGACATTCCCACGCCGAATATCGACTCGATTGCGCACAACGGCGTGCGTTTCACCAACGGCTACGTCTCCTGCCCCATTTGCAGTCCCACCCGGGCCGGGCTTATGACCGGCCGCTACCAGCAGCGTTTTGGACATGAACTCAATCCCGGCCCCGCCGACGAAGCAAACCCAGAATTCGGCCTGCCCCTGTCCGAGACCACCATTCCCGAACGGCTCAAAAGCCTGGGCTACGCAACAGGCATGTTCGGCAAATGGCATTTGGGCTTCCGCCCCGAACTGCAACCCACAAAACGGGGCTTCGACGAATTCTACGGCTTCCTCGCAGGGGCGCACCCCTACCTGAGAGCCGCGGGCGGACCGCAGAACGCCATCATGCGCGGTACCGAACCGGTCGCCGACATGGACTACACCACCGATGCGTTCACCCGTGAGGCAGTCTCCTTCATCGACCGACACAAGAAGGACCCCTTCTTCCTCTACCTTCCCTACAATGCCGTCCATGCGCCGCTCGAATCCCTACAGAAGTATCTTTCCCGTTTCGAGGGCATCACGGACAAGAAACGCAGAACCTTTGCCGCCATGCTCTCCGCCCTGGACGACGGCGTCGGCCAGGTGCTGGGCAAAGTGCGTGCTCTGGGCCTGGAAAAGGACACGCTGATATTCTTCATCAGCGACAACGGCGGCCCCACCAGCCAAACCACCTCCGGCAATGCCCCGCTCCGCGGCTTCAAAGCGCAGGTCCTCGAAGGCGGCATACGCATACCCTTCCTCATGCAATGGAAAGGCCGGCTCCCCGAGGGGAAGGTTGTTGACACGCCGGTCATCTCCCTCGACATCCACCCCACGATTCTGGCCGCAGTCGGCGCACCAGCGCCGCAGGACAAACCGCTGGATGGTGTTGACCTGCTCCCCCACCTCAACGGCAAGAAGAACGCCCCCCCGCATGGTCGTCTTTTCTGGCGCTTCGGCGAACAGTCCGCGATTCGCATGGGTGACTGGAAAATGCTGAAGATGGCCAAGGGCGACTCGCAGTTGTACAACCTGGCGGAAGACATTGCCGAGGGCAACGACCTCGCCGTGCAGAACCCGGAAAAACTGAAAGAACTCCAGACCGCCTATGACGCCTGGAATGCGACGCTGGTGCCCCCCCGCTGGAAACGCGGCGCGCAGGGACAACAGCGCCAGGACGGCAGCCAAAAGGTGCGCCCGCGCCGAAAGCCCAAGAACGCGGGTTAGGCCAAAACACCTTCCGCGAAACCGCGGGGCGCACGCGTCCGGCTATGAGTGCTGTGCTGTGAGCCGCAGTCGGGTTTATCGTTTCAGCGCCGGTTCCGCATGCAGTCGCAGGCCGAGTGCACCAACGACTTTAAGAATGGTCTCAAAGCTTGGTGTGCGGTCACCGGAAAGTGCCTTGTAGAGGCTTTCCCGAGAAAGGCCCGCATCGCGCGCCACCTGAGACATCCCCCTGGCACGGGTAATGTTGCCCAAAGCCTTCGCCACAAACGCCGCATCCCCATGTGCCTCTTCCATGCAGGCTTCCAGATAGGCCGCCATATCCTCCGGTGTGCGCAGGTGTTCCGCGACATCGTAGCGTGTGGTAACTGTTTTGGCCATTTCTACACTCCTATAGATTCTGCGCAAGGCGCAGGGCGGTCCGGATATCTCTGGCCTGGCTGCTTTTGTCGCCTCCGGCCAGCAAAACTATGATTTCACGTTTACGCACCATGTAATACACCCGGTAACCGGGACCGTAGTCAATCCGCATTTCCGCTACACCACCTCCGAGCGCTTTGGCATCACCCGGGTTCCCCTCTGCCAAACGGTCAATTCGCGCAAGCACACGCGCTCTTGCGGGAATGTCGACCAAGTTGTCGATCCACTTTGCAAAGACATCAGTCTTGCGAATTTCCATCATTACAAAAGTGTATCCTACAGACTACACCTTGTCAACTGTCATTATTTCAATGGCTGATTCAAGAACTGGACACCTGCAGGTAGGCATGGCAACCCAACCCGACGATACAAGAGCCCCCCCTGCCCCGGTCTTCATCCACCAGAATTCCGGCGAATCTTTGCGAGAAGCCGCAGATTGTTTGGGTTGTTGATCCAGGCTTCGGCCGCCTTGTGATCACCATAGCGCTCTTCGCGCGCGCGAAATGCGGCGTGGTGAATCTTGCGCCGCTTCCCCTCCTCTTTTTGGATTCCCAGGAAGGCATGCAGCATCTCGTGAAAAACAATGCTACGGACCACGAAATGCGGCACCTGCGCGCTGTCCAAAACCGGATGAATGCGGATGAGGTTGAGCGTGTCGTTGAAGCTTCCCAATCGGAAATGGCCCGAACGGCTTCGGCCCACGGGCAGCATGACGCCCCAAGTAATCTTGGCGGTGATGACGCCGTCAAACTCGGCGGCGTTGACCTCGGCGTACAGCCTGTCCAGGTCGTAATGCGTTCCCTTGGTGGAAATGGTCACCCGGCGCTGCACGGCGGCGGGAATGCGATCATTGTTTTCGCGCATGTAGCCCCGGAGCACGCCGTCATTGCGCAGCTTTCTTGGACTCTTGACCCAGCCGGACAGCGCCTTGACCACCGCCTGCGGCGCATCCAGAAACATCCAATGCACACTGAGCCGCGCAACCCGTCCACCCGGTTCATGGGCGACACGCATCATGCAGCGGCTGTTGTTGGTAATCTTGAGGGACAGGTTCATCCCGGACAGGCGGCACAGTTCGACGCGCAGTACTTCTATCGTCGCTGGGTCGGCGGGCTTCGCGCTTGGGTTTGTTCCCGCCCTTTTCCCTTCTTCCGCTGGCGTCACAGCCGGCGCAGTATTCCCGCTGACGGGAACTGGCGATTCCTCAAGTCCCTTTTCGATGGGGAATTCTGCGGGATGCGGTTCCTGCGCCCCGAACTCCCCGTCTTCCCAAAACTCCAACTGCCTTGGCATGGGATCACACGGCTCAGTCGCCGTCGAGGTCCAGCGCGTGGTCTTCCGCCTTGAACTTCCGCATATGCCCGCGCACCTGCTCACCTGCCGCATTGTCCCCCGCCAGCAGTTCCGTCAGCCAGAGCAGACGGCGGCTGCTTTCGAGGCTCATGAGGTGTTCCATCTTGCAGGCGTCGCTGATGGCCCTGTCGCGTCCCACGCCCAGCACGGCCTCCAGAAAGCGCGACAGTATGGCAAAGTTCTGCGACACCATTTCGGTGATGCGCTTGCCCTCTTCCGTCAGCAACAGAAAACGGTTCGGGTCTTCCGCCACCCACCCGCGTTTCTTGAGCTGTGCCAGCGCCATCGACGCGGCGCCGCGCGACACCTCCAGCATTTCGGCCACATCGGTAGTGCGGGCATAGCCCAGTTCGGACCGCAGCGTGTCAATCGCCATCAGGTAATGGGCACGCGAATGAGAAAGATAATTGTGGGAGAACTCCCGCCAGCGGCTGGAATCGTTCGCATCATCATGGTCGGGTTCGCCCGAAACATCCTTCAGATTCTCACTCAAACCCATTCTCCTTGGTGCGCGGCCCCGCCTTTCCTTCCCTTCCGAAGGTCCGCAAACTTTTGTATATTGTACTTAATCATCGTATTGCGGTCAAAGCAAATGAATCGCGCGGCGCAAGATGCTTACCCGGCAAGGGTCATGAATTCCAGCCGGTGATTGTCCTGCGGCGCCCGTTCGGAAGGTCCGGCCACCAGCATGGCAGCCGACCCGGAAAGGCCCTGCTCCCGGACCCAATCCCGCGCGAAGGCCTTCCAGTCCTCCGGATAGCCCGCCACCTCCAGGGGAAAAACACCGTAGGAAAATGCCAGCGCCTGGCACACGCCGTGCTCATGGCTCACTGCGGCCACCCAGGCTTCGGGCTTGAATCGGGAGATCATTCTCGCCGTGACGCCCGTGAGTGTGGGCACAAACACCGCCGCGCAGGGCATTGTGTCCAGGGCATGCTCCACCACGTGCGCCATGGTCTCGGCCACCGTGTTGTGCGGCTGGCTGTCGCACAGGTCGTGCAGTTCCTGAAGCGTGTGCCGGGGCCGGTGCGGTTCGGTGTATGCGGCAATCCTGGCCAGCATTTCCACGGCCTCCTCCGGGTACTTGCCCATCGCGGACTCGCCCGAGAGCATGACACAGTCCGTGCCGTCCAAAATGGCATTGGCCACATCGGTGGCCTCCGCCCGCGTGGGCAGGCGGCTGGAAACCATCGACTCCAGCATCTGCGTTGCCGTGATCACGGGCTTGCCCGCGAGAATGGCCTGGGCCATCAGCCGTTTCTGCGTGATGGCCATTTCCTCCAGCGGCACCTCGACACCAAGGTCTCCGCGGGCAATCATGACCCCGTCTGCCGCCGCGAGTATTTCCCCAAAATGGTCCAGCGCCCCGGCACGCTCAATCTTGGCGATGATGAAGGGGTGTTTCCCCAGCGCGGCGGCCGCCTCGCGCACAGCCGCGATATCGGCGGCCGTCTCGACAAAGGACTGGCTGACCGCGTCCACGCCATGCTCCAGCGCAAAGCTCAGACATGCCCGGTCATGGTCGGTAAAGGCGCTGATCCCCAAGTCAATGCCGGGAAGATTAAGTCCCTTGTGCGAACGCAATTCACCGCCCGCCGTCACCCGGCACACAACATCATTTCCGTTCACGCTTTCAACGGCCAGTTGGACCAGACCGTCATTGAGATAAAGCCGGTCCCCCGCCTTCACCACCCGGGGCAGCGCTTCAAAGCTCATCGACATCCGCTGCGCCGTGCCCACAACCTCCTCCGAGGTCAGCGTGACGCAGTCCCCCGACCGCAAGGTGACCGGTTCCGGTGCAATCTTCCCCAACCGCATCTTCGGCCCCGGCAGGTCGGCCATGATGGCCACGCGCAGCCCGGTGGTCCGCTCGGCCGCCCGTATGTGTTCTATCACCCCGGCATGGCCGGAAAAATCGCCGTGCGAAAAATTCAGCCGCGCCACATTCATCCCGGCCCGGATGAGCTTCTCCAGCATTTCCGGCGAGTCTGATGCGGGACCGATGGTGGCAACTATTTTGGTCTTGTGCGTGGACAGCGGCATGCGGGGGACCCTCTCAATGTGGTTTGCATGCACTCTACTACGGGCAAAGGCAGGAATCCAAACATGCCACGCATCACTGAACGCAGCGATGCCGGCATCGGACCTCTTGTGTGCAACCGGAGACACCGAGAAAGTAAACTATGTTCGGGCTGGACTGGAATTGAAAAAGGAGTGAACGCAATGAAAACGAAACTGACGCTCTTTGTGCTGGGCCTTGCCTTTGCGGTGGCGACCGCCATGGGACAGGATATCGCCGTCCAAAAAGACCTTGTCTACGGCAAGGCCGGAGGGGTGGAACTGAAACTGGACCTGGCCAAGCCTGCTCCGGCTTCGGCCCCCGTTCCTGCCATCCTGTGCGTTCATGGCGGCGGGTGGAGCGGCGGCAGCAAGGACGGCTACACCGACCTTCTGAAGCAATTTGCGGCGCACGGCTACGTTGCCGCCGCGGTCGAATACCGCTTTGTACCGCAATACCCCTGGCCCGCCCAAATTGAGGACGTCAAGTGCGCCGTGCGCTGGTTGCGCGCCCACGCCAAGGAATTAAACCTTGACCCAGACCGGATCGCAGCCATGGGTGACTCCGCAGGCGGGCACCTCTCCTTGATGCTCGGGCTGATGGATCCCAAGGACGGCCTCGAAGGGGACGGCGGCAATGCCGGATTCTCCAGCAAAGTGCAGGCGGTGGTGAACAAGTACGGGCCGACCGACATGCGCCTGTGGCATCCCATCCCGGAACCGGGCAAGACCGGCGACGCCAGCGACGATGTGCTCATTAAACTGGTGGGCACAAAAGACCGCAATGATCCCGCAGTGCTCCAACTCTCACCCGTCCACTACATCGACGCAAACGACCCGCCCATTCTAACCTTCCACGGCAGCGCCGACCCGCTGGTCCCGGTCGATCAGGGGAAACTGCTCCACGAAGCGCTCAAGAAGGCCGGTGTGCGGGAAAAACTCGTCATCGTCGAGGGTGCGGGCCATGGCTGGGGAGGCAGGCAATTCAAAAAGACCCAGCGGCAGACCCTGGAGTTTCTGGACGGCGTTTTCAAGTTCAGCCCGGTTGCAAAATAGTAGGGTGCTGTGAAGCGGCGTGAAACGCCGCGGAACACACCGACTCCACGCCGCGAAATGTACCGGTCCGGCCGTACAAGGGTGTTCGCAGCGAAGCGGACCGGTTTCGTCGGCAATGAGCGGTGCGCTCCGCTTCGCTCCGGGCACCCTTGTACGGTTTCCCTGTCGGCCCATCTTCTTGTTCATATGTCCCGATCCTTATCCCCGTCCTGCAACAGGCGTTTCAAAGAACAATGGCTCCACGGCGTCCACCATCAGCGCGGGATGACCGTGGTCCACCTGGGCCTCACCTTTCAGGAGGTAGGCGCCGGCATGGGTAAAATGCTGTCCCTGGCTTTGGTAGGCTTCTGGAAAAAGCACCGCCTCATACACCCCCCACAAATCCTGCAACGTAAGAAACTTCATATACCCCCCGCCGTCGCGGGTATTCAGGCGGCGTTCCGTAATGGGCCAGCCCGTCATGACCACCCGCCTTCCGGCATGGTCGGCCAGCTGGTGGCTTGGCGTCAGCGCGTATTCTGAAAGCCGGGGCAGCACATAGCGCAACGGATGGGTGTCGAGCAGCATATCGAGTCCCTCCCACTGCTCATTGCACCGTTGCCGTGCGGAGATTCCGGGCAGTGTTGGCACCGTATCCAGGGTAAGAAACAGGGGCGATTCACTATTGTTTTCTAATTTCTTCTGTTCGTTTTCATATGTTCTTCTGAGTTTCCATAACTGTGCCAGGCGGGAGAGGGGAATGTCGGAATCCTCTCCAAGCCTGTCAAAAGCACCTGCATGACAGAGCGCGAGCGCATCATCCCGGCGGAGTTGTATGCGGTGCAACAGCTCGGCCAAGCCCGAAAAAGTGGCACCCGCCCGGCCTTTCAGCACAGCCTGGATTGCAGTCATGGAGAGCCCTTTAACCGGGCAAAGCCCCACCCGTATTCCGTCACATTCCGCCGAATAGGTGTGTTTGCTTTTATTTATATCCATCCCCAACACGCGGACCCCGCGCTGGCGGGCTTCCTCCATATAGACGGCAGGCACATAGAAGCCCCCCTGGTTGGCCAGCACGGCGGCAAAGAATTCCGCGGGAAAATGGGCCTTGAGCCAGGCACACTGATAGGCCAATTCCCCATAGGTGGCGGCGTGGGCCTTGCAGTAGGCATAGGAGGCAAAGTTGGCAATGAGCTCCCAAATCTGCCGGGCACTCTCTTCCGACACGCCCTTCTCCCCCGCCTTTTCCATGAACCCTTTCATATGGCGGGCCATCTCGCGGGGACCGCGCTTCTTGCTCATGGCACGGCGCAACATATCCGCCTCGGCCAGATCCATGCCCGCCACGGCATGGGCCACCTTGAGCACATCCTCCTGATAGATCATGACCCCATGGGTGTCGCCGAGCATGCTTTCCAGGGCGGGGTGCAGGTATTCAACCGCCTCGCGCCCGTGGTGGCGGTCGATAAAATGCTGTTTCATGCCGCTGCCGGACGCCCCGGGACGCACCAGGGCAACGGCCTGCACCAGCGTGTGGGCGCTGTCCGCCCCCATCTTGCGCAGCAGGCCGCGCATGGCGGGCGACTCGATCTGGAAACAGCCGATGGTGTTGCCGGTGCGGAGCAGTTCCGCCGTGAGCGGGTCCGGGTCGGGCAGTCGCTCCATGTCCACCGTAATGCCCCGGTTTTCGCGAATGCTTGCCACCGTGTCATGTATGACACTGAGTGATCGGTGGCCCAGCAGGTCCATTTTGACCAATCCCAGGTCTTCGACGGGATGCATGTCATACTGGGTGATGACGATGCCCTTGGCCGCGCGCTGGAGCGGCACAAAGCGGGTGAGCGGTTCGGGGGCGATGACCACTCCGCAGGCATGGATGGACAAGTGGCGCGGAAACCCGTCAATAAACTCGCAGGTGGCCAGAATGCTTTTCAACGGTTCCTCGTCCAGGCGAATGCCCCGGCATTCGGGCACCCGCTCCGCCAGCGCCCGTATGTCGCCCGCCCCGTAATGGGGCAGCACGCGGGTAATGCGCTCAATCTCCCGCCCGGTCACCCCCGTGGCCTTCGCCACCTCGCGCACGGCCGACCGCGCACCAAAGGTGTTGATGGTGGCGATCATGGCCACATGGTCGGCACCATAGCTTTGGTACACATAATCAATCACCTTGTCGCGCCGCCGCCAGCAAAGGTCCAGGTCGATGTCGGGACAGTCACTGCGCGAGCGGTTGAGAAAGCGCTCGAAATAGAGGCCGTATTTGAACGGGTCCACACGGGTGATGCCCAGCGCATAGGCCACCACGCTGTTCCCCGCCGAACCCCGCCCCACCACGGGGATGTCCCGCTCCTTGGCAAAGCGGACTATGTCCGCCACAATGAGAAAGTAGGGGGCAAACCCGAGATCGTGTATCACCCCCAGTTCGTTGTGCACCCGGTCCAGCACCGACGGTGAAAGCGGCTGATAGCGCCGCTGCAACCCCTCAAAGGTTTGTTTCCATAGCCAGGAAAAGGCACTTTCCCCCGCCGGCAACGGCATTTCCGGGAAGAGCGGCTTGCCCAATGACAGTTCCACGTTGCATTCCTCGGCCACCCACAGCGCATTGTCGAGTGTCTCGGGCCATGCCGCGAAAAGCCGTTCCATGTCCCGTGGACTTCGAAACCAGGCCTCCGGCGAGGCCGCATCCACCGCTTCCAGCGCATCCACCGTGGTGTTGCAGCGAATGGCCGACAGCACCCGGTGCGCGGCATGATGGGCGGGGTCGAGAAAATGCACCGGGGCCACCGCCACCGGCGGAATGCCCATGCGCTGCGCCCGGGCCACCATGGCCTCGGCACGCCGATGGGAGGCCGCCCCCCCATAATGCTCCACGACCGCCAGCACGGACAGCCCCGCGCGGCGCAACGCCTCCAGCGTGGGCGCATCGCCGGACATCACAAACAGCCGCGACAGGTCGAGGCCGCTGCCGGGCCAGCCGGCCGGAACCTCCCTGTCCGCCTGCCCCAGATGAAGCGCCGTGACCAGCGCGCACAACTGGGCATAGCCCTCCCGGTCCCGCGCCAGCACCACACAACGCCCCAACTGCGCCCCAATGATCGGGCGCACCCCCGCCTCACGCGCCGCCTTGTAAAAGGGAATCACACCATACAGGCCGTCTGTATCCGTCAAGGCCAGCGCGCCCATGCCGTATTCAACGGCTCGCGCCGCCAACTGCCGCGGGGAAGCCGTACCCGAGCAGAGCGAAAAGTGGCTATGTACCTGCAAATGAACCATCGCCGACACCATGCACCTCTCCCCCGCCATCACCAATTCCCATGAAATTATACTGCATTTTTATTCAGTATTCCAGAGGCAATTTTGGCCTGTAATTGGTGGTTGGTTGCTCCTGGAATTCCTTAAGAGGCATTGTTCCCACTCCGGCACGGTCACCCGCACCCAGGGATACCGCCTATTCACCTACTGCAATTCCCCTCCTGTCCTGCGCTACAATCGTTCCATCGCAACAATGCACGGAGGCAAGATTGATGCTCATGCCGCTTTTACCGCTACTGCTCGTCGGACTGGGGGCCTTTGGCCCGGAAGTCGATTTTGCCGCGCCGGAACACCGGAACGACTGGTTGCACCACCCTGTTTATGGCGACCCGTCCTTCGACAGTTTCAAACGGCTTCCCGGCAACCCCATTTACCGGGGCGCCCCGCCCTACGAATGGCCCGTAAACGGATTCCTCTTTGAAGACCCCAAGAGCGGCGATTGGTTTGTCTATATAGGCCTGTACGCGAAAAACTATGCCATGACGGACGACCTAATTATGCGTTGTCTCGTGTGCCGCTCCCGGGACCACGGCACCACGTGGGAACAGTTGGCCTGCCCCTTCCCCGACGAACCCTTCCGCTTTGATGACAACACATCCCCGGTAGGACACGCGCCCGACGTGTCCGTGCTCTATGCGGACGGGCGCTATCATATGATTTACGACTGGTGCACCCTGGACACCCGCTGGGAAACGGCGGCCAATCCCCCGGCCCCCTCCGACAGCGGCGTGGGATATGCCTGGTCCGAACGGCCCGAAGGTCCGTTCATCCGCACTTCGCCCGCCGTGTACCGCACGGGAAAGAGTCCGCTGCGCATGGGCAAGTACCGGCGCGGCTACGCCGCGAGCATCGTCAAGCGCGACCATGATTGGATGGTGCTCTTCATGATGGACTCGGGCGCCAATTATGGCTGGGCGCTCTTTGGCACCACTGCGGAAAAGCCAGAAGGCCCCTATTCCGACCCCGTGCCGCTGCGCACCGTGGAAGGCGACTACTTCCATCCGCCCCTCATGGAATTCTTTCCCGCCTTTCAGCACGGCGGTTATGTCTACGCCCCGGCCACCTCGGTGGCGCAGAACCGCGACTTTCAGTGCCTGTTCCGCGCGCCCACCGAAGAGGCGCACCGCGCGGAGGCTTGGGAACTCCAACAGTGCGGGTCGGTGTGGCATGCCGAGCCAGTGCCGAACGAATACTACGGCATCTGGGGCCAGACCTTCACCGGTTTCGTGGACAAGACCGGCAGTTTCAATGTCATGTTTCCCTCCCGCGATCCGCAGGGAATGGGAACCATCAACCTTGCCAGGCGTCCGTGGGACCAGCCCTATCGCGAACAGGGCTTCGTCCTGGGCGGACATGGGGGAACAAGCCTCACGCTCCTCAAGAGAAACTGCTCCGCCTTTGAACTGGCGGCCACGCTGAAATACACCGGAGAGGTTGCCCTGCTCTGGGGATACAACGCGCCACTCGGACCGGACAAGCCTGCGGCCGATGCCGCACTGCACCGCTTGTCCCTGACGCGTCACCACGCGCTCCTCCTGACAGCGGACACTTGGCGCATCACCAAGACCGGAGACACGCTCTCTCCCGAAGTCATTGCCTCGGGAAAGCTCGCCACTCCCGCTGAACGCCTCTCTTTGACCTTATCCTCCGAGGGAAAGGGCGTGCTGAACATCAACACGGCATGCGTCTGGCAGGGTTCGCTAGAGGTGGTCTCCGGCGCCCTTGGCCTGACGGCCGCACAGCACAGTTGCCTGCAGGTGAACAATTTCTATCTGCCCGGTGAAACATCCCCCAGTATTATCCCTTATCTCTACACTGAGGCGGTTCTTGGCGCCGGTTCGGCCAGTGAGACTTGGGACAAGAAAGAGGATGGAGCCTTCCGTTATGGTGTCGGCGCCGTGTCGCTAAAGCCGGGCGCCAGGGCGAAGTGGAATGTGGACGGCACCAAATTTGAACTCTGGGCACCCACAGGCCCTGGTTATGGGAAAGGAACCGTCATAATCGACGGGGCAAAGCAACCGTCCATCAACTTTCACGCCGACACACCGACTCCGTCTCACGTGGTGTGGACCAGCGCGGAAATGGCCAACGGCCCCCATGCCATTGCACTTGTTGCAGAGGATGCGGCGATACCGCTCGATTCCCTTTCAGCAACCAGCCAGGGCAACTGAGCAGAGGTCGGCCATACCCAAAACGCTCAGGCCTTCAAACCATCCAAATTCGGCACCAAGCGCCGGTCTTCGGCAATCATCTGGTCCCACGTAATCTTGGTCCGGCGCAACCCAGCCTCTCGTCCCAAAATCGCGGTCAGCGCGGCGTTGATGCTCGATTCCACCGTTGAATTCCCATACTTGCGGCCCACAATGCTTTCATGGAAAATGGCGATGTTTCGTTTTGCCCCAGCCTGGTAGAGTTCCTTCACGTCGCCGCCCTCCCACGAACCGTTCCTGCCGGGCATGGTCACCTTTCCCGAATAACCGGTTTCGAGATAGCCGTCCTGACAGTGGGCCGTGCAGTCCGCATGGAACTCAAATTTGTTCTTCAGGTGTTCGCCGCGATGGTTCAGAATCAAACCGTCGGCGAATTCATAGGTGAGTGAATACACGTCGTGGGTGTCCCCGTGGGGTTCATTGCGGGCGATGCGCGATGCGCCCGTGGCGCTCACCGGTTTGTCCCCCGCCAGCCACAGCGCCACATCAAGGGCATGAATGCCCGCATTGACCAGATAGCCTCC
The DNA here is from genome assembly GCA_903893795.1 of Candidatus Hydrogenedentota bacterium. Lineage (GTDB taxonomy): Bacteria > Hydrogenedentota > Hydrogenedentia > Hydrogenedentales > CAITNO01 > CAITNO01. The sequence goes on along the minus strand of CAITNO010000099.1, from coordinate 24,309 downwards.
GCCCAGCGCGTCGTCGTTGACCCAAATCAGGTGCTGGAGGCGGCTTTCCACATTCGCCGTAAGCGGTGGGTCCGCGAAAGCCTCATCCGAATACAGCGAACTCAGCATTCCTATCTTCCCAATCTCCCCCTTGTGCACCCGGTCGATGCCCTCGATATAGAGCGCTTCGGTCCGGGTCTGGAAATCAATCAGAAACACCTTTTCCTTTGCCTGGGCCTTTCTGGCCGTGGCCTGCACTTCCAGGCAGCCGTGCGCGTCACAAGCCACCGGCTTGGCCATGTACACATGGCATCCCGCCTCCACCGCCGCAGCCGTGTGTTCGGGAAAACAATAGGGCGGCGTTTCCAGGAAGACCGCGTCCACCTTGCTTTCCAGCAGGCGCCGGTATCCCATCAACCCGCTGAAGCGGCGCTCCCTGGGCACACCATGGCGCTCTCCCGCGGCCTCGGCCACCTCGGGAAAGTAATCCGCCACGGCGGTAATCTGGTATCCGCCGTGTTCCTCAATGAACTGGGCAATCATGTCGCCCCGCCCGCCCAGGCCGACCACACCCACCTCGATTTTCGAATTGGCCTCCGTTCCCATCGCCACGGCTGTCCGCATCACGCTGATTGCGGCCAACCCCGCCGTCCCGCCAAGAAAGTGCCGTCGCGTCAGTTCGGTGCCCACTGCCCATATCCTCCATGTTGACATCCATCATCCAGGAACGGAGAACCGGCAAGTGCCGTTTCCGAAATGCCTGAGACCCACTCCATTATGGACGATACCGGCCCATGGTGTGAAATGGAAAGGGACGAAATGGCGTAATGGATGGAGTCCCTCCCCGCTGGACACCCCCTGTAGAGCGCACCCATCGTGCGTAAAACGCGTAAACCATTCGAATTAAATCACTTAAAACCATTCCCTGGCCGCGCCGGGGCCAGGCAGTCCCATCGCCGGGCAGGAATGCCGCTGGAAATTCACATTTCGAACCCGGCTGTAAAGAGAAACCTTTTGCCCCTCCCGCAGGTCAAACGGACGGTTTTTCTTTTTGGACTTCACCTGTTATAGTACCGACTTTGTGAGCGAAAACACCGGCTGGACACAGCCAAAACACCCATTCAGGAGGATCGAGAAGCATGATGACCGCAACTTACCGCAAGAACGCGCTTTGCCTGGTGCTTGCCACCGTAATCGCCCTTGGCTTTGCCGCCGGGGTCCGGGCACAGGAAAACCCCCTTTCCCTGATGCCTGAAACGGCCCAGGCGGCCGTGCTCCTGCCGTCCGTGGACTACCTTGAAAAGCAGAGCGCCGTTGCCATGGGCGTCCCCGGCGTGAAGGAAAAGGCGAACGTGGCCGAACTTCTGGGCGACCTTTCGACCAAGCTCGGCGTCAAAGACCCGAACTCGCTGGTCCAGGTGTTCAAAGCAGCCGGTCTGGCCACCGACAAGCCCCTGGCGCTGTTTGTCACCGCCAGCACCGAATCCCAGAACGGTGCGGGCGCGCTGCCCATCGCAGACGAAAAGGTCGCGACAGAAAAACTGAAGCTTATCTTCTCGGGAAAGCCTGAGGAAATCACCGTTGGCGAAGCCAAGGGCCTGTTTTCCAAGTCCGACAATTTCGGCTATTCGATTCAGGGAAGCTATGTCTTCCTGGGTTCCACGCCCGAAATGATCGCCCAAGTGGCCGCCAAGGTGAAGAGCCCCGTGGCGCTGGCCTACATGAAGTCGAACGCCCCGCAGGAAGTGGCCGTGATCACCTCCCTTGACCGCCTCATTTCGGCCGGCCTCATCAAGCCGACCCTTCCCAGTGGCGCCAATCTCAGCCCGGCGATTGACTACCTCAAGTCGTTCATCGACGAGATCGTGCTCGGCATCGGCGAGCAGAACGGCGAAGCCTATGTACGCGTCGGCATGCACGACCCGGCCGGCCCCGTGGCCGCCCCCGCCAGCCCGCTCAAGCTGAACGCCCTCTTCGGCGGCAGCGCCCCGATTATGATTGACCTGCGCAACAACGCCGCGCTCATCGAAAAGGCTCGTCTGCTGATGATGGCCAATCCGGCCCTCGCCAAGATCGGCACCTATGTCATGCTGGCCTCCCAGATGCTGGGCGATGAGCTTGCCCTTGCCATCACCGGCGTGAACAACAACATCCCCGACGGCCTTATCGCCGCCACCCTTGCCAAGCCGGAACAGGTTGTCGGCCTGCTCGGCCTCGCCGGCATCGACACCAAGTCGGGCCCCAAGTACCAGCAGAACGGCGCCGATGTTTATGTGAAGGAAAACGTGACCCAGGGCGTCAACGTGTACATCGCGCTGGCCGGGAAACTGCTGATGGTCAGCACCAATGAAGCGACGCTGAAGAAGGCCATCGACACGCTCAACGCCGACGGCACCGTAAAGGCTGGCGCTGGTTCGGTTGACCCGAAACTCCTCGCCTCGGCCGCCAACGGCTTTGTCGTGATCGACCCCTCCAAAATCCCCGCCGCGCAGCTTGACGCGCTGCCTCCGCAAGTCAAAGAGCTGAGCGCCAGCGGCAAGAAGATTGTGGCCACGCTGGGCAACAACGCCGAATGGCGCGAACTCCGCGTTGCCGTGCCGGGCGGATTTGCCGGCATTGCGGACACGGTCACCAAAGTGACGAAATAACAGGGAATATACCACCGGAGCCGCCGGTCCCTTCCGCGAGATCGGAAACATCCCCGGCGGCATTCCGGTGGTCCCCTCCAAGCCCATAAAGAAACGGGCGGGAAACCTGAAGAGGTTTCCCGCCCGTTCTCTTTCTCTTATCTTTCGGCCTTCAGCCGTCTTCCATTCCTAATTCATCAGGCTGGTCCGGTGGCCCGTTGCTTCAGTTCGCGCTTCAGGATCTTGCCCGTCGGTCCCTTGGGCAGCTCTTCCATCACCTCAATCTCCTTGGGCCACTTGTAGCGGGCCATCCGCTCTTCGAGAAATACCTTCAGTTCCTCCGCCGTCAGCACCTCCCCCTCGCGGGCCGACGCGTACACCTTCACTTCCTCACCCCGCGCGCGGTCCGGTATTCCGACCACGGAAGCCTCGCGCACTTTCGGGTGACGGTAGAGCACCTCCTCAATCTCACGCGGGTAAATGTTCATCCCGCCGCGGATAATCAGGTCCTTCTTCCGGTCAATGATGTAGAAATAGCCGTCTTCGTCACAACGGCCCACATCGCCGCTGTGGAACCAGCCGTCCACAATGGCGCTCTTGGTTGCCTGCGGATTGTTGTGGTAGCCCTTCATCACATTGTGCCCGCGGATGACGATTTCGCCCACCTCGCCGGCCTCGGCGAATACCCCGTCATCGCGCATGATCCGCATATCCACGCCCCAAATGGGCTTGCCAATGGAACCCACGCGCACCTCGTCGCCCTCGCGGGTGAAAGAGGCCACCGGGCTCGTCTCCGACAGGCCGTAGCCCTCCAGCAGGGTAATGCCGTAGCGTTCGCGGAACCGCGCATGCACCTCGTCGGGCAGGGGCGCGCCGCCGGACACCGCGATGCGCACCTTGCTGAAGTCGTACTTCTCCCAGTTCTCGTTGTCCAGAATGAAGAAATACATCGTCGGCACCAGCGCCAGCGTGGTGACCCCGTCGCGGGTGATCACCTCCATCGCCTTCTCCGTTTCAAAGCGCGGCAGCATGGTCATGGTGGTGCCGCCAATGACACTGGCATTCATGATGCAGGTCTGCCCGAAAGAATGGAACAGCGGCAGCGTCACCAGCGCCACATCGCCCTCCTGCGCGCGCACGATATACCTGGCCGCGTAGTAGGCGTTGAAAAACATGTTGAAATGGGTCAGTTCGGCACCTTTGGGTGCGCCCGTCGTTCCCGATGTGTACAGGAACACGGCCGTGTCGTCCGGCATGGTCTGCACCGTGTCGAATTTGTCGTCCACGGCAATCATGAGGGCCATGAAGTTGTCGCCGACTTCCGGCTGGGACATGTCGCCCATGCCGGAGACCACCACAAAATGCTCGCACTCGGGCGCGGCCTGATAGGCCTTGCGCGCGGTCTCTTCAAAGAGCCTGAAGGCAAAGAACGCCTTGGCGCCCGAATCCTTCAGGTAGTGCAGAATCTCATCTTCCTGATACAGGACGTTCACGGGAACCACCACCGCCCCGGTGTGCAGGATGCCGTAATACACAATCGGAAAGTGCGGCGTGTTGGGCAGCATCATGGCCACCCGGTCCCCCTGCCCGATGCCCTTGGCGCGCAGCACATTCGCCACCCGGCGCGCATAGGACGCCACATCGCGGTAGTTCATGCTCACGCTGTCGAGGATCACCGCCGTGGTGTCGGGTTTCGTCTCTGCGGTCACGTTCAAGAAATGAGCCAAATTAAGCATCCACCGGTCTCCCTGCAGCCGACTCAACGGCGCTTTGCGAACCTTGGTCTATTGGGCGTCCTTCTTTTTCGAGAAGCTCTTCTTCGGCGCGGAGCCGTCCTGTTTTGCCTTGCCCGTCGCTTTCGCCGGGGCTGCTGTTTTCTTTTCCGGCGCGGCGGCGCCCGCGGTGCCGGAATTCTTTCCGGGCTGGTCCTGCGGCACCTCGCGCGGCTCGCCGTTCACCTTCACCGTGACCTTGGTTTCCCCCTTGGCGGAGGGTGCGTCAATCTTCCTGTCTATCGCGCTCTCCCCGTCCGGGCCGCCCTTGCCGAAACGCTGCAGCACCAGTTCCCCGTCCGGCGAAACCAGCTTGATGATTCCCATCGGCGGAATCTTTTCACTCGTCCAGAGTTCCGTCTTCTTGCCGTCCTGCTCGGCCACCACATGCTCCGCCTCCACCGCACCCTGGGGTGTTTCAATCTTTTCCGTGCCCACAACCTTTCCCTTGGCGGCGCCCAGATTGCCCGGCTGCGCCGCCGACGGGTCCACGTCCATTTCCTTCGCTTCGTTGGTCCCGTCGCGCATGATGACCTTGTGAATGTTTTTCGGGTCCCCCGCCGGGCCGGTCAGCAACATCTTGTAAATAATCGGATAGCCGATGTGCGGCACCACTTCCGTCTCAATCCAGTAACCGTTCTTCCCGTCCACTTTCGCCTCCCCCACCACCGCCTGCCGCAGGAACAAGTGCTCCCCCGACGCGGCATCCTTCACGTCATACCAGGCCCAGGCCCCCACCGCGGGGTTCACCAGTTTCCCAGACATGATGTCGGCCATCACCCCGTCCTGCGCGAAAGCACCCACGCACAGCATCAGTGAACAGAAAGCCACCACGAACCCTTTTAACATCAATTCTTCTCCGATACCTGAGGCAACGGCCTAACCGCCCATACTTTAGCACAATTATCCGCCGCTTGTCTCTAGGCAATTTGCACTTAGACGACCGACATCATACCACCTTCGGCCCGGCTTGACTGGCCAGCCCGTCAATTCTATTATTCTGCATTGCCCATAACCAAATTCGGACTGATTTTTCTTTCCATGACAGATGCAGCCTTGCCAAAACAACTCGGACGTTATCGCATCGTGCGCGAACTGGGCCACGGTGCGATGGGGGTGGTCTATGAGGGCCGGGACCCCAATATCGGCCGTCGCGTGGCCATCAAGACGGCCCGGCGGGAGCTGATTGCGGGACCCAACGCCGCCCCCGACGCGCTCGAACGTTTCTACCGCGAGGCCCGCGTGGCCGGCATGCTGAACCATCCGAACATCATCACTGTGTATGACGCCGGAGAGCAGGACGGCACGGCATTCATCGCAATGGAGTACATAGACGGTCCGGATCTGGGCGCGCGCATCGCCAAGGGGCCGCGTCTGTCCACGCAGGAGGCGGTCGAACTGGTCGCCACCCTGGCCGAGGCGCTCGCCTTTGCGCACGAGCAGGGGGTCGTCCACCGGGACGTCAAGCCCGCCAACATCATGCTCCCCAGAAACGGTCCTCCCAAACTGGCCGATTTCGGCATTGCCCATGTCCTTGACTCCACGCTCACACAGGAGGGCTCGCTGGTTGGCACGCCCAACTATATGAGCCCCGAACAGTTCATGGGGCAGCGTGTGGACGGCCGCTCGGACCTCTTTTCCCTGGGCATCATCCTGTATGAGCTGCTCACGGCCGAACGCCCCTTCACCGGCTCGGCATTTTCCACGGTGATGCACCACGTTATAAAGACCAGCCCCGTGCCGCCGCAGGAGCTGAATTTTGCCGTGGGCGAGACGCTCAGCCGCGAGGTCATGACGGCCCTTGCCAAAGGACCGCAGGACCGCCATTCCGACGGGAATGCCTTTGCATCGGCGCTCCGCGCCGCACTGGGCGTGCGGTCCACAGGCACCGCCGTCCCCACAGCCGCCCCGCATGACGCGACGGTGCGCATGAATGCCGGGGCTTTCCCGGTCGAAAGCGCCCCCCCGCCCACGGAACGCCGCACCGCCCCCGGAAAGACCGTGCTCTCCCCTGTCCTTTTCCAAGACCAACCCGGTGCGTCATCCGGTTTATCGCAGGATTCGGACTCGGACTCCACAATAGCGATGGCGCGACGGCATGACCGTGACCACGTTCCCGTGCTGGGCACGGCCCTGGTTGTGCTGATCGTGGTGGCGGCGGGTATGTACTTCTACCGCAGTCCACGGCCGAATCTGGAGATGCACCCAGCGTCCTCCCAGCAGCCTGTCCAGAGACCCAATCCACAGCCTATCCGCCATGTCGGACAGCCCTTTAACCAGCCACCCCGCCCGCAACCGGACCAACAAGCGCCGTCCGCGCCCCCCGCCGCGCCTGCCGCCACGCCGGTTCCTGTACCGTCCAACATCGTTCTGGAAACGCCGAAAGACCCGGAAGAATCGCGCAAAGTCACCGTGAACGTCTATGTGACGGCGGACTCCGACGAATACCTGAAGTACCAGCAGGTCTTTAATGAAAAAGGGGATACGGCCGCCTATATCCGCGACGCCCTCGCCCAAGGCCGCATACAGCCCCTGCGCAGTGCCGACTATTCCATCGTGGTGTCCGATCCGGACAAAGCTTCCGACCCAGCCAAGAAGTCCGAACCCTTTCTTACGGAATCGCTCAACGAGGGCCAGGCACCCCTTCAACTCCCCGAAAACGCAAAGAATGTCAAGTTTGCGGTCCATTCCGGGACGGAAGAAATCTGGTCCATAGAGCTGGAGGCCACCGCCTGCCAGGATTCCCAGGCCTTTGTGGTCTGGTGCGCCAGTTGCATGCTCAACCAGGCCAATCTGCCCAATTCACCCCGACAGTGATATAATGGCGCAACCATGAGTGGAACACATATTGGCCCAAACCCAGGGGAAGTTGCCATGAAACGGTTCTCAGGCTTCCTTGCACTTCTGGCCCTGGCCCTGCTCACCGCGCCGGGCGCATGGTCCGCTGGATTCGTCAAGGGCGAAGCGGCACCGCCGGTGGTGGGCGTCGATATCGCCGGCAACACGGTGAATCTGGACAGTGTGGTCGCCCAGGACCCCTATCTGGTCATCCTCTTCTTTTTCACGCCAAGCAGCGGCGACGATCTGGCCGCCAAGCTCCAGCACCTTCAAAGCACCTACGGTCGCGACAAATTCCAAATCATCGCGGTGGGCATGCAGAAGGATGAAAAGGCGCTCAAGGATTTTGCCGCCCGTCTGGGCATCCTGTACCACATTCTCGACCCCGCCAAAATGCAGGATGCCGCCTGGCTGGACCGGGTCACCGCCCTGCCGCTGACCGTGTTTATCCGGGCCAGCGAACAGAAAACCATTGACCAGGTCCTGGCGGGCGGCGGCGCCACGACCGCCCGCCTGCTCGCCACCGTGGCCGAGAATCTTTTCCGCCAGCACAAGGAGGAAGCCCTGGCGGTGGCCGACGAGGCCGTTGCCGAACCCAATGCACCCAAGACCAGCACCGAACTCAAAGGGTACATCCTCGCCTCCAATGGCCGCCTGGACGAGGCACAAAAAGTGTTTGAGTCGGCCCAGTCGCCCGCAGGCCTCGCCAAAGTGGCCCTTGACCGGGGTGCCCTGTCCGAGGCGGTGGCCCAGGCCGAAAAGGCCCCCGAAAACGGCTATGCCCAGACTGTCAAGGCGACCGCGCTTGCCAAAATGGGCAAGCTCGACCAAGCCCAAAGCACCGTGACCGCCGCAGATGCCACGGCATCACAGGACTGGCAGAAGTCTGAGGCACTGAATCTCCAGGGTCGGCTCGCGCAGGAAAGCGGCAAGGTGAATGCGGCCATAGCGCACTACAGGGCCGCCACCCAGGCTGACCCGTACAACGTGGCTACGCTGGCCAATGAGGGTGCGGCACGGCGGTCAAGCGGCGACTTTGAAGGCGCAAAGAAAGTGCTGGAACAGGCCGGGAAACATGGCGACGCCGCCACGGCCCTGCTGCTCCGGCAGGTTTCCGACGAAATACGGCAGGCCGCCGACACGAAACGGACCGAGGTGATTCGCGCCCAAATCGAAGACTTGGGCAAACGCTACCGCGAGGTCTCAGCGTCTGCCAATGGGGCCGCCAAGGACACGTGGTCCACCCGCCCGCTGGTTCTGGCGCTGCTCCCGTCGGCAGAGCGCAGTGCGGTCTTTTTTGACCGAGCCGGTATGGACACGCTGGTCCAGCACGAACTGGAAACCCGCCTCCAAGCGTCACAAAAGGTCAGCGTTGTCGAGCGCGACATGCTCGACAAGCTATTGCAGGAACTGAACTTGGGATCCTCGGAAGTTGCCTCGGCGGACACACAGCGGCGCTTGGGACAGGTGCTTTCGGCCGGATTGCTGGGCTTTCTGAGTTTCGTTCCCTCGGCGAAGGGTGAGGCGGTCCGTTTGCGGCTCGTTGACACGGAGACCACCGCCATCGTGGCGCAGGTCTCGGCCCCACTCGATGAGAACAACCCCGAAGCGGCCGTCACGGCGTTGGTGGACCAGATCACGACTTGGGCGGCAACGGAACGGGAACTCAAAGGGCTCATCGCGGATTCTACCTCTGATGACGCAATACTGGTAAACTTGGGCGCGAAACAGGGCGTCGTCTCCGGCATGGTCTTCTCCGTGCTGGCTGACGGGGCACCCATCGAGGCGGGTGGCCGTGTCGTGGCCCGGCGGCAGGAGACTGTTGGCCGCATCGAAGTGACCCAGGTGGAACCCGATTATGCCGTGTGCAAGCTCCTTAACCGGCGCGACGGAGTCCCCTTCGCAAAGGAAATGAAAGTCAAGGCGCTCAAGACGGCGGATAAAGCGCCGACCGCTCCCTGACCCCCGTTTATACCGTGCAATTCTGAAAGGAAATCTTTCATGCTTCGTATTTCTGTCCGCATGCTGGCCCTCCTGGCATTGGTGTCGCTGACGGCCTGGCCGGCGGCCGCCAATTCTCCTTGGGCCTACCACACGGTCGTCATCGGCGGCGGTCCGACAACCCTCTCCAGCGCCTACCCCCTGGATGACATCGAGCAGACCTCCATCGGCTACCATCATGCCACCCCCTCCGCACCGCAGCTCTGGTTCAGCTTTGCCGGCAAGTATGCGGACAAGGTCCATGTGCAAATCGGCGTGCCCCAGTTGGAACAGTACCGGTTGCTCCGTCCGCTGGTCGCCATCGTCGGCCCCGGCATGCCCGCACCCGACCGACCGCTGCCCTTTACTTTGCCTGCGGGATACGGGGCTGTTATCTACGACACAGCCGCCGAGTCCGTGGAGAATTACAAGGAACCCTATACGGGCACCTCAAGCTGGCGCTTCTCCGCGGAGGATTACTATCTCCCCGCCGCTGGCGCCGCCTATATCGTCGCTTTCACGCCCAACGGTGAGGAGGGCAAGTTCTGGATGGCCGTGGGCGAAAAGCACAGCTTCCAGTTTGCCGACCTGTTCACCATCAACGACACCACCCGAAAGATCTGCTCCTTCTTTGAAATAAGCCCCTTCCAGGGCGTTGTCTTCTGGAGCCAGGTGCTGACCGGGTTCTTGGCCGTTTTCCTCGCCATCATCGCCGTTTCCCCGCACTGACGGCATGTCCGCGCTGGCCGCATACCTGGGCAGGCACCGGAACACCGTGCTGACGGCGCTTCCGGGCATACTGCTGGCGGTGGTGGCCACGTGGTGGTTCCTGTTTCGCGGCCCCGCTCCCGCCCTGCGGCACACCCCCTATCTGCGGCCCGACACCGCCGTGCGGGTGGTGCTTTGCCCCGCGCGGGTGCAGTCCTACGTGTCCGGCCTGGCCCCAATGGCCACCCGCTTGGTCCACAGCATTCCCCAGCTTTCCTCCATGCAGGGCGCTCCGATTCATTTCGACTGGCTGCACAAAATGCCCGTGGAGATGGCCTTTCTCTTCGACCAGGCCCTGCCCGGGCGCTTCGGCGTCACCCTCTTTTTTCAGGAACATCCCACCGGCGAGGCGCTGGACCAACTCGTGAACGGTTCCAGTTTTCTGGCCGATCTCCAGCCGATCTATTGGTCATCCCCCCAACTGCGGCGCGAACCGGGAGGTGCCCTGCTGATTGACGGCCAGCTCGATATCCCGCCGGAGATTCAGCGGCGCACCGACAGTATCTGGCCCCAGTCACAGCCGGTTGAACCGCCCCGGATTGAGGGAAGCCATTTCCTCGAAATCGGCATAAACAACTGCAACGGCGCGCTCCTGCAACTGCATGGGGCGCTGGCAAACATGGTTGCCCCCTGGGCCGATGAGCAGCTTCAGGAAATCATGCGGGCCACGGCGCGGACCGTGATTAGTGCTTCCGCCACCGCCGACCTGGCGGAAAATGACTGCCTCCGGTTTAATGTTGAACTGCGGTGCATCGATGGACCCTCGGCAGAGGCACTTGCCATCGTATGCCGCGCCGTGGGGCAGGCATTGGGCTCTTGGCTTCAGACCGTGCATGGGTTCCGACTGGAAGGCACGGCCAACGCGGAGCAAGCCCGAATCATGGGCGCCTATGAACTCCGTGGTTTCGAGGCCCGTCTTCGGCACGCCCTGGGCGGATAACAGGGAATTAATTGACTTGCGCACCGTGGTGACATAGGATATGTCCTGTCTGAGAATGGCGTATTCATACGAATTAGGAGAACATTGTCGTGAAAAAGGGATGCCTGATTGCACTTCTTGCCCTGGTACTGCTTGTGGTCGCGGCCGTCGCGGTCGTGGGCGTGGCTTACGCCAAAGCGAACCGCCAGTTTGGCCTGACCGAGGCGCCCGCCGTTTCCCACGAAACGGTGGCCTCCGCAAACTCAGCCCTGCGCGTGGTGCTCAAGCCGGAAGCGATTGTTTCGCTTCTCGACAAACTTGTCCCCACGGACCAACTGCCCCCCATGCTGGCCAAATTGGGCTATACCCCGGACAAAATGCTCCCCTTGGTCCTGCCGCGGGAAGCTGCCCTCCTTGCGGCTCCCGACCTGGGCACCAACAAACTTAACCTGACCTTCTTCCTCAATGAACGCCGTGGCGGTCCCTTCCTCGTGGACGCCATCAACACGGGCAAATACAGCGGCGGGCAAAAGCCGCTGGACAACTTCCCGCTGATCAAATGGGCTCCTGAAGGGGCCACCCTGGCCGAACGGGGCGCGCTGGAGTTGAAGGGCGACCTCGCCATACCGGACACGGTGGAACCGGCCATTCTGAAGAGCTGGAAGCCGGCCCCCTCCCTTGCGTCCCTGCACATTGAAGGCGACCACCTCCTTGAAGCGGTCATGGACAATCGCAACGGCGCTATCCTGGCCGTCTGTGCCGCCCTTATGTCCGCGCGGGGTCAGGACTGGCAGACTGTTCTGAAAACCCCGCCCGCAGGCCCCATGCTTGAGGGCAACCTGCCTGACATTCTTGATGTCAGGCTGGCCGCCGACCTCACGGACTTTGACAACGCCACGGTCAACCTGCGCATTGACGCCACGGCGGAAAAGGGACCGGGCTTGGAATTCATGGTCAAGATGGTATGGCCAAACATCATTGAGGAGGCCGCCAAGCAGGGGATTACGATAAAGGGCGAACCGCTCTGGGATGCACAAAAGGGTGCCCTGCTTATCGATTTGGCCCTGTCCGGCTTGAAGCCCAAGCTTGAAATGGCCCTGCACCGCAGTCTCCCCGGCCCCACCTCGGCCAAAACCGCCAGTAATTAGCGGTTCGCTCCATTTTGAAACACACAAACCCGACCCAAAAGGGCCGGGTTTTATTTTAGCACACACCAACCACCTTGCAGATGTCGGTGTTTCATTGCTTGATTACAGCGGTTTTCTCCCGTGCAACGCATGGGCCAGGGTGGCGTCGTCGGCATATTCCAATCCGCCGCCCATGGGCACACCGTGGGCTATGCGCGTCACCTGCACGCCCTTTGCTGTCATGACGCGTGACAGGTAGAGGGCCGTGGCTTCCCCTTCGGCGGTGGCGTTGGTGGCGATGATGACTTCCCGAATTGCCCCCCCGTCCAAGCGCCGCAACAACTTGTCCATGCAAAGCTCTTCCGGTCCCACATTCTCCAATGGACTGAGCACGCCGTGAAGCACGTGATAGACACCCCGGTAGGCCCCACCCTTCTCTATCGCCATGGCCCCGACGGGCTGTTCGACCACGCAGAGGAGGCCATGGTCCCGGCGCGGGTCATCGCACACGGGACAGGGGTCCGTCTCGGCGAGATTTCGGCATTGGGAGCACAGTCTCACCCGGGCCCGGGCCGTTGTCACCGCCAGCGCGAAATCTTCCGCCAGTTCGGGCGGTGCGCTCAGCAGATGCAGGGCATAGCGTTCAGCCGTCTTCTTCCCCACACCAGGCAAACGCCGGAAGGCTTCGATAAGGTACTCCACGCTGGGGGCGTTCAAAAGCATGACGGTCCCTCACACACGCTGCCGCGCACTCCGCGTCAGGCCCTTGCGCACCGTCTCCCACTGTTCCAAAACCTCCTCCTTCGTGAACACATCCAGCCGGTCCGGAAAAACAATGCCTTCCAAATGGTCGCATTCGTGCTGGATGATGCGGGCCAGAAAATCGTGCGCTTCCAACTCGAAAGGTTCCCCGAAAAGGTCCTGGGCGCGCACCTTGATGCGTGTCGCCCGCGCTACGCGTGCATATATCTGGGGCAGGCTCAGGCACCCTTCCTCGCCGTATTCACGGCCTTCGCTCTCCTCTATTTCCGGGTTCACCAGGCACATCGGCTCGCCTTCGGGCTCACAGAGCACCAGCAAGCGCTTCGAGACCCCGACCTGCGGCGCGGCAAGCCCCACCCCTTCACTGTCATCCATCGTTTCCAGCATGTCCTCGGCAAGCTTCTCCAGTGCCGGGCCAAAGTCCGTCACTGGCTGTGCCTTCTGTGTCAGCACCTTTTCGGGATAATAATGAATCTTCAGCTTCGCCATATGCTTACTACCTTGTTAACGCTCGCGGGATCGTACCACAGCGCTTATACTGCCTTCCAAACCATACCCGGCACCGGCGGGCGCCTTCTGCAACGCCTCTCGATTGCGTGCCCATAAAGCTCGTTACAGTAGAGACAAAAAGCAAGCCAACCCCATTTCCGGACACGGATTTAGCCCAGGCAAATGCTGCCTATGGAGTTGCCTGTATCCGGCCGGAGAAGACTGTCCCGTCAAACTCCACTGCCAGACCTCCCCGCCACTGGTATGCCGGAGGACCAGTCCCGCCGCGTCGCAATCAGGGTGCGGGATTCCTTGAAAAGCGGGTAAATGTACCGTTGGTACCACCTGTCGGAGACAATGTAAATCGAATAGGACATGGGAAACGCGGCGAGAACATCCACCGTGTAGTGATTGTGCGACAGCAACACGCACAATCCCATTGTGAGCGAACCGCAAAACATCACGGTCTTGCGGAAACCGCCCTCGAAGAAAAGAAAGAATAGAAACGGAATGGAGGTGTGCCCCGAGAAAATAAACTCATTGGTGAAGGTGTACTTGCCAAGGATGCGTGAGAAAATGATGTCGCGTTCCCGCATGTCCACCATCCCTTCGGGCGGCCCTATCGGGGACAGGAAAATGAACACCGTGCGAACAATCATATACATGCCCAGCATGAATATAAGAAAGGGCATGCGCCTTGGATAATGGGTGATGGCGACCCAGGCAGCGTACAGGTGCAGCGCAAACCATCCCCACGAGAGAACGGGTAGAACATTCACCACCGGAAGGTGACGCAACGCCCAGTCGGACCCTTTCGGCAGAATGCGCTGGTCCGCCACCCACCCCAACTGGGTATAGAAGGAGTAGGAAAGAAAGAAGAAAACGAGCACGCCCGACAGGGTAACCACCCACCACCTGTAGTGAACATCGTGCCACTGGTCACAAATCTCGTCCACCTCCTCCCGGGTGATCCGTGCGAGAACGGAGCCCAACTGCTTTGGACGAATGAAAACTCTGCGTTGTTTCTGATCAGTCCGCTGTCGCTTCTTTCTCATGCTCATCACCTGTTTATTCGCCGACGCATTAAGGACGGCCCCGTAAGGTCAATCTATTGACCATTGTCCGTTTTCTCCACGCTTGCCACCTTGCATAGGAAAGCGGCGTAGACACCAACATTCGCCGTCAGGAGGTAGCACAGAATCAGGAAGTGGGGCACGGTAATCCCCAGTTCCAGCAGGAACAGTAGTCCACCATTGGGCGATGCGATAACAAAAGGCAGGAGCAGCACCGTGAATCCGAGTACGGCGTAAGAGAACCGATGGGGAGACCTTTGCACAACGAAGCGGGCCTGGTTGGAAAGCCGTATCAGGCAAAAGACTATCAGCAAATCGGCCAGGGTCCAGGACAGGCATTGCCACCGCGTCCAGAACAGGTACTGTTCCGGGGAAAAGTGGGCGGACAGCCAGAGAATCCAGTGCGGCGCGGTCATGATGCTCCGCCCCCGTTCCGCAGCGCATGGTCAACCACGCGCCAGGCCCGCCAAAGCACGAATGCGGCAATCCATTCCACGCCAATCCACACCACCCCGGCAATGCGCAGGTACAGATACAGGGCATTGCGGTAGGGATAGAGTCCGTTCTCTGACAACTGAACCACCTGCTCCCATGAATCCACCGCTTTGGCAGCAGGGGCGTTCAGCGCCTGAGCGGCGAATACGGGTGCGGCAACGATTCCCGCTGCCAAGAACGCGCCCAACAGCAGCAGTACCACCAGGGAAGCCTGACCTCCCTGACCACCGGAGCTTCCGTCCGGGCTGATGCCCACCGTTTTCCCTGCGCTATTCCGGGTTGCCCCGCCTCCTCCTGCCAGAACAAGTTTTCGGAACAGGCGGTACGCGCTGTACCCCTGATACACCATGGCCCCTTCAAGAATGACCCACACCGTCACGAAAGCAGCCCAGACCGTCAGATGCCGCAACACCGCGTGGAAGTCGAGCATGGCGGCGGCAGAAACATCGAGCGGCCCTGTCTGAATCCGCCACGACAGCGGCGTCCAGAAAAGGGGCCGAAGGACCACCGCCCCAAGTGCCGCCAGCGCAAATAGCATGAACAACAGCGCCCGCCGCGTGGAAACACGGTCCCAAAGGGGAACTGCTGAAATCGGACTGCGCCCAAGATGCCGCCGCGCCTCGATGACAAAGAACAGAATCACCAATTCGGCGACGATCCAGAAAACGCCGCACAATTCGATGAAGAGAATGCGCATCTCCCGGGCTTCAGTGCCCGCAATGTCCCTCAGCATGTCCATCGACACCGCCCTGAACTCCCAAAAGCCACTCTGTCCCGGTCAGACCGCACCATTCGGCACGCTAACCTCCACCACGGATTGCTCCTGCACCGACTGCACCGCCGCGGCCAGCACACGCTGGGCGGCAAGCGCCTCCGCGCCCGAGCCCTCTATCTCTTCCGGCCGCGCCCCGGCAACAACCTGGTCCACAAAGCGGTGAATGCGGTTTCGGAAGGTGTCCTCGAACACTTTCTCCGGAATGTCCCCAAAGGCCGTGTTCGTTATGACCGTCTTCTCGGGATTGCCTGCGGGGTAAAAGGTCAACTGGCTCATCATGTCCTCCAGCACAAAGCGCCCGCCGGTTCCGGCCACCTCGCAGCGCTCCATGGGATGGCCGCGTTCGACGTCATAGCTTCCCGTGAGTCCGCCCACCGCGCCGTTCGCGAATTTCATGCTGAAATGGGCCGTGGACCATATTTCCCTGCCCGGTGCCTTCGTGGCAAAGCACTGCACCCGGCTGATGTCGCCGCAGAAATGGCGCATCACATCCACCGTGTGCGGGTGCAGCGCCTTGATTTGAAACCACGGCGATGATTCCCTTGGGTTCATGATCCACATGGACATGTTCATAAAGAGCAGGTGTCCCAGGCGCCCCTCCTCGACCCACCGCTTCGCCGTGCGCGTCAGACGGGTAAAGCGGTGGTTCAGATTGACCCCATAGCAGAGTCTCCGGTCGCGCGCGGCGCGGACCATCAGCACGGCCTTGTCGACCTCATTGCAGATTGGCTTCTCGCCCAGCACGTGGCACCCGGCGTCGAGGGCGAGCATGGTGGGTTCAAAGTGGTCACTGCCATACTCATGCCCGGCGGTGCACACCCCGCAAAGGTCCGGCTTGAGCACCGCCAGCATCTCCCGCGCATCGAGAAAGGCGGGCACGCCGTAGGCTGCGGCGGCAGCCTCGGCCCGCTCTCGAAGCAGGTCGCAAACGCCCACCAACCGCACTTCCGGATGGGCGGCATACTGCCTCAGATGAATATTGCCTATGGGGCCCAGGCCAATGACCGCAACACGAAGCACTATGACAACCTCCGTCGAATGAATGTGCCTATTCTAGCCGCCCCCCCAGGGGAACACAACAGCACCTTTTCGCGGTTTCCTCTATTTCTGATTCAACAACATCGTGCCGCTGTGCTACAATCGGCCCCATGGCAACCACTGAAACACTCAAAACGCTCTATGCCCCTATAGCGCCGCACCTTATTCAGGTGCGGGAAACGGTGGATTCGATTTGGCGTGACGCGCTTAAACTGGTGCGCGAACCGTCGGTGGACATCCCCGGCGCCGGCGGCAAATTCCTTCGGCCCGCACTTTGCCTGCTATCGGCAGGCACGGCGGGGGCGGACAATCTTGACCACTTCGTGCGGCTGGCCGCGGCCTACGAGGGGCTTCACCTGGCCTCCCTTGCGCATGACGATGTCATCGACCACGCCATGATGCGCCGGGGCCACGATTCGCTGAACGCCCTCTGGACCAACCATGCCGCCGTGCTCGGAGGCGACTATCTTGTTGCCCGGGCCGTGGAAATGATTGCCGAGTACGACTGCTGCATCGTGGTGTCCAAGGCCGTGTCGTCGGTGAGACGCATGGCCGAGTGCGAGCTGTTTTTCTTCGGCCGCCCGCCGGGAGAAGCCGTTCCTGAAGAATGTCTGCAACTTGCCGAAGGCAAAACTGCCAGCATTTTCGCCGCCGCCTGCGCGGCGCCAGCCACCATACTTAATTCGCAGCACGAGAGCGCCCTTTGGCAGTTTGGAAATTCCCTGGGCGTGGCTTTTCAGCTCGTGGATGACCTGCTCGACCTTACCGGCACCACCGACGACCTGGGCAAGCCCTCCTGCGGCGACATCGCCGAGGGAAAAAGCACCGTGCCCATCCTGTACATGCGGAAGGCTTTTTCCGCGGCGGAAAAGGCCCGTCTGGAAGGCCTTCGCGGGAACACCCTGTCCGAACAGGACCGGCAATGGGTGCATGACGCGGTTATTCAGACCGGAGCCGTCTCCAAGACTCAGGCCGTGGCAAAGTCTTATGCGGACCAGGCCATGGATGCCCTTGCAAGCATACCAAACAACCCCTATCATGATTCCTTAAAAGGACTTATGGACTTTGTCCTGGACCGGAATACCTGATTTCAGCCTTTTCGGACGTCACATATTTCCCTTTATCACTTCCAAGAGTGAATATCCCGCTCTTGCAGTCGTCCAATTCGTTGGGTCTTGAAACTGACTGAATGAGAGCCGTTACTTGATGAGAGCTGTTGCGGACATTGCGGACGACCAGAATCATCAGGATGCAAAGGCCCCCGGCGCGGATGACGGCCCCTTGGTTGTTCGCGCCCGCGACGGCTCGGCCGATGCATTTGAAGAACTGGTGAGAAAGTACCGGAACCAGGTTTACGCGCTGTGCTACCACTTTGTCCACAGTCGCGAGGACGCTTGGGATCTGGCGCAGGAAAGCTTTGTGAACGCCCATCGCGCGCTTCCCGCCTTTCGCGGAGAATCGGGTTTCAAGACCTGGCTGATGCGCATCGCGGCGAACCGCTGCAAGGACCATCTGAAGAAGCGGCGGCTCGACACGGTGCCTTTCGACGATGCGCAGTCCGCTGACGGTCCGGCAAATGCCCCCCAGCCGGATGAGGAGCTGGAGCACCGCGAACTGGCGCAAGCAATCGATGCCGCCGTAAAGGGCCTCCCCTTGCGGCACCGCACCGCGTTCCTCCTGCGCGAATACGAGGGTCTTTCTTACCAGGAAATGGCCGAAGTGATGAACTGCAACATCGGAACCGTGATGAGCCGCCTGTTTCACGCGCGGCGCAAGCTGCAGGCCGCCCTGCGCGGTTCGGGCCTGTTGGAGGACCGTTGGCATGTTTGAAAAGAAAAAGCGAATGCGTCAGGCGGCAGCCTTTGACGGACAGGGCGCCTCCCCCGCAGGGGATGACACGCCCTATCAGGCAGAGCTGGCCCGCATGCGCCGGGGTGCCCAATGGGCCGCCAAAGAGACACCTGTCATCTCCGACGGCCAGTTTGGCGCCTTCATGGCCGGCATCAACGCCGCCATTGCCGAACCGGCCCCGCGCCGTTACCCGCTCTGGACCACCGTGTCCATTGCCGCGGCCGCGCTTGTAATCGTCATTGCACTGCTTTCCATTCTCTATCCCAGTCCCGAAGGGGTGAAAGCCAATACGGTGGAATCGGTTTCGACCGACCTTAACAACGCCACAGTGGACTGGTATGACAGCAAGGATGGCGTCACCACCGTCTGGGTGAAGACCCACGGGGGGAATGACTTGTGATGGTCGGAACGCTGTGCGCCGCCCTGATGGCACTGTCTGCCGCACCGGCCGATGCGGCGACGCAACCGGTGGCAATCTCCCTCTGGGCGGTGCAGGCGCTGAAGACTGCGGGGACCGAGAAGCATTTTGACAATGGTGCCCAGGCGGTCCGCAACGCGGTGGAAGACCTTCCCTTTGACACCTTCCACGGCGTCTTCACCGGTGGTGCCGCTGTTGCTCCCGGCGGGGAAACACGCCTCGCCCTGAACGACAACTACACCCTGCTCCTGCAATGCCAAACACGCGAAGGCAAGGATGAGGCGCACGTTGACATCACCGTCGAAATCCCCCCCGCCTCGCCCGGTGGCCCGGCCCGCAAAGCCGTCCAGTCCTGCATGGTCCTTCGGACGGGAAAAATGGTGCGCATCGGTGGCCTGACGATGAAGGAAGGGGAAATGGTGGTGGTCTTGGAAATGACGCGCTGAAAGTGGACGCGGCACCCCTGCCGCGTTCCGGCGTGAAAGAAAGAGGCTGGAAGCCTCTTCTACGTGAGCCGAATCACCGCCGCCCTGTCTTGGGCCGTTCCAGAGGTGTAACTGCGCCCAGGAATGAGTGACCGCAATGCAAAAGACGGTTCGCTCAAGCCCCGCGTCTCCACTTCCATCCGGCCTTCATGGACCTCGATTACCCGATATTCCACCGGATATTCAGGCATCCCTCCGGTGGCCACGTGCGTTACCAACCCAGACTTCTCAATGAAATTGGCGTGGATGTGCCCCGTAAATACGGCCCTTACTTGAGGGTGCCGGGCAAACAATGCCTCAATCTCGGGCCCATTCTCCAGCGACCCGCCATCACGGAAACCCGGGTGAAGCAACCGTGCAGGTGTTGGCAGCACGGGGTAGTGCACCGAGACCACCGTAGGGGTCGCGCTATCTCCCGCCAGCACGCCCTCCAGCCAGTCCATTTGCTCTTCGGGCAAGGCCCAATACAACCCCTTTACGCTTTCATCCATTTCGTCCAAGGCGAGTTGCGGTGCCACGGGTCGCAAACTGCCATCAGGCCAGCGCCACCACGGGTCCAAAACACAAAAACGCAGGCCCTTGTGTGCAAAGGTGTAATAGCTTCGCCGTTCCGGAAGGATGTCACCAAAGGCCTCCAAAAACCAGGCCCGCGATTCGGAAAGCACAAAATCGTGGTTCCCCCCCATGGGGTAATAGGGAATCCCGATGGGGTCCAGGATCTTCCGTGCCTCAAGCATGGCCTCGCGCGTCTGGGTGCTCACCACATCCCCCGTGATGAGCAGAAAATCGGGCTGCAACGCCTGCAAATCAGCCCGCAGGCACGTCATAACCTCCCCCATCATGCTGCACAGGAAGCGGTTATTCCACTCGCCATCGCGCGTGCTGGCCAGATGCAGGTCTGTTAAATGGAC
Organism: Candidatus Hydrogenedentota bacterium; assembly: GCA_903893795.1. GTDB lineage: Bacteria > Hydrogenedentota > Hydrogenedentia > Hydrogenedentales > CAITNO01 > CAITNO01. Next base: position 4,002 of record CAITNO010000099.1, on the reverse strand, counting down.
AAAACGCCACATATATACCCCGGTTTTCTAGAACCACCATACCATAGAAAAACGGGTTTTGCCAACAGGGCGAAACACCCATGCTGCCCAAACGCCGACAGACACGCTTCCTTTTCCTTGACACGGCGGGCGGGGGGTTGCTAGAGTCGCGCACCTAGAAGAATTCTAATAAACCGGGCCATTCGTCTTCCTTGACCCGCATACCACACTTCGGAAACAGGCTTGAATATTCAGGACGCCATAGCGCTCATCACCAAGCGAGTGAACCTGACCCGCGAACAGGCGGCGGAGGCGATGTCGTGCCTGATGTCGGGTGCGGCCACCCCAGCGCAAATGGGCGGATTCCTCATTGGGCTGCGCATGAAGGGCGAAACGGTGGACGAGATCACCGGTTTTGCCGAGACCATGCGGCGTTTTGCGACGAAAGTCCCCGCGACGCGACGGCCGCTGGTGGACACCTGCGGCACCGGCGGGGACAATTCGGGCACCTTTAATATATCCACCACGGCAGCCTTCGTTGTGGCCGGTTCCGGGGTGGGCGTGGCCAAGCACGGCAACCGCAGTGCCACGAGCAAGTGCGGCAGTGCCGATGTGCTGGAAGCACTCGGTGTGGCGCTGGATTTGGGCCCCGAGCAGGTGGGCCGGTGCATTGACGAGATTGGCATCGGTTTCCTTTTTGCCCGAAATCTGCACGGTGCCATGAGGCATGTCGCGCCCGTGCGCGCCGAGCTGCGCACCCGAACCCTGTTCAACCTGCTGGGACCATTGGCCAATCCGGCAGAGGCGGACGGACAAGTCATGGGCATTTTTGACCCGTCGCTCGTGGAACCCATCGCCGGGGTTCTCCTCCAGTTGGGTGTGCGCCATGCCTATGTGGTGTCCAGCCACGACGGCATGGATGAAATTAGCCTGGCCGGTCCGACCACTGTGGCTGAGGCAGTGGATGGCCGGGTGCGGGTCTACGAGGTCCAACCCGAAGATTACGGCTTCTCCCCTGCGCCGCGCGAGGCCCTTCTGGGCGGCGAAGCCGCCGAGAATGCGCGCATCCTCCGGCGTGTTTTGGAGGGAGAGCGCGGTCCCTGCCGTGACATCGTTGTGCTGAACGCGGCCCCGGCCATTGTGGCCGGGATGGGCGCATCGACCATCCAGGAAGGCCTCGTCGCCGCCGAAGAATCGTTGGATTCGGGCAGTGCGTTGGCCAAACTGGACGCGCTGATAACACTGACCGGGCAGTTGTCGCCGCAAAACCAACTCAACGGAAAGCACGCATGATTCTCGACGCCATCGTTGCAAACAAGCGCATAGAAGTTGATTCGCGCAAAGAGGCGGTTCCCCTCGAACAGCTCCAGGAGCGTATTGAGGGCCTGCCCGCCCCGCGCGACTTCCGCAGCGCCCTGCGCCGCGACGGCATAAGCCTGATTGCCGAGGTCAAGCGTCAGTCGCCGTCCAAGGGAAGCATCCTGCCCGACATGGACGTGGCCCATTTGGCCACCCTTTACGAACAGAGCGGTGCGCGGGCCGTGTCGGTGCTGACCGATTACAAGTTCTTCGGCGGCACCATGGAAGACCTCGTCAAGGTGCACACCCAGACCAAACTTCCCTGCCTCCGCAAGGAATTCATCATCGACCCCTACCAAATCTACGAGGCCCGCGCCGCGGGGGTGGCGGCCGTTCTGCTTATCGTCCGCATCCTCAGCGATGAGGAACTGCGCGGTTTCCGAAGCCTGTGCCGCTCGCTGGGCATTTCGGCTCTTGTCGAAACGCACACGGAAGACGAGATTCTGCGCGCCATCGACTGCGGCGCCAACATCATCGGCATCAACAACCGCGATCTCGACACCCTCGAAATTGACTTGGGCACGACGCTTCGGCTCAAAAAACGCGTTTCGGGCGGCCACACGCTGGTCAGCGAGAGCGGTATTCACACCCGCCGTGACGTGAGAATGCTGGAGGACGGCGGTGTGGACGCCATTCTGGTGGGCGAATCCATCCTCACCAGCGGAAACATCCGCGGCAAGATTCAGGAACTGCTGGGCCATGACCAAGATTAAGATTTGCGGCATAACGAACCGGGAGGACGCGCTCGCCGCCTGTGAAGCAGGCGCCGATGCGCTTGGTTTTGTCCTCGCGCCGGAAGCCGCAAAACGCAACCGCTACGTTACCCCCGACCTTGTCCGGGAAATCATCGCGGTACTCCCCGCCTATGTGGTTACCGTCGGCGTGGTGGTCAATGAGCCTCTGGACGTGCTAGAGGAATACCTTGGTTTTCTGGACCGCGTTCAACTTCACGGCGATGAGTCGCCCGAGTTCTGTGCCCTCGCCGGGCCGCGCGCCTACAAGGCGGTCCGACCGACCGCCATGGCCACCGTGGGCGAGTTTGCCCGATGGCCTGGCAGCACACTGCTCCTGGACGCCTGTGTGACGGGCGAGCACGGCGGCACGGGCCAATACGCAGACTGGAATGCCGCGCTGCGCGCCAAGGACACGGGCAAGAATATAGTCTTGGCAGGCGGATTGACGCCCGAAAACGTGGAAACAGCCATTCAACGCGTGCGGCCCTGGGCCGTCGATGTGTCGGGCGGTGTGGAACAGACGCCCGGAAAGAAGAGTTATGAAAAAATACGAAGCTTTGTCCACAACGTCCGCCAAGCATCCCTGGCCTGATGCCCGCGGCCGCTTCGGCCGCTTTGGCGGACGCTATGTCCCCGAGACGCTGGTGTTTGCCCTGGATGAACTGGAAATCGCCTATCGCGAAGCGATGGCCGACCCGGCGTTCATCAGCGATCTCACCGAGCGCCAGCGCAACTATGTGGGACGGCCCACGCCCCTCTATCGGGCGGACCGGCTGACGGAACATCTGGGCGGCGCGCGCATTTATCTCAAGCGCGAAGACCTCGCCCACACGGGCGCGCACAAGATTAACAACGCCTTGGGCCAGTGCCTGCTGGCCAAGCGCATGGGCAAGCCCCGCGTCATCGCCGAGACCGGCGCGGGCCAGCACGGCGTTGCCACGGCGACCGCCTCGGCCCTGCTGGGCCTCGAATGCGACGTTTACATGGGCACCGAGGACATCGAGCGCCAGAAGCTCAATGTCTTCCGCATGCGCCTGCTGGGTGCGCGGGTCATTGGCGTCGATTCGGGGTCAAAGACGCTCAAGGACGCGATCAACGAAGCCATGCGCGACTGGGTGACCAACGTGCAGAACACGCACTACGTGCTGGGCACGGTCCACGGCCCCCACCCCTTCCCCATGATCACCCGCGACTTCCAAAGCGTCATCGGTCGCGAGGCCCGCGCCCAGATTATCGAAGCGCAGGGCTGCCTTCCCGAACTGCTCATCGCCTGCATCGGCGGCGGCTCCAACGCCATGGGCCTCTTCTATGAATTCCTCGGCGACACGGAAGTCGCCATGGTGGGCGTCGAGGCGGGCGGCACCGCCATCGTGCCGGGCATGCACGCGGCGCGTTTCGCCGGTGGCGTGCTCGGCATGCTCCAAGGCGCCATGAGCTACGTGCTGCAGGACGAGGACGGCCAGATTGGCCAGACGCACAGCGTTTCCGCCGGGCTGGACTACGCCAGCGTGGGACCGGAGCACGCCATGCTCTTCACCAGCGGTCGCGTCGAGTACACCCATGCCAGCGACCAGGAAGCGCTCGACGCGTTCCAGTTGCTCAGTTCCATGGAAGGCATCATCCCCGCGCTTGAAAGCGCCCATGCCATTGCAGAGACCGTCAAGCGCGCGCCCAAGATGGCGGCCGACCAAACAATCATTGTCAACCTCTCCGGCCGCGGCGACAAAGACGTTCAGCAGGCCGCGAAGTTCATCCTGAAGGGGGAGGAAATCTAGCCATGAACCGCATCCGTACCGCAGGCGTCCCGCCTCCCATGAGAAGGCCAAGTCAAATTGTCGGTCGGACGTGGCCGACCGGCGTATCTTGGTCCCTTTTCCAAGGCATGAACCGGGCTCCCATACGCACTTTGTTCAGCCCGTGGGCTGGGTGC
>CAITNO010000098.1 GCA_903893795.1 Candidatus Hydrogenedentota bacterium | reverse complement strand
GAAACACTCCTTGTTTGCTCCCGTGTCCATTCGCGGCCCAATGCCACGAAACAGACAGAGATTACCAAGGGTGCGCGCTCCCGACCGCCACAAAGGGTGCTTCACTTCTCGACCGGCGTTTACAGTTTCGCTGGAGTTGAGACGGCCCTATTTTCTGGAAATGCCGCCGCGGTCCCGGCTGCCGAAAATGCCCTGAAGGTTCATTTTGAGCGCTTCTGGGTTGTCCGAGGCCCATTCCGCCGCCTCTTGGGTGACGCTCTTCTGCTTGACAAGGGCAATCAGCGCCATATTGAAGGTTTGCATGCCCTCCTCGATGCCGTCCGCAATGGCGTTGGGAATGCGCTCGATCTCGTTGTCGCGGATCAGCGAGGCAATGCCGGGCTCGTTGAACATAACCTCAACGGCGGGGATGCGCCCCTTTCCATCAGCGGCGGGAAGGAGCCTTTGTGAGACGATGGCGCGAAGCTGGAGTGCAAGCTGCGATCGAACCTGCGCGTGCTGGTCCGTCGGAAACATGTCCAGAATCCGGCTGATGGTCATGGCCACATTGGCCGTGTGCAGTGTGCTGAAGACAAGGTGTCCCGTTTCGGCCGCCCCGAGGCAGGTCTGAAAGGTTTCGGCGTCCCGCAGTTCACCAATGAGGATCACGTTGGGATCCTCCCGCATGATGGCACGCAGACCGGTGGTGAAATCCTTCGTGTCGATCGACACTTCGCGCTGGCTCACGCTGCATTTCTTGTCCCTGTGCAGATACTCTATGGGGTCTTCCAGGGTAACAATGTGGCTCTGGCGGGTCGAGTTGATGCGGTCGATGACCGCGGCCAGCGTCGTCGATTTGCCGCAGCTCGTTGTCCCCGTGACCAGGACCAGGCCGCGGGCAAAGGAGGCAATGCGCTCCATCGCCTTCTCGGGCAGGTGGAGTGTTTGAAAGTCCGGCACATCGGATTTTACGTGCCGGAGCACGATCGCGGTGGAGCCCCGCTGCCGGTAGCAGTTTGCGCGAAAGCGTCCCAGGTCAGGAAAGCTCACCGCCAAGTCCGCGTCGCCGGTCTCCAAGAAAACCTGCTTGTGCTGCGGATTCATGATCTCTTCCATGAACCGCATCATGTCGCCTTCCGTGAGTTCGCGGATGTCGGTGAATCTCAGTATCCCCTCGATGCGGATGGCGGGCGGCCTGAGCACTTTCAGGTGAATGTCTGATGCGCCGTTGTCGAGTCCATAGGCGACAATCCGGCGCAGGGTCAATTCCTCATTCTTTAGATCTTTTTCGTCCGCAATACTGGTGGTGTTCAAGGCTCAGTTCCTCGCTCTCGCCATTGCCCCACCCGGCAATCCGGGTTGGACGGCGTAAAGGCCGGTTCGGGGAAGGCGGCAATGACTGCCGCCTTCCCCCGGCAGGGCTATTCGAATATCTTCTTGAGGTCGTCAAAGGCCTTTGACACGCCCTCTTTGACCTTGTCCCAACGGTCGGCCCCGGCCGACTTCAGTTCCGCCATCTTGGCGGTGGCCGCATCCATCTTTATCCTGGCATCGGCGAGCCTTGCATCAAGGTCCGTCTTGGCCTGGCCCTCGGCCTTGGCGGCGCGCTCCTTCAGGTCGGCGAACTTTACGGTGAATCCATCCCACTGTTTTTGCATCGCGGCGGTGTATTCATCCCACTTCGCCTTGGCCGCATCGGCTGTCGCGTTGGCCGCCTCTTTGGGCTCCTGTTTCACAATGGTGAGTTTAAGGTCGCTTGAGGCGTCAGCGCCCTTCGTCGGATGTCCTGCCAGTTTTACCGTGAAGTCACCCAGGGCGGCATCGGCGGCGGCTGCGAATGTCAGCTTCGCATCGGCGTCACTCTGCTTGATGACAGGGCTGGCCGGATTGAAGGTGACGCCCGCCGGCATCGTTCCAAGCTTCAGCGAAACGTCCCCGCTGAAATTCTTTCCACGGCTAATCCCAACGGACACAACCTTGCTTTCCCCCTGGTTCAGCTTCGTTGACGCGACGTTCATGCTGAACGTGTCATCGGTCTGGCCGGCCATGGGCGCCTTGGTTGGCGGGGTGGAGGCGCCGGGGCCGCCGGAGGTGCCCTGGTTGCAGCCCGTGAGGCTTACGCACACCGAGAGCAGGATAGCAGCAACAACAGTCTTCATGTGGGTCATCCTTTCAGTTGATCCATGAACCGTCCTTCTGCCCGCACAATGCGGACATCATGAGATTCATGCAGTTTCTTGGGGCAAGGTCCGTTCGGTGGCCGACAGGAGCGGCCACAGTTAGAATTTCAGCGACTCCATGAACGCGTCGAGTTCCTTGTGCGCTTCCTCCGTCGCGTACCCATAGCGCTCCTGAAGCTTGCCGGCAAGGCGCGTTCGCCTCCCGTCGATGGCCGTCAGGTCGTCATCGGTCAGTTGGCCCCATTTTTCCTTCACCTTGTCCGAAATCTGCTTCCAGTCGCCTTCAACGCGGTCCCAATTCATGACGCTTCTCCTTGATGTTTAGTTGGATTTGCACGGGTGCACACCGCCTCCATCGCAAGAGGGCATGCGCGGGCCCGTCCCTGCTAGAAGCTGCGGGGAAGGTATCCCATCAGCAACAGCAGCAGCACGACGATCATCACCAGTCCCAAACCACCGCTGGGACCGTAACCCCATTCGCGGCTGTGGGGCCACCGGGGCACAGAACCCACCAGCAGCACAATCAACACGATCAACAGAATTATTCCCATGTCAGGAGTTCCTTTCGGGGGACGATGCCCCGTAGTGGCCGCTGCCGTGGACGCCACGGCCGTCATCGGCCTTTTCATCAGAATCATTCTGCCCGGCCCGCGTAACTTCCAGGCAAAGGCTTGGTAAAGCTTCGGCAAAGAATCTCCATCCTGCCGCACCAATGCGCGCCCCCCCCTGCCGTCCGCGGACCGCCTCGTGCATCGGGCCAAAACGGCAGATTGCCAAAGCTTTGCCCCAGGTTTGCCGTAACTTTACCTTCGGCAGGTAACCTCGGGGCATGGAAACGAAAATGAAAGACAGCAACACCGCTTTCGGGCAAAGGAAACAGGGCCATGTGCATGGATGAACCGGTGGACATTCTTGTGGTGGAAGACAATGAGGGCGAACGGGCCACCATCGTGGCCGCACTTCAGGCCGCCATCCCGGAGGTGAAGATTGTGGCCGTCCACGACGGGACCGAGGCGCTGGATTTTCTTTTCGCCCGCGGCGGCTGGGGCAGCCGTGAAGGGGCCGATCCCCCGCGACTGATATTACTGGACTTGGAACTTCCCGGGTCGGACGGTTTTTCCGTGCTCGGCAAGATACGGTCATTGGAGCAGCAGGACGCGCTGACACTCACGCCCGTGGTCATCTTCTCCGATTCCCAGGATGCCCGCAACATTACGAAGAGTTACCGCTGCGGCGCGAACAGTTATGTGATGAAACCGCTGAGCTATTCCGATTTCCAGGCCGTGGTCACAAAAGTCGGCCAATACTGGATGTCGAACAACAGAACGGCTGTCTGAACCAGAGGAGCGAAAGAGAAACATGATGGCATCGGCTGAATCATTTGGCAGGGAAGAGGAAGTGCGCAACCTCCACAGGATGCTGCGGGTTTTTGCGTGCAAGCAGGAGGACGGGGCGGCAGAACAGGATTATGGGGAAAGGTCCGAATGCTCGGACCGGACCGGGAATGAGACAGAACAGGCCTACGGGCACACCATTAAAGGAACATGAACATGAAGACGTTTACAAAGTTGGTTGCTGCATTGGTCGTTGGCGCACTCATCGGCATGGGCACGCTCGGCTGCAACACGGTGAAGGGTGCGGGCAGGGATATTCAAAAGGGCGGTCGCGGCGTTGAAAACGCCGCCACCGACGCCCAGGGCCGGTAAGCGCCTGCGGCGCTTTTTTCCGATTGCCGCGGCACAGAGATTCAGAATCGTCAGGAGACAAGACATGACAACAAACCATTTTGCATGGAACACCGTCGCTCCGGTGGCTGCGTTGGGGATTCTGGTCCTCCTGCTACTGGGGGCGGCGGTCGCCCAGGGCCAACCCGCGGAGGCCGGGGTGCAGGTGCTGACGCGCGGGCCCGTGCATGAGGCATTCGCCGAGGCGTCCATGACGGGTTCCACGGCGGGGATCGTGATAACGAAAGCCCCCTATGACCCCATCGCGGAGACGCCCCCCGACCAGCGGCCTGAAGGAGCCCATGTTGCGTGGATTCCGGGCTACTGGAGTTATGATGAAGACCGCAGCGATTTCATATGGGTGAGTGGCGTTTGGCGCGATATTCCGCCCGGTCGCCAATGGGTTCCCGGTTACTGGACGCCCGTTAACGGCGGTTCACAGTGGATTTCGGGCTTCTGGGGTCCGGTGGCCCAAACCGAGGTGACCTACCTGCCTCCGCCGCCTGAACCGCTTGAAGCGGGTCCCAGTTCCCCCGCGCCCGCACCCAACAATGTATGGACCTCGGGCAGTTGGGTCTGGCAGGACACCCGCTATGACTGGCAGCCCGGATATTGGGTGCCGCAGCAGCCCGACTGGGTGTGGGCGCCGGCGCATTACATCTGGACGCCGAGAGGCTACGTGTATGTGGCGGGCTATTGGGACCACGACATCATCCATCGCGGCGTGATGTTCGCGCCCGTGTACTACGACCACCCGGTCTACGCACAGCCCAATTACTCCTACTCGCCGAGCATCATTATTGACCTCGGTGTGATCGCCGCGTCCCTTTTCGTAAGCACACGGTCTCACCACTATTACTACGGCGATTACTACGACCAACGCTACGAAGACCAGGGATTCCACCCGTGGTACTCGAAGGAGGCCCGTCGCTATGGCGATGACCCCATTTACACGCACTACCGGTCGCAGCAGTTGCGCCAGGACCCGGCATGGGACACCCATGTCCAGGAACAGTTCAGCTTCCGCCGCGACCATGTGGATGCGCGTCCGCCCCAGACGCTGGCACTGCAGGTAAACATATTCAACGCCCGGAAAGCCGACACTCCGGAGAATATGTTCATCGGGCGGACGTTCTCAGAGGCGTCACAGCGCAAGACGGACCCGCTGCACTTCGCCGCCGTCAATGCGGACGAGCGAAAGCAGTTTGAAACGCGCGGACAGGAAGTCCGCAAATTCCAGGTGGAACGCGCAAAGCTGGAAACAGCGGCCAAGCCTCCCGGAAAGTCGAAGGAGGCCCGCGCCGTCAGAATGCAGATGCCCGTGTCCCCCGTTGCGGCAAAGCTGTCGGATACCGCGGAGGGCGTGAAAGCGCCGCCGCCCATGCCTGTTGCACCCAAGCCGCAGGTGGTGGAGGGTAGGACCCGGAAGGAGGGGCCGCAGCAGGTGGAGGCGACCGCCGGTTCCCCGCAGTCCCAGGAGAAGCCGGGCAAGACGGAAGCCCAGCCAAACGGCACCAGGCAGAAACCAAACCGTGCCGGCCCCAAACCGAACGCAGCAAAACCCGAGGGGACGCGGTCGGATATGACCACGCCGCAGACGACCCAGGCCGGGCCGGCCCCAAGCGCGGAGAAGCCGGGACGGGTCGATTCCAAGCCCAGGGAGACAAAGCCGGACGCGACGCCGCAGCCCGTCCAGTCCAAGCCCTCGACAGGCCGGGAAAAGCCGAATCGGATTGCGCCCAAGCCTGGGGAGACAAAGCCGGACGCGACCCCACAGGCCTCCAAGCCCTCGACAGACCGGGAAAAGCCGAATCGTCCTGCGCCCAAGCCGGCAGAAATGAAACCCGAGTCCGCACAGCAGCCTGCAACGCCGCAAGCGAAACCGTCCAGACAGGACACCCTTCGGGTGAAACCCGAAACCAACACCCCGACTCCGCAGAATGTTGACAGATCAAAGACGGAGAGGGTGAATGTCAGGCCGGAGGCGAAACCCGCCGACCGCAAGGTACAGAGCGCACCGCAGCGGGAGATGAGACCGCAGCAGGCGCAGCCCAAAGAGCAGGCACCCCGGACTGAAACCAGAAAACAGGGTGGCAAGCGGCAGCAGGCCCCAGACACCGACAACAAAGACAAGAAGAATGAATAGGAACGTATTTCTTGGCGAGGGGAATGTCCCCAAGTCGTCAGTCGATTCATTGTCCCGGGGAACAAATCCCCGGACAGCCTACAACATGAAGGAAACATCAACATGAAGACAACCACTGGATTGATCGCGGGAATGCTGGTCTGCGCCCTGATAGGCATCGGTGCCACCGGTTGCAACACGTTCAAAGGCGCGGGAAAAGACATCGCCAATGGCGGTCAGGCCGTTGAAAATGCGGCGGCCGACACCCAGAAGGACATGAAGCACCCGCGGGCGCACACGATTTCGGCGAGCGCGAAATCGGGCGGCATCATCAGCCCGTCGGGCAGCACCAGCGTCGCTTACGGCGCCAGCTACACGTACGCCGTCAATGCAAATCCGGGCCACCATGTGGCGGACGTGCTGGTTGACGGAACTTCCGTGGGTGCCGTGAGCCGCCATACCTTTGAAAATGTGAAGGAACACCACACGATCCTCGCGTTGTTTGCCGCTGACCCGCATTGATGACAACAGCGCCGCAGGCACCCGCAAAGAAGCGGGCGCCCACGGCCATGGGAGAACAATCATGCTAGAAACACTGGTGATCATTCTGGTCGTCCTGTGGCTGCTCGGTCTGGTCACCTCGACCACGATGGGCGGGTTCATACACCTGCTGCTGGTCCTGGCGGTCATCGTGCTGCTGGTGCGACTGATTCAGGGCCGAAGGGTCCTATAGCCGACGGGGAACCATTCCCCGCATGCGGCGCTGACCCGGAGTCCGCGCCGCCCAAAACACAAAAAGGTTCCATTCTCCGCCGCGTCACACGCGGCGGAGAATGCAGCTTTTCGCAACAGGAGAACATCGGATGAACGCATACAGAATAGTCGCGGTGGCACTCATCGTGGCGGGCGTACTCGGCCTGGCCTATGGCGGTTTCAGCTACACCAAGGAGTCACAGGCGGCCAAACTGGGACCCATCGAGCTGACGGTCAACGAGAAGCACACCGTCAACATCCCCGTCTGGGCCGGAGCGGGGGCCACGGGCGTGGGCGCCGCGATGCTGGTCCTCACGCTGATGAAGCGCCAATGACGTTTTCGCAAAATGAAAAAGGAGTATTGAAAATGAAAAAGACAAACTGCCTTCACACGGTCGGGGCGCTGTGCGCGGTTATGGCCCTCTGCCTCCCGGCCGCGCTGAGTTACGGGGCCGTCCTGGCCGACCCCGCGAAAGTGACCTTCACCTCGCCGCAGCAGTCTGCCATGGTAAAACTGACGAACGATGGCGCGCCCATCCCCGCCACGGACATCCGCGGCTGGCGCTTCATAGCCAGCGACCACGACTACGTGCACATGCTGACCGTGCAGAAAATGGACGGCGCACTGAAGATTGCACCGAGCGCAACCATGGAAGTGGGCTCTTATGATCTGAATATCGAAACGGCGCGGGGGACCGTGAAGGTGCAGGTGTTTGCCCCGCTCAGCGATGTGCCCGATGTCGTCGAGAAGATCGCCGCCCTCACAGGACTGTCCGAACGCAAGGTCAAGGAGCGACTGGGCCTGATGGCAGCCTTCTCCCGCGAGGACACACGTATAGACCTTCCCCCCGTGTATTACGAGGGCCAGACGCTGGAACTGGGCATGGTGGCCAAACCCGGGCATTTGTGCTCGTGGTTTGTGAACGGAGACCTCGCGGCAGAGGGTCCCGAACAGAACAACTTCAGCTACACCTTCAAGGAACCGGGGGACTATGTCATCAACTACATAGAATCAAAGAGCGACAACGGTGAGATTAAGTCCGCCACAAGCGCCACGGCCCGCACACGGGTGGTGCCCATGCCCGCGGTTTCGGCCGAGGTCGCCGTGAACGCAGAAATGGATTTTGCGCCGCCTCCCGGCTACCAGAAACACCTCTGGCGCATCGACGGCCGGGAGGTGTCCGCCGAACCCGTCCTGAAGCAGAGCTTCCGGGAGCCCGGCATCCATGCTGTCGAGTGCCTGGCAACTGCGCCCGACACGGGACCCGCGCAGGGCTTTCTCCGCATCCGCTACAGCGCCACCGTAAAAGCTCTATAGAGCCATCAAATGAAGTATACTAATAGTCCATTCATACAGCCCGTACAGGGCTGGGGAGAAGATGCCGCCGCAGGCGGACCGTAATCACGCATTATGCCCGGACGCAGAAAGTCAGATATCCATGAAAGCCATTTACACCGCAGCGGCCCTGCTTGCCGGAACCGCCCTGCTGGCCGCACTGGCCGTAGCGCAATCGTTCTCTGCGTTTGGGAAGGTCACGGAAACCGCCGACGCACGGAAGCAGACCTATGAGGTAATGCATCTCGCGGAAGTGCTGCTGTCCGCGCTGAAAGACGCCGAGACCGGCCAGCGTGGTTATTCACTGACGGGTGACACGGGCTTTCTTGAACCCTACACGGCGGTGCGTGACCGCCTGAGCGGCCAGTTGGAGGAATTGCGCACAAAAACCCTAAGCACCGCCGCACACCGGCATTTGGACGCACTGGTTCCCCTGTTTTCCGCACAGTTGGCGGAGCTTTCGCACGCCATTGACCTGCGCCGCAACGGCGGCCCGACTCCCGTGCAGGACGCCGTGGTCAGCGACCAGGGCAAGCGGTTGATGGATTCCATTCGCGCCGAGATGGCCGGATTCATCACAATAGAGAAAGATGAACTGGCGCAGCGCGATGCGGCGTTTCAAACGCAGATGCGCCGTCTCTTCGCCATCATCGTCGCCGCGAGCCTCATCGCGCTGCTCTGCGCACTCCTGTTTGCGTTTCTTGTGTTTCGCGAAGTCCGGCACCGGATGACCCATATGCGCCATCTTGAAACACAGCACGTGCTCCAGATACAGGAGGAAATGAATCTGCAATTGCGGCGGGCCAACCTCACCCTGCAGATCAGCGAGGACAAACTCGCGGTCACGCTCGGGTCCATCGGCGACGCGGTGATAGCCACCGACACCGAGGGGCGGGTGACCCTCCTCAATCCCGTTGCCGAGCATCTCACCGGTTGGACGCAGCAGGAAGCGGTGAACCGGCCGGTGGACGAGATATTCCACATCATCAGCCAGGACACCCGCCAACCCGCCATTGTCCCCGTAAAGGGCACCCTCGCGCAGGGCACGATACAGGGTCTTGCCAACCACACAGTGCTGATCGCACGCGACGGCAGCGAGCGCGCCATTGCCGACAGTTGCGCGCCCATTCGCGACGACAACGGAAAAGTGGTCGGGGCCGTGCTGGTGTTCCGCGATGTGACGGAGGAATATGCGGCACAGCAGTCCCTGCGCGACAATGCAGCGTTGATCCAGACAGTTCTCGACACCGTGGCGGACGGCATCATCACCCTTCAAGCCAACGGCGCTGTCATTGAGACCGCCAATGCGTCCGCCGAGAGGCTCTTTGGCTATGCCGCTGCTGAACTCATTGGACAAGAGCTCAGCCTCCTCATACCCGAACTTGACCGATGCCGGCGCGAAATGTTCCCCGAAAGCCGCAGCCCCGGCGGTCCAGCGGGCGTCGTGGGCCCCGGACGTGAGGTTCTGGGCCGGCGCAAGGACGGCGCCGTCTTCCCGCTGGAAATGGCTGCAAGCGAAATGTGGCTGGGCGGCAGGCGGCATTTCACCGGTGTTTTCCGCGATATCAGCGCGCGCATACAGGCAGAAGAGGCGCTGGTCAAGGCGGGCGCCCTGCAAAACGCCATTGTCAACAGCGAAAACTTCTCCAGTATTGCCACCGACGAAAAGGGCGTGATTCAATTGTTCAACGTCGGCGCCGAACGCATGCTGGGCTACGCGGCCGCCGACGTGCTGGACAGGATCACCCCGGCGGACATTTCCGACCCCCAGGAAGTGGTCGCCCGCGCCGGCGCGCTGAGCGTCGAACTTGGCACCCCCATAACGCCCGGCTTCGAGGCGCTGGTGTTCAAGGCATCACGCGGCATTGAGGACATCTACGAACTGACCTACATCCGCAAGGATGGAAGCCGCTTTCCGGCGGTGGTGTCGGTCACGGCGCTCCGTGACGCCCACGGCGTTATTATAGGCTATCTGCTGATCGGCACCGACAACACCGCGCGAAAACAGGCGGAGGAGGCGCTGCTGAAGGCAGGGGCGCTGCAGAGCGCGATATTCAACAGCGCCAACTTTTCGAGCATAGCCACCGATGCGAAGGGCGTCATCCAAATCTTCAACGTTGGCGCCGAAAGGATGCTGGGCTACAGGTCCGTCGAAGTGATGAACAAGATCACTCCGGCCGACATCTCCGACCCCCAGGAAGTGATCATCCGCGCCGAGGCGCTGAGCGTCGAACTTGGCACCCCCATAACGCCCGGTTTCGAGGCGCTGGTGTTCAAGGCATCGCGCGGCATTGAGGACATCTACGAACTGACCTATATCCGCAAGGATGGAAGCCGCTTTCCGGCGGTGGTGTCGGTCACGGCGCTCCGCGACGACCACAGCGTCATTATCGGCTATCTGCTGATTGGCACCGACAACACCGCGCGCAAGCAACTCGCCCAGCGTCTCCGGGACCTGCAGTTCTACACGAGGTCTTTGTTCGAATCCAACATCGACGCGCTGATGACCACCGACCCGCTCGGAATCATCACCGATGTGAACAGGCAAATGGAACTGCTTGCCGATTGTCCGCGCGAGGAACTTATTGGCGCCCCCTTCAAGAGTTACTTCACCGATCCCGAGCGCGCCGAAACGAGCATCAAACTGGTGCTCAGCCAGAAGAAGGTCACCAACTACGAACTCACCGCACGCTCCAGGGGTGGAAAGGAGACCGTGGTGTCCTACAACGCCACCACTCTGTTCGACCAGGAGGGGACCTTGCAGGGCGTGTTTGCCGCGGCGCGCGACGTTACCGAACTCAAACGCTTTGAGCAGACGCTGCAGGAGAAGAATCTGGAACTGGAGAGCGCCAAAACCGTGGCGGAAAAGGCCAATCTCGCCAAATCGGACTTCCTTTCCAGCATGAGCCACGAACTGCGCAGCCCGCTCAATGCCATCCTAGGTTTCGCCCAGTTGATGGAATCCGAGTCCCAGCCGCCGACAGCCACCCAGCAGGAAAGTATTGCCCAGATCCTCAAGGCGGGATGGCATCTGCTGAAACTGATCGATGAGGTGCTTGACCTCGCGAAAATAGAGTCCCGGCAGATTCCCATGTCGCAGGAGCCGGTGCTGCTGGCCGAAGTCATGCTCGAATGCCGAAGCATGTTGGAGCCGCAGGCACAGCAACGCGGCATTACCATCACCCTGCTGCCGTCCGAGGCCCCCTATCATGTGAAGGCCGACCGCACCCGCCTGAAACAGGTGATCATCAACCTGTTTTCCAATGCGGTCAAATACAACTCCGAGCAGGGTGCGGTTGAGGTGGCCTGCGCCGTGAGCTCGCCCGGACGAGTTCGAGTCAGCGTCAAGGACACCGGCGCGGGACTGTCTCCGGAAGGCTTGCAGCAGTTGTTCCAACCGTTCAACCGCCTCGGACAGGAATCCGGCGTGGAGGAAGGCACAGGCATCGGCCTTGTCGTGGCGAAGCGCCTGACCGAGCTGATGGGAGGCACCATTGGCGTTGAGAGCACCGTCGGGGTGGGAAGCGTGTTCTGGTTCGAGCTTGATTCTGCCGATGTCCAGGAGATGCCCCTTGAGCGGGTTGAACCCATGGAAGTGGCCGCATACGGCTCCCAAGTGCGCACCCTACTTTATATAGAAGACAACCCTGCCAACATGAAACTGGTCGAATATCTGGTTGCGCGCCGCCCCGATATTGGACTGCTGACGGCCGACACCGGAACGGGCGGCGTCGCTCTAGCCCGGTCTTGCCGGCCGGCGGCGATCCTGATGGATATAAACCTGCCTGACATCACGGGCTACGAGGCCCTGAAAATCCTGCGCGCGGACCCCGCCACGTGCCACATTCCCGTCGTCGCCCTCAGTGCAAATGCCATGCCGAGCGACACAGAGAAGGGATTTCATGCGGGTTTCTTCCGGTACATCACCAAGCCGATCAAGATAAAGGAGTTCATGGACACGCTGAACGCGGTCATGGAGTTTGCCGAAGAGGGGGAAAGCCGGAGGGCTGATCCGGGACACCGACCGTGATAAGCGCGGCTGACATCCTTAATGCCCGCATCCTGCTGGTGGACGACACGGAAGCCAATGTGCTCCTGCTGACACGCATGCTGCAGAACGCAGGCTACAGGTCGGTCGCATCCACAATGAACCCCCACGAGGTCTGTGGGCTTCACACAAAGAACCGCTACGACCTTATTCTGCTGGACCTTCAGATGCCCGGAATGGACGGATTCCAGGTGATGGAGGGCCTCAAACAAATCGAGGCGGACGGCTATCTTTCGGTGCTCGTGATCACCGCCCAGCCGGGGCACAAGCTTCGCGCGCTCCAGTCCGGCGCCAAGGATTTCATCAGCAAGCCCTTCGACCTGGCCGAGGTGCTCACACGCATCCACAACATGCTTGAAGTGCGGTTGTTGCACTGGGAACTGCGGCTTAACAACGAGTTGCTGGAACAGCGTGTGCGGGAGAGAACGGCCGACCTCCAGGAAAGCTACCACGAAACCATCTTCGCCATGATCCGCGCCACGGAACACAGGGATGTTGACACCGGCGACCACGTGCGGCGCATCAGCGAATACTGCGCCGTGCTTTCCGAAAAACTTGGCTGTGCCCGGGAATTTCGCGACAAGATCATTTTTGCAAGCCCCATGCACGACATTGGCAAGATAGGCATCCCCGACCACATACTGCTCAAGCCGGGACGCCTCACGCCGGACGAGTGGGAGATCATGAAGGGCCACACCGTCCAGGGCGCGCGAATCCTCGGCGGCGGCAAGTCCCCCTATCTCAGGATGGGCGCCGAGATCGCCCTGAGCCACCACGAGCGCTGGGACGGCGGAGGTTATCCCAGCGGACTCAAAGGGGAGGACATCCCGCCGTCGGCGCGCATCATGAACATATGCGATGTTTACGATGCACTCCGCAGCAAGCGGCCCTACAAGCCCGCTTTTGATCACGCCACGGCGGCGGACATCATCACCCGGGGTGATGACCGCATCCGACCGGAGCATTTTGACCCGGCTATTCTCGCAGCGTTCAAACTCAACCACGGGCCGTTTCGAGACATCTTCGATGCGTACATGCCTTCGGCTTCCCGCGATTTCGGGACCGGGTCCCCGGTTGCGGGGGAAACCGGATCGCCATGTCCGCAAGAGGTAAAAGAGGCGCCCTCCACCCCGCCATAACCAAATGACCGTCCCGGTGATTCGGGGCCGGGTTGGCACCTGGCATACCGGAATAGCACCTCGGAGCGCTGCGTTAGATATTTAGTGTGGCACACGCCATTACACCCGTCGCAGGTCATGCCTTCCAGCCCGGAAGGAACAGGAGCACATGGGTGGATCGCCTCAGCGCGGGGAATTGAAACTAGCAGAAAGGCGAACGAAATGCTGAGACCTCCACCCAGAATCAAGCAGCGCCTGAAATGTCTGGTGAATTGGTATCAGGCAGCGGGCACGGACAGTCCGTTGGAGCCCCAGGCGGACGAGCAGCCGCTGCGCGCCGAACTGTACAGCGTCAACCAGTTGGAGCAGCACGCCAAGTCCCTGGCGGGGCAGCACGAACTCGCGGTGGGAAACGCGCCCGACCGGCTCATACAAAGGCTGGAGGAGAATGAGCGCATACTGATGCGCACCTATGACGCCCTCGCGGCGACGCTGAAAAGCGAGCGGCGGGTGGTGCCCGCGGCGGAATGGCTGCTGGACAATTTTTATGTGATCGAGGAGCAGATCCGCATGGCGCGCCGCCATCTTCCGCGGACCTACAGCAGAAGCCTGCCCCGACTGGCAAAAGGAACGGCGGCCGGCTTCCCGCGCGTGTACGCGATTGCGATGGAACTCATTTCGCATGCCGACGGCGCGGTGGATGCGGTGACGCTGGGCGCGGTCGTCGCGGCCTACCAGACCATCAAGCCCCTGACCCTGGGCGAACTCTGGGCCATTCCAATCATGCTCAGGCTTGCCCTGATTGAAAACCTGCGGCGTGTGGCCGTTCGACTGGAGGCCGGCCTGCGCGACCGCGTTTCGGCAACCGAGTGGGCGGAGCGCATGGTGGGCGTGGTGGAGCAGAATCCCTCCGACCTGATTCTTGTGCTGGCCGATATGGCGCGGGCCAATCCACCCCTGTCCAGCGCGTTCCTGGCGGAACTGACGCGCCACCTGCACGGCCAGAGCCCCCACTTCGCCTTTGCCCTGAGCTGGCTGGAGCATCGCGTCTCCGAACAGGGTTTGAAAATTGCCCATCTCGTGCAAAAGGAAAGCCAGGTCCAGGCCATGGACCAGGTGTCCATCGGCAACACCGTCACCAGCCTTCGGTTCTTGAGCGTGGTCGACTGGCGCGGTTTCGTCGAAGATCACAGCGTGGTCGAGCAGGCCCTGGGCAACGATCCGTCGGACGTGTATGCCGACATGAACTTTGCCACCCGCGACCTGTACCGGCACGCCGTGGAGGAAATTGCCAAGAACAGTTCCCTTGCGGAGGATGCCGTGGCGCGCGAGGCCGTCCGGCTTGCGGCGAATGCCGCCAGCGGTGGCTCCGCCAGGCGCGAGGCGCATGTCGGCTATCATCTAATCGACGAGGGGCGCCGGTCGCTGGAGCGTGCTGTCGGCGCAAGGATGTCGTTGCGCACAGCGATTGCGGCTGCGGCAAACCACCCCCTTTTCCTCTACCTGGCCGGGGTCACTGTGCTGGCCGCGGGCCTCTTGGCGGCGGGGCATGAATGGGCCACCCGCGCGGGGTTGCCGTCCTGGATGCAGATCCTTCTGATGCTCCCGGTCCTGCTGCTCGGTGTTCACGGTGCCATTGGGATCGTCAACTGGGTCGTCACCGTGCTGCTTCCGCCGCGGCCCCTGCCGCGCATGGATTTCAGCAAGGGCATTCCCCCGGAGCACCGCACCATGGTCGTGGTGCCCACCATGCTGTCCAGTGTCCGGGCCGTGCACGACCTGTTGGAGACGATTGAAATCCATTATGTCGCCAACGCCGACAAACACCTGCACTATGCCCTGCTCACCGACCTCAGGGACGCGCCGGAGGAGGTGATGGAGGAAGACGCCGAACTCGTCCGTCTGGCGCGCGAAGGAATAGAGTCGCTCAATGAAAAATACAAGAACGGACGGAATGACCTCTTCTTTCTCTTTCACCGGCCCCGTCGGTGGAATGCGCAGGACAGCCTGTGGATGGGCTATGAGCGCAAGCGGGGGAAACTGAAGGAATTCAACGCATTCCTGCGCGGCGGGTCGTCGGCATCCTTTAGCGAAGTCGCCGGCAACACCGCCGTACTGCCGCAAATCCGCTATGTCATCACGCTGGACACGGACACCCAGCTTCCGCGCGATGCCGCGCGCGGCATGGTGGAGGCCATGAGCCATCCGCTCAACCGGCCGGTCTTTGACGCCGCGCGGGGGAGGGTCGTTCAAGGTTACGGCATTATTCAACCCCGCGCGGAAACCAGCCTTCCCAGCGCCTCGCGCTCCCTGTACGCGCGTTTGTTCGCGGCGGACGCCGGACTGGACCCCTACACGCGCGTTGTGTCCGACGTGTACCAGGACCTGTTTGCCGAAGGCTCCTTCATCGGAAAGGGAATTTACGACGTCGATGTTTTCCGGCGGGCCTGCGATGGCCTTCCTGACAATGCCATCCTGAGCCATGACCTGCTCGAAAGCGGCTACGCCCGGTCGGCGCTGTTGACCGATGTCGAGGTGCTGGAGGATCATCCCTTCCGCTATTCCGCCGATGCCAGCCGTCGGCGCCGCTGGATTCGCGGCGACTGGCAGATTGCGTGGTGGGTGCTGCCGCGCGTTCCGGGGCCGGAGGCGGGATGGGTTCGAAACCCCATTTCGGGCCTTTCCAAATGGAAGATTTTCGACAACCTCCGCCGCAGCTTGGTGCCGTCGGCGATGGTGCTGCAACTGGTCCTCGCATGGATGCTGCCCTGGCCGTGGCTGGCGGCGGCGGCAACGCTTTTTGTCCTTGCGGTCCTGGCCGTCCCCCCGCTACTCGCTGCGTCGGGCGACCTCGCCCGCAAGCCGCGCGACCTCCCGTGGAATCTGCATTTGCGCGCCCTCACGCCTGGATGCCTCCGCCAGGCGGGGCAGTTCTTCTTCACGCTGATGCTCGTTCCCTACGACGCTTTTTCCAGCCTCGACGCCATTGCGCGCACGCTGGCGCGCATGCTCTGGACGCACAAGAGAATGCTGGAGTGGACGACCGCAAGCGACGCGGAGCGGTGCGCGAGCACAGATTTGTGGGGGCATTTCCAAACCATGCGGATCGGACCGGCCGTGGCCGCCATCGTTCTTGCGCTGATGGCGCTGATTCAGCCGGAAAATCTGCCTGTCGCCCTGCCCGTCCTGCTGCTGTGGGCGGCGTCACCGTTCGTCGCCTGGTGGATGAGCCGTCCCACCCGGCCGGAGGAGGTGCATCTTTCCGAAGGCCAGATCCTCTTCCTGAGGAAACTGTCGCGGCGAACCTGGAAATACTTCAAGACCTTCGTGACGGCGGAGGAAAACTGGCTTCCCCCGGACAACTTCCAGGAGTATCCAGTCAGAAGCGTGGCTTCGCGGACCAGTCCCACCAACATCGGGATGTCGCTGCTGGCCAATCTTGCCGCCGAGGATTTCGGGTACTGCTCTTCCGGTGTTCTGCTGCTGCGCACGCAGCGCACGCTGGACACGCTGGACCGCATGGAAAAATATCGCGGCCACTTCTTCAACTGGTATGACACGCGCACTCTGGCGGCGCTGCCCCCACGCTATGTGTCCACCGTGGACAGTGGAAATTTGCTGGGACATCTGCTCGTGCTGCGCCGCGGCCTCCTGGAGATGGTTGACCGAAAGATTCTGCTGCCCCGGGTGTTCGACGGAGCGCAGGACACTGCCCGCGTGCTGATGGATGTCGCCGGCCGACTCCTGAAGGTGCCGGTGCATGGGTGTGATCTTGCGGCCCTCAAAGAGGTGCTGCAGGATGCCGGGCGGCTTGATGCGCAGGCAAATGACCGGCCCGCCACGCTGGGCGCCTCCATCGTGCTGCTGGGGTGCTTGCTGGAAACCGCCGCACACATTACGGTGGAGAAGGGGCCGCACGGCGAGTTTCAAATGTGGGTGCGCGCGTTGAACGAGAGTCTTACAGAGCAGCGCGACGACATCACCTGTCTTGCTCCGTGGGCGCTTCTTCCACCGGCCCCAGCCGATCTGTGGGCTTCCGGCGGGACCGAAGCCAACGCCGCTCTTGAAGAGTTCCGTGCCACTTTGGAGCGCCTTGAGGCCATACCCACCCTTCGCGAAACAGCCGCGCTGGAACAGTCGCTGGTCCCGCTAATCGACCGCATCCTGGTGCAGCGGCGCCGTTCAGGAACCGGCGCCGCCCCATCACCCGAGGGTGCGGGCACGACTGCCTGGCTCGACGGCCTCCGCATTGCCGTGGTCCAGGGCGCCCGCGCCGCTCTGGAACGGATCCGCACCGTGGAGACGCTTGCGTCCCGGTGCCTGGAAGTCTCCGAAATGGACTTCACCTTTCTTTTCGACAAGTCCCGCGAGCTCTTTTCCATCGGCTACAATGTGGGCGAACACCGGATGGACAGCGGCTATTACGACCTGCTGGCCTCCGAGGCGCGGCTGGCGAGCTTCTGCGCCATTGCGCAGGGGCTGCTGGGCCAGGAGCACTGGTTTGCCCTGGGGCGCCTGCTGACCACTTCCAAGGGCGCGCCGGCACTGCTGAGCTGGAGCGGCTCCATGTTCGAGTATCTCATGCCACTGCTCGTCATGCCGACCTACGGCAGCACCCTCCTGGACCAGACCTACAAGGCGGTTGTGCGGCGCCAGATATCCTACGGCAGGCAGCGCGGCGTTCCCTGGGGCATTTCGGAGTCGGGCTACAACGCCTGGGACGTGCATCTCAGCTATCAATACCGCGCCTTCGGCGTGCCCGGGTTGGGATTGAAGCGGGGACTGGCCGATGACATTGTCATCGCGCCCTATGCCTCGGTCATGGCCCTAATGGTTGCGCCGGAGGCCGCCTGCAAAAACCTGGAGCGGCTCGACGCCGACGGGCGGCAGGGCCATTACGGCTTCTATGAGGCCGTGGACTACACACCGTCACGCCTGCCCTTGGGTTCGGGCGGTGTCACCATCCGGTCATTCATGGCGCACCACCAGGGAATGAGCCTGCTCTCACTGGCCTACCTGCTGCTAGACCGGCCCATGCAGCGGCGCTTTCAGGCGGACCCGTCCTTTCAGGCAACCACCCTGCTCCTGCAGGAACGCATTCCCAAGACTACCCGGCCGATATATCCGCATGCGGTTGAGGCCAATGTCACGCGCACGGCATCGGCGGAGGCCGAAGGCACGGTGCGCATCCTCACCGACCCCGGAACCCCCATCCCCGAGGTTCATCTGCTTTCCAACGGGCGCTATCACGTCATGGTGAGCAGTGCGGGCGGCGGGTACAGCCGGTGGCGCGACCTCGCGGTGACACGATGGCGCGAGGACCCCACCCGCGACTGCTGGGGCGCGTTCTGTTATGTGCGCGATGTGGACACCGGAATCTTCTGGTCTGTCGCGCACCAGCCCACCCTGAGAAGCGCCAAACTTTACGAGGCCACCTTTGCGCAGGCAAAGGCCGAGTTCCGGCGCCGCGACGAAGATATTGAGATTCACACCGAAGTCAGCGTCTCGCCCGAGGATGACATCGAGCTGCGCCGCGTCAGCATCACCAACCGGTCCGACAGGTTCCGCACCATTGAGGTGACCAGCTATGCCGAGGTTGTGCTGGCGCCGGCCGGCCAGGACCTGTCCCACCCGGCATTCAGCAACCTTTTTGTGCAGACCGAACTGGTGCGTTCCCGCCAGGCCATTCTCTGTACCCGCCGCCCCCGTTCCGCCCAGGAGCGGCCGCCATGGATGGTGCACCTGATGACGGTGCAGGGCGAGGCCAGCGGAACGATTTCTTTTGAAACGGACCGGGCGAAATTCACCGGAAGGGGCCGGACCCTGGTGTCACCGGCGGCGATGCTGCGCAACCAGCGCCTGTCCGACAGTGAAGGCGCGGTGCTGGACCCCATCGTCTCCATTCGCGGGACGGTTCGCATTGAACCGAACGGGATGGCGCGGATGGATTTTGTCACGGGCGTTGCCGAAACGCGCGAGGCCGCCGCGGCGCTGATCGAAAGGTATCACGATCCCCGCCTCACCGACCGCGTCTTTGAACTGGCCTGGACGCACAGCAATGCCGAACTGCATCACCTGAACGCCGTGGAGGCCGAAGCGCAGATTTACGGGCGCCTGGCCGGTTCGGTCATCTACGCGACGGCGCTCCTGCGCGCAGGCTCCTCCATACTGGTGCGCAACACCCGCGGCCAGTCGGGACTCTGGGGACATGGAATCTCGGGGGACCTTCCCATCATTCTGGTCCGCATCCGCGACCGGGAAAGGCTGGACCTGGTCCGTCAGGCGGTCCAGGCGCACGCCTATTGGCGGATGAAGGGACTGCACGTTGACCTCGTTATCTGGAACGAGGACCATTCGGCCTACCGCCAGGAACTGCACGACTCCATCATGGGCTTCATTGCGGCCAGCGCCGAAGCGGGGCTGGTGGACAAGCCGGGCGGCGTGTTTGTCAGCCGGGGGGAGCAGATCGCCGAGGAGGACCGCGTGCTGCTTCAGGCCGTGGCCAGCGTGGTGCTGGTGGATGACGCAGGCACCTTTCAGGACCAGGTGGAGCGGCGCAGCCGGCCCCAGGCGGCGATGGCGCCGCTCAAGCCCGTGAGCCGCAGGGTGGCCGTAACCACGGCGGAGATGGCCAAGTATGATCTGGCCTTCTTTAACGGCCTCGGTGGTTTCACCCACGACGGGCGTGAATACATCATGATTCTGAAGCCCGGGGAGAACACCCCCGCCCCCTGGGTGAACGTCATCGCCAACCCGCAGTTCGGGACCGTCGTGTCGGAGAGCGGGGGGGTGTACACCTGGGCCGAGAACAGCCACGATTTCCGCATCACCCCCTGGAGCAACGACCCGGTGAGCGGCGGCGGCGGTGAGGCATTGTACCTCCGCGATGAAGAGAGCGGCCGTTACTGGTCGCCCTCTCCGCAGCCCGCGCGCGGCGCCCTGCCCTATGTCGCGCGCCACGGCTTCGGCTACAGCATTTTCGAGTACCAGGAAGACGGCATTGCCACCGAATTGAAGGTGTACGTTGCCATGGATGCCCCGGTGAAATTCGCGCGGCTCAAGGTCGTCAACCATTCAGGACGACCCCGCCGCCTTTCGATCACCGCCTACTGGGAACTGGTGCTGGGCGAAACACGGGACAAGACGCTCATGCATGTCGTCACGGAGCTTGACCCCATAACCGGCGCCATCTTTGCGCGAAACGCCTACAATTCCGACTTTGGTGGGCGCATCGTGTTTGCCGACACCAGCGAAGCCGCGCACACGGTCACGGGCGACCGCGCCGAATTCCTCGGCCGCAACGGAACCCCGGCCAACCCGGCGGCGCTGAACCGTGTCCGCCTGTCGGGCCGCGTGGGCGCCGGACTCGACCCCTGCGCGGCGATACAGGCCGCCCTGAGCCTTGAGGACGGCGAGGAAACGGAGATGGTTTTCCTCCTTGGCGCGGCCGAATCGGAGGACCAGGCGCGGCAATTCATCAAGCAGCATCGGGGTGTTCTGGCGGCCCAGCGGGCACTGGAGGGCGTGTGGGAATACTGGAACCGCACTTTGGGCGTCCTCAATGTGGAGACGCCCGACCAGGCCGTCAATTTCCTGGCCAATGGATGGCTGATGTACCAGACCATCTCGTGCCGCATGTGGGCGCGCACGGGATTCTACCAGTCCGGCGGCGCCTACGGCTTCCGTGACCAGTTGCAGGACGCCATGGCCCTGCTGCATGCAGACCCGCTCCTGCTGCGGACGCACCTGCTTCGCGCCGCCGCGCGGCAGTTCAATGACGGGGACGTGCAGCATTGGTGGCATCTTCCCTCCGGGCGGGGGGTGCGGACGCACTGTTCGGACGACTATCTATGGCTTCCCTACGCCTTGTGCCGGTACGTCACGGCCACGGGGGACACGGGAGTGCTGGAAGAGCGCGTGCCCTTCCTCAACGCGCGACCCCTTCGCCAGGAGGAGGATTCCTACTACGACCTGCCGCACGTCTCCGATGAGATAGGTACGCTGTACGAACACTGCGTGCGGGCGATCAACCACGGACTGCGCTTCGGCGACCATAGCCTGCCCCTGATGGGCAGCGGCGACTGGAACGACGGAATGAATCTCGTGGGAGAAGGGGGCAAGGGCGAAAGCGTCTGGCTCGGATTCTTCCTCTACGATGTGCTGGAACGTTTTGCCGAACGGGCCCGCCTGCATGACGACGGCGTCTTCGCGGACAAATGCCTGGCAGAGGCTGAACGGTTGCGGCTGCATTTGGAGGCATCCGCATGGGATGGGGAATGGTACCGGCGCGCCTATTTCGACAACGGCGACCCGCTCGGCTCCGCCGAAAACGTCGAGTGCCAAATCGACTCTATCCCCCAAAGCTGGTCCGTCCTCTCCAAGGCGGGGGCGACCGACCGCACCCAGTTGGCCATGGACAGTGTGGACCGCAGGCTCGTGCACCGGGACACCAAACTCGTCCAGCTCTTCGATCCCCCCTTTGACAAATCTGAAATGAACCCCGGCTATGTCAAGGGATACATCCCCGGTGTGCGTGAAAACGGCGGTCAATACACCCACGCCGCCATCTGGGCCGCCATGGCCTTTGCCGCCATGAACGATACAAAACGCGCCTGGGAAATGTTCTCGCTGCTCAGTCCCATCGCCCATGCCGCATCCCCGGAGACCATGCAGGTTTACAAGGCGGAACCCTATGTAATGACGGCCGACATCTACGGCGCGGCCCCGCACACCGGCCGCGGCGGCTGGAGTTGGTACACCGGTGCGGCCGGATGGATGTACCGGTTCATCACCGAGTCCCTGCTCGGCCTGCAAGTGAACACCGACGCGCTTCGGTTCACCCCCTGCCTACCGCCGGACTGGAAGACGTTCAAGATACACTACCGCTTCCGCGAGACCATCTACCATATTACCGTGCGGAATGCGGGCGGTGGACAGTCCGTGCGTTGCATGTCGCTTGACGGGGTGCCCCAGCCCGACGGAACAGCCCGTTTGATTGACGATCATAATGCCCATACTATTGAACTGGACGTGGATTGAGGTCCGCGCCCGATGCTTTCCCACCTAAGAAAGGAGGCGGCATGGCAGGGAACTTGGAAACCTTTTGGAGCAGTCCCGCCACGGAGGTGCTCGGACTGCTTCAGGCAACCCCGCAGGGTTTGACCGGCCGCGACGCGGACGCGAGGCGCAGGAGTCATGGCGCCAACCTGCTTAAGCCCAAGAGACGGTCAGGCGACCTGACGCTGCTCATCGGGCAGTTCAAAAGCCCGATCATGATTATCCTGCTCGTCGCGGCGGGGCTGTCCTTCTTCCTACATGACCGCACGGACACGATTATCATCCTGACGATTGTGCTTGTAAGCGGACTGCTCGGTTTTTGGCAGGAGCGGGGCGCAACGAACGCGATCAAGAAGCTCCTTTCCATCGTCCAGGTCAAGGCGACCGTGCTGCGCGATGGAAAAGAGATTGACATACCCACCGAGGAGATTGTGCCGGGGGATGTGGTCGTATTCAACGCGGGCGACGTGGTCCCCGGAGACGGCGTGATACTGGAGTCCACCGACCTCTACGTGGACGAGGCAACCTTGACCGGCGAGACCTTTCCCGTAGCGAAGGCGGCCGGAGTCTGCGCGGCCGACGCCCCGCTCGCGCAGCGGCTCAACACGCTGTTCATGGGGACGCATGTGGTGAGCGGCAGCGCCAAGGCGGTGATGGTTCACACAGGGCAGGAGACCGAGTTTGGCAAGGTCTCGGAACGGCTCAAACTCAGACCGCCGGAAACGGACTTTGAGCGCGGGATTCGACGCTTCGGATATCTTCTCACCGAAGTCACCCTGGTGCTGGTGCTTACCATCTTCGCGGTCAATGTGTTCCTGCACCGGCCCGTGCTGGACTCCTTTCTGTTTTCCCTGGCGCTGGCCGTGGGGCTCACCCCGCAGATGCTTCCCGCCATCATCAGCATCAATCTGGCCTATGGCACCAAGCACATGGCGGGCCTCAAGGTAATCGTAAAGCGCCTGGCCGCCATAGAGAACTTCGGCACCATGAATGTGCTCTGCTCGGACAAGACGGGAACACTGACCGAGGGGATTGTGAAGGTAAACTCCGCCCTGGACCCGTCAGGAAAGGACAGCGAGAAGACCCTCCTTTATGCCTATATAAACGCGGCATACGAGACCGGCTTCTCCAACCCGATCGATGACGCCATCCGGAGTTACCGAACCTTTGATCTTTCCGCCTGCAAGAAGGTGGACGAGGTGCCCTATGATTTCATCCGCAAGAGGCTGAGCATTCTTGTTGAAAAGGACGGCACCCACCTCGTGGTCACCAAGGGCGCTTTGGCCAATGTTCTTGAGGTGTGCGCCTCCGCCGAAGGCCCCGACGGCGCACCCGTGCCCCTTTCACAGATGACGGCACAAATCCAGCAACACTTTGAAGAGCTCAGCCGTCAGGGATTCCGCGTGCTGGGGATTGCCGTGCGCGACGTCGGCGCGGACACGGACATAAACAAGGACCACGAAACGGCCATGACATTCGCGGGGTTTCTCGTGCTTTCCGACCCACCCAAGCCCGGCATCATCGACACTATAAACGAGCTCAAGCAACTCGGGATTTCCCTGAAGGTCATCACGGGCGACAATCACCTCGTGGCCGTCGCCGTGGGCAGGCAGATCGGCATGGACAATCCGCGCATGCTCACCGGCCCGGAGCTTCGCCGGATGAGCGACGGGGCGCTGCTCCAGCAGGTCAACGGCACCGATGTTTTCTCGGAGGTGGAGCCGAACCAGAAGGAGCGCATTCTTATCGCGCTCAAGAAAGCGGGTAACGTTGTCGGGTACATGGGCGACGGAATCAACGATGCCTCCGCGCTGCACACGGCCGATGTCGGCATTTCGGTGGACACCGCCGTTGATGTCGCCAAGGAGGCGGCCGACATTGTCCTGTTGGAAAAGGACCTGAAGGTCCTGGTGGAGGGCGTGAAGGAGGGGCGAAAGACCTTCGCGAACACGATGAAGTATGTGCTGATGGCCACAAGCGCCAACTTTGGAAACATGTTCAGCATGGCCGGCGCATCGCTGTTCCTGCCCTTCCTCCCGCTCTTGCCCAAGCAGATTCTGCTGAACAACCTGATGACGGACTTCCCCGAAATGACCATTGCCTCCGATGGGGTGGATGTGGAAATGGTAAACTCACCCCGCCGCTGGGACATTGCGTTCATCGTCCGGTTCATGCTGACCTTCGGTCTGGTAAGTTCTGTCTTTGACTACCTGACCTTTGGCGTGCTCATACTGGTTCTCCACGCCACCCCTGAACAGTTTCGCACCGGATGGTTTGTCGAGTCCGTCATTTCGGCGGCGGTCATCGTGCTGGTTGTGCGGACGCGAAGGCCCTTCATCAAAAGCAGGCCCGGCCGCTATTTGCTCATCACCACCATCTCTGTTGCCGTGGCCGCGCTCGTGCTACCCTTCACCCCCATGGCCGCGCCGCTGGGCTTTGTCAGCCTGCCGCCCTTTGTGCTTTTCCTGATGCTCCTCATTGTTTGCTTCTACATCATCGCGGCCGAAGCCGCGAAGGCCTTCTTTTACAGGAAACTGAGCAACCTCCCCTGACCACGGGAGCGAACCCGTTTCGAGAGACCGTTGCGGCTGCCCAAGTGCGCCGGATGGTGGACACGTCGAAGGCCCGCGCAATGGGGCAAACAGGTCGGAGATATTGAGCCATGCACACTGGAACCGCCGGTTCCCGCAAAGTCGTCGTTGTCGGCACAGGCGCCGTGGGCGCCACTTTTTGCTACGCCCTGGCCCAAAGCGGGCTGGCCGACGAGGTCGCCCTCATCGACCAGAACCGCGACCTGGCCCAGGGTCAGGTGCTGGACCTGGCCGACGGCCAGCCCTTCTTCCCTTCCGTTCAGTTTCACGTCGGTGAACCGGAAGACTACGCCGACGCGAATGTTATTGTGATGACGGCAGGTGCCCGGCAGGCCCCCGGCGAGACGCGGCTCGATCTGCTGCGCAAGAATGCCTCCATAGTTTCCAATGTGGCGCGCGACATCGCCGAATCGGGCTCCAAGGCCGTCCTGCTGGTCGTCACCAACCCCGTCGACGTGCTCACCCATGTCGCCGCACGCCGTATTGGCTGGGAGCGCGGCCGGGTGCTCGGTTCGGGCACCGTGCTGGACAGCGCGCGCTTCCGAAGCATCCTGAGCAGGCACTGCAATGTGGACGCGCACAACGTCCACGGCTACATTCTCGGCGAGCACGGCGACAGCGAATTTGCCGCCTGGTCCATGACCAACGTGGCGGGCATGCCCATCGACCAATACTGCCCCGTGTGCGACAAATGCGGTGACTGGGCCGCAGAGCGCGAAAAAATAGAACAACAGGTGCGCGATTCGGCCTACCACATCATCGACTACAAAGGCGCCACCTGCTTTGCCGTCGGCCTCGCGCTGGTGCGCATCGTCGGCGCCATCCTGCGCGGACAGCGCAGCGTGCTCACCGTCTCCACCATGCTCAAAGGCGAATACGGGCTGGACGACGTCTGCCTGAGTCTGCCCTGCCTGGTCTCCGAACGAGGCGTGGAGCGCATCATCAAGGCCGCCCTGGCGGCCAAGGAGCGTGAGGCCCTGTCCAGGTCCGCGTCTGTCCTGAAAAAGGTCATCGCCGACCTTACCGTCCTGTAAGATTGGCCGAACTGTCTCTCGAAGCCGTTCTGTGACATCCCCACTGGGAGCGCCGGCATCCCTGCCGGCTGTGTTCATTGGTCAACCGAGCCGGCAGGG